>JAWBZV010000015.1:0-31850 GCA_038865865.1 Bathyarchaeia archaeon | reverse complement strand
TTAAAATAAATTATGAGCTTAAAAAGAAAGAGCATAAAATTTTTGGCTTACAGAATGCACCACAATTCTTTACAAAACTTTAGGTTGCATTGTAAATTTTGTTACTCCATATCCTGCTGTTTTGTTTCCCCCTATGTTTGAGTATTCCGCATATTTAGCCAGCATAACCGTCACCTTATTCCATTCGCTTTCCAAATCCCCCATTTCATAGGCGCACCATCCAGTAAACCCCAAAGCCTTCTTATCCCGCATAACAGCCAACCGTGTCCCGAGCCTATACCCACAAACCCCAACATTTTTCGCCAACCACTCCTTGTAAGCCAAGAACTCCTCTTTACCAAAACGTCTACCGTCACTGAACTTGTTCCAAACACGCATCAACCCAGAAAAGACTCTTACCGCATCAGGGAACATCCAACGATAACTGCTGCCCAAACATGGCAAATAGGTTGGCGTCTCAAAAATAAGCCTAAAACGCTCAACCGCGCTGGCTTCACGCTCCAAATCTCCATAACTTTTACTTTTAATGCTCAAAGAAGCTATGCGGAAGACAGTGTCAAAAATCAGGACATTGTTCTGCCTCTCAAAAAACCTTAACACGTAACCCGCCAAATCATCCCTCAAAAACCTGAAACCCACACGACAGGGATGGGCGGGATCCAACACAAAACCGTTCCCAACCCGCGAAACACTTCGGAAATGCAAAGGCGTAACACTGTAAGGCTTAGAAACATCCAACTCATGCAAAACGCCAGCCGCAATTGGATCCACCTGTCTAACAACATGCAATAACAAACCCCTAGCCACATGTCCAGTGAAAAGCGGCAAAACAACGCCTTTTTCACCATACAACTCCAAACCAACCTCAACAGGCAACCAGGTCACTCCCACAATGGGATCCACATGTTACTTGTACATTGAATTACATATCATAAACACTAATTAAACTTTAAGAGTAACTCTGTTTGTTGCAGCTAAACGACGCCGTTGTTGTATTGTGGTGGTGTTGGCCATGGTTCTGCCTGTTAAATTCGCATCATTTGACCACTCCCAAACACAACACCAATAACTATTCCTTTCCAATGGAAGGGTGTTTCAGGTTCCACCAAAATTTAATGAGCTGATGTGCCATCGTAATGGAGTCTTTGAGGAGGCACACCTTCGTTTCTTTTCCACTTTTCCATTCCACTGGAATTTCTTTTATTTTGTAACCCATATGGAAGGCTCTAACGAGGATTTCTGTGTCCCAGAACCAGTGGGTTGCCTCTGTCTCCTTTAAAATTTTTAGGATCGCTTCCCTTTTGAACGCTTTAAACCCACATTGATGATCTTTGATTTCCGAGCCTAACAGCTTGCGTACCATGAAATTGTAAATTTTTGAGGCTATTTTTCTGGATAGTTGCCTCTCAACTTTGCTTTCGGGAAGCATCCTTGACCCTATTGCAACATCAAAGCCCCCTCTTATTGATTCTACAAGGGTTTTGAGATGCTTTATGTTGGTGGATAAGTCTACATCCATAAATGCTAGAATTTCTCCCCTTGATTTTTCGAAGGCGTTTTTTAGGGCAAGACCCCTCCCAAGGCGTCTGTTGCTGTGTATATGCCTAACATTGGGATATTTCCTTGAAAGTTCTGCTGCAATTTTGTCCGTTCCATCGGTGCTTCCGTCCTCAGCTACTATTACCTCGTAGGAGCTTGCAATTTCCTTGAGGGCTTGAATAGTCTGTTTTACTGCCTCTTCTATCTTGTTGGCTTCGTTGTAGGCTGGGAGAACCAGGGAAACCTCCACTTTTTTCTCACTTTTTTCACCCATTATTATCCCTTTAGAACCACCAGTTAAACCATCTTAGTCTGTCCCGCCACCAGTATGATGTGGGACTACCCGAGATGACAGGGTAAAAAAGGGCGAATAACACTGCCACAACAATAAAGTAGCAAATCCAAAACACTTTACCCCACCGCGTGTTCCAAGACTTGTTCAAAAAGTGCACGGTTGCTAGAATTAAGAGTGGAACATTGAAATAGAAGTGGTAGAGGAAGAGGCACCTTGAAATAACCGCGTAGGGAAGCCACTGAGAAAAGAAAATCGTCAAAACAAACCCGCACACATAATCTCTCCTCTTAACAGCTTCTTCAACTAGGCAAATAACTGAGGCGAAGCCAACCCACCAAACGGCAGGGTTCCCCATAGCCACGATTGTCGAAACCATGTCACCGGGCAAGTATGAAACGTAGAACCACACGGGCACACGATGCCACCGGCTTACAAGGAAGGGCCAACTCCACCACGGCGATGAGAATGGGTGTGTAGCCGTAAGCGTTGAGTGGTAAGTGTACATGGAAAGTTGAAGGTTATAAATGTCTGTTAAGGTGCGGCCTATTAACAAGTGGGGAACATATGTGAAGAGATAAACCGCCACCGCAATCGCCAAATAGAATACAAACTGGGGAAATGGGCGGCTGTAGAATGTTTCTAACCGTGCAACCCACCCTTCTTTAACCGCGGTTATGTCCTTCACTCTGAGTAGTAGAAGGAGGAAAACCTGTCCAAGAAAGCCATAAACGGTGTACCATTTAGTCGAGAATCCGAGGGCAAAAAACAGCGTGGCTAAGAAAAGGGGAAAGGTCGAGGTTTTCCATCCGTTTTTCAACACGTTTTGGAAGTAGATGAAAAAGAAAAAGTGTGAAGTAAGTGAAAAGAGTACAACATAAGTATCAACTGTTGCAATTCTCCCCATGGTGAAATGCATGAAATCAAACATTAGAAGAAAAGCTGACGCAAACGCACCAATCCAGGTTCCAAAAAGTTTTTTCCCAAAAACATAAATTACGGGAATGATCAATGTCGCAGAAATCACCCCCATGATCCGCCAGCCAAAAGGGTTATATCCAAAAACAAGAATTGAGGCTGTTATAATCAATTTTCCTAGGGGCGGATGGGTCCACTCAAAAGGATCTCTTAGGTTTATATAGTCTTCAGCAGCCCTCACGTAGTAGATTTCATCAAAATATGTTTCAGACATGTATGTGGGCGGGCATTCAACCTTTTCCTGCTCGTCTATCAGGTTTACGAGTTCCTCATCATCACCTTTTTCGCTTCTAATGGCATGTATCACAATTTTTTCTCCAGTGGTGCTTAACGCTGCTATCTCTGCAATTTCCCCCCGAGAGGGGCCGAAAACGAACCTTACAAATCTAGTTTCACCATTAAGCTCCACTTTCCTCCAGCAGTAGTAGTCGCTTAGGGAAACCGTTCTCCCCCCGCTCCAGTTTCCCGGGGAGCCTGTGTAAACTCTGGCATCAATTTCTCCGCCTTTTAGCAACACATATATGGCGCTTATGTTCTTTGGACTGCCAAAATCTATGTAGAAACTTTCTCCTTCGGAGGGGGCCCACGTGCTGAGGGGCACGCTGGTCATACCTAGATTCCAAACGGCCATTGCGAAAAATGCAAGGGACAACATTATTATGGTTGCTAAGTCTCGCCTGTCAACACTCAACTATTATTCATCTCCAATAATAAGGAGACCTTTAGGCTTTATAGAATTTTTTAGGTCTAAAACGCCCACATGCCTCTGGAGAATAAAACTGTGAAGAAACATAAAAGCGTCAAAGAAATGGGTGCAGTCACATAATTGAATGCTTTCCGGCGGCCAAAGATGCCGAAGAGGATGAAGAGGGGAAAAAGGACAAGCATGTAACGTGGCATGCTTATCCACCAACTCATCGACACGCTCATGGCCCATGCGAAAAACGTGTAAACATTGTATGAAGGGCGAAGGTGCAGAAGGAAACCTAATATTATTCCCAATAAACCTAAGGCTGCGAAGGTCAACTGTGCGGCGCCAAGCATTAGGTTGTCAGGAAACGGGGCGCAAATAGTCCACTGCCAAGCCCTTTCCAAGCCTAAAAGCGGGTCAAAAGTCTCATACCAATGCTCCCTCTGAACCTCGACAAATGCGAAAAAGTTTCCCATAGCCTGATAGTTTATGGCAAGATACACCATAAAACCTGCCAAAGTCAAAAAAGGCCAAAGAACTCTGGCATCCAAATTTTTTAATTTCCATCCCCGCTGGGAAAAGTATTCAGTGGTTAATGCTGGCAAAAGGGAAACTCCTGTAATTCTTGTTAGGGAGGCAAGCATTCCAAGAAAACCCGCTGAAAACCATTTTCCACGCCTAGCATAGTAAATGCAAGTCACGGCTAAAGCTAGGAAAAGGCCTTCGGTGTATATGGCGGACAAAAAGTAGGCCGTCGGGAAGATGCTGAGATAAATAACAGCCCTCTTGGCCGTGTCGTCTTCAAAGTCCAATCTAGCAAGCTTGAATAAGTATAATGCCGCAATAATTGAGCTCAGGTTTGAAATTAGTAGGGCGGAGAGGTTTACGTACCGCCAATCAAAAGTCGTCAGCCTAATCAAAAGGGGGTAAAGAGGAAAGAACACAATGAAGAAACGCAGCTCTCCAACGTTGACATACCCGTACTTGGCAATATCAATGTAGTGCGGGCTATCCCAACGGCAGAATTGCCGCATCAATGTTTCTAATGGAGGTGCAGGCCCTTCATTGAGGTACGTCGTTACGAAGCCTAAGGAAAAAATTAAAACTTTACTCGTTAACACGGCTAAAATAGCAGTAATAAGGGGAGTTGCAAACTTTTTGTGCATTGGCGCCTCGCAGCCGCTCCCACAAATTTTAGTTGTTTAAAGCCACCTTGTACACTTTAAAACTTCCTCATAAACAAGCTTCAACCATTCAATCTTATCAAACTTTAATGCGCAATTGGGGTAATTTTTAAGCTCTTCAAAACCGACATAAACATACTTAACACCGTATTTTTTAACGACCTCCATTAGATCTTTCGCGCTTCCCATGTATGCTTTATCGACATCTTCCACCCTCTCAAAAATTTCGTCAAGCCCAACTCCGTGGCCGTGGGGCCAGTTCAAATAGGACAGAACCCGCAACCTTCCCCCTATCATTGATGGAGGCGAATGTATAGAATAATGAGTTAGAAATACAGATTTTCCTCTGTGTTCTCTCTAATCCACATTCCCACGTTATACTCATCCCAGCTGGCTCCAAGATAGTTAGTTGAAACATTGTAGAGGATTACACTTCCAGAGGCTAATATGGATAGCGTAAGAAGCAGAATCGCCGCCGCGCCCTTCATTCTGGCTAAGGCAGTTCCACTCAATATAGATATTGGAATCCATGAGAAGTGAAAGAACTTATACATGTCCCACGGGTTCGGCGTGAAAGAGACGACGTTGGGAATTAGGAACAAAACAACGAAAAGCATTTTTCTTCAGCATTTCAGCCATGCTCATTAGGCATACGCCTCTACAAGAGGCTTTTACGTTATGGTTTTCTGCAACAGAGTCTTATTAGCGGAACCTGCGATGATCGTTGATGTTCCTATCCACTTTAACGATATGTATCTGCCATTTTTCTCCCAAAAGTTTTGGCTTTCTTCCTTCGCGCCAACCACTCTCATCATCGACCGAAACGCCGTGAAAAACTCTGAAGCGTCCTCCGCTGAGTCCCACACGATGTTCCAGGTGAAAAGATAATCGTCACCCCGCTCGTAGTATGTGAAATTATCCCCGCCCCACCCCTCTGCAGCTTTTGAAGCCTCAGCTGACGGAATCCATTTGTTCAACATGACAAGTATGAAGTACTCGCCGAACCTCTCATTTTTCATAACTTGCAAGTCCTCCCCGCTTATTGGTGGCGATTCCGCCTCTATGCACGTCTCATTAGCCAAATATTTCTCAGGATGCATCACCTGTTCCGTTGTGGTTGGCGGGTTCCCATAGGCCATGTTAATAATTTCCCACCCTCCCTTCGAATAAAGCGCCTTAGCAAACTTCAAG
The DNA here is from genome assembly GCA_038865865.1 of Bathyarchaeia archaeon. Taxonomy (GTDB): domain Archaea; phylum Thermoproteota; class Bathyarchaeia; order Bathyarchaeales; family Bathycorpusculaceae; genus JANXEP01. The sequence continues at coordinate 25,975 of JAWBZV010000015.1, read as the reverse complement.
CCGTACTCGTAGGGAAAATAGTTTAAGCGGGAAATTGACTCTGGAAGTGCCTTGGGTTCGCTGTCAAAGGAAATTTCCGGATACTCCCTGTAAGCTTTTGCTGGGGCAAATTGCAGCGTGATGCTGCCTTTTATGGTTTGGTTTGCGTAGGCTTCCTCCATTAGACGGGCGTCTCCTTCAATCAAGGCTGCTCTGGCTTTTTCTCCGTCGAACGTCGGCGTATATGGAATGGAAAAGTTGCTCTGCATTATGTGGGTAAGCTCGTGTATGAGGGTTTTTTCAGAGTTGAACTTGTCTGAGGGGTTAAAGTATTCCTTCACAACGTAAATCTTATTCAGCCAAACTGCAGAAACCACCATGCCCCACCATTCAACTCTAGCCTCATAGAGACTTTCACTTTCCGAAATCATGAAAAGGGCTCTGTAGATTGTTTCCTCCCTGTGTATGTTGGCTATATCTGGCTCTGCATAGGCTTTTCCCCAATTCTCCTTCGCCCACTCAATAGTAATAACTTCAACTTCAACAGTTTCGAGGGAAAAGCCTCTAATATCCTTAAAAATTTTGATGGCTTCTTTAAGGAGGCTCTTCACTTGAGCTTTATACTCTTCAATTTCGGTGATGAGCATGGTGTGGATTAAAAAGGAACTTAAGAGAACGGTTATGACGCTCCATGTTAAAAATAAAATTAGAATTCTCTTAGCTGGAAATATCGATGTCTTTTTCTCCTTTGGAAGTTTAACAGATTCTGAAAACATTCTCATGTTTTACGCCTAAATTTAGATGGTCGATGCTGATGTTCCCCGCGAGATTAACACCACAGATACTAACCCTATAACGATGCCAACGTAAGTCCACACATCATATCTTTGATTGAGGATCAACGTCTCTAACGCTAACGTGAATACGAGGCTTAAGACTGTTACAGCTACAAATGTTTGTGTTACGCCCAAAGCCGATAAAGGACTTCCTATTAAAAATCTTCCCAAGAAGAGAATGACTAAAGCTAAGAAGATTGAAGGTGTGAAGAGATATTGAATGCTGAAGGAAATATCGAGAAAACGCTGGGGAGGTATCAAACCCCATTTGCTAGTTCCAATTTTAAAGAGTATGTTGCCGACCGCGCCTAAGAAGGAAACTGCAATTATCATCCCCAAAACCTCAATTTTATCCATAGACACGCCCACTTATTATACACTGGAAACTTCTGGAAATAAAGCTTGCCAAAACGCAGGCTACTAATATCTGATGCTGAGGTATAGTAAGACACCAAGCGCCATAAATGTGAACAGTTCCGGCAATAAGGCGAACGGTCCAAGACCGAAGGGCATAAAGCCGAAAGCCCTTATCACTATAGGGTTAGAAGCAAGAGCATAAAGGAGAAGCGTTGCCGCGAATATTATCAGTCCAACTGTGAATTCAGAGCGTGTTTTTCGGTAAATATCCACGTAGACTATTAGCAAGAAAATCAGGAGGGTTACATTTATTGTGGAGATAACCGTTTTTGCTATGTAAAAGAATTCTATGTCTCCGGGAACGTTGTACGGGTGTCTCGGTTGCCACGGGAATCTTGGCGACCAGTAGGTTGAAGCAGCCCATACAGCTGCTAACACAGCCACCAATACTAGAATTGGCAGCAGTATAAGCAGAAGCCAGATCCTCGATTTTTGACTCATTTCACCTATTATTCGCTTTACCTCCTTTTCTATTTTTTCCAAATTTTCTTCAAAATTTCCTCAAACACTGTGTAATTTTCCTCCATAACGGGAGATAAGAAATACGTGGTGCCGTAGCCTTCCCCCGCAGACACTACTATCCTGTTTCTCTTTAAGACTTCAAGGTGGTGTCTAATTGTCCTATAATCCAATTCAAGCTGGCTTGCCAGCTGATTTGCGTTTTTTGGGGCCTCCTTCAATGCCATAATTATTTTTGCCCGGGTTAATCCTCCCCTTGTTCCCGCGATAAGCCAGCCAAGTAAGTACCTCAGTGTGTGCTTGTCAGCATACATTTGTATGGCTCCAAATTTGATTAAAACTTATCTTGAGCTCGCAATAAAAACATGTCTTCTCTAAACAGATTTGGAAATGAATTGGAGTTAATTCTGGAAAATCCTTTAATAATGTTTGCCGTTTTTGCATGCATGAAGTGCCTAACAGCACTTGTGGGTAAGGAGGTGTTGGAAATAGATAGGAGGAAAGCGTTAATTCTTTTGTTGGTTGTGGTTGCAGTGGCCGCTATAGGTGGCATCGTTTTGATGGGTTATTCCGTCGCCGAAGCGCAAACACCCGTTAATGGGGGACAGTGGCGGGGCTGTGGCGCGGGATGGTTCATTGGAAACTTGAGCTTGGAAATGCAAGGCATGCCTTATGGCGGAATGCGTAAACGATGCTGTTTCAGCTGCGGATTTATCGACGTCAGCGACGAGTTTAAAGCGAATGTAATTAACATTGCCAAAGGCGACGTGGACGTGCAGAACCTGCTAAACGAGGGATATAACATTACCCGCGTTAACCCCATAGTAAAGGCTGTGGTTACAGGAGACGGCACGGTTAGTGTAAAGGCAACAGGTGCCATCCTGACGCTGGAGAAGGGTACCACTGGGCGTGCCATTGTGAGGGTTGATCTTGAAAATGTGAAAGTGACAGAGATAACGATCTTAACGAAAACCATAATCCGAAAGTAAAATGACTCTTTGTAGCTTTAGGCATAACCTCAAGTTTTTCTGTTTGTTTGTTATTAGCATTTGTGAGGTTTAGACGTGTTTCAAAGAAGAATAAGGTTGTAAAACGGGGTGGACCTGTGGAAAGTGCTCAAAAAACAGGTGCAAAAAGCGTCTTAGTGATTGTTGTGGTTGCAGTTGCCATAATAGGCTTATTTGTTGGAGGACTGGTAGGTTACTCCCTCAGCTATATGTCCTTTTTAAAGAAAATCAACGCTTTGGAGAATAGGCTGTCAACAGTCCAAGAGCAACTGTCAAACATTCAGTTAACACGCGAAATCATAAACACAACCACCTACATTATGGGAGCAAATACCTCGCTCTCAAGGCTTTACGAAAAAGTTAAGGATTCTGTGGTTGTAATCCGCGGCTTAATAGTCCAATATGACATTTTTCGCCGCCCTCACTACTCGCAAGTGCAGGGTTCAGGTTTCATCTACAACTTCTCCGGGAAAATGGTTGTAATCACAAATTATCATGTAATTGCAAACACAATTAATGTGACTGTAACTTTTGTAAATGGAAATGGATACGCAGCAACCGTGCTTGGTACAGATCCCTACGTGGATTTAGCCGTGCTTTCAGTTGACGCGCCGGAAAGCGAGTTCAAACCCCTCGAGATTGTTAGCTCTTCCACATTAAAAGTCGGCGACATAGTGATTGCGGTCGGCAACCCTTACGGACTAACCGGATCCATGACTGTGGGCATAGTAAGCGCGTTGGGCAGAACAATAACCGAGGAACAGACAGGCGGCTACCCAATAGCCAATGTTATTCAAACAACTGCTCCATTGAATCCTGGCAATTCTGGAGGACCCCTCCTAAACCTTGAAGGCCAAGTTGTAGGCATAACAACAGCCATCGTAAGCGACTCTCAAGGATTGGGGTTTGCAATACCGTCTAATACTATCCTTCGGGAAATCAGTTTCCTTGTGACAACGGGTTCTTATAATAGGCATCCATGGCTTGGCGCTATGGGAGTGGATATGACCTACGAAATAGCGAAGGTTATGGGCGTAAACGTCACATATGGATGGCTTATAACTCAAGTAATGAGCGGAGGACCTGCGGCCAATGCGGGCCTTAGAGGCGGAACTAGGCAAGTGCAAATTGCAGGTGAATACGTGACAGTTGGAGGTGACATCATAATAGCTATAGACGGCGCAAGAATAACCAATCTAGACGCGCTTTCAGCGTACCTTGAAGAAAATACTTCACCTGGACAAACAGTGGTAGTGACAATTGTTAGGGGAAATCAAATAATGACGGTTACTGTGACTCTTGGAACGCGTCCATGATGCTTTTCCGTGCTGGCGCCTACTTGGTTAGGTATCGCCACGATAATATTATGCCTATGGATGAAAACACAACTGCGAAAACTCCGAGGTAGGCGAAGTCAACGAGCAATGCTGAGGGGTTTAAGGGTAAAACCGTGAGCTGTCTAACAGCATCTGTCAAGTAGGTCACGGGATTAACGCGGGCTATGGGTTGTAGCAGTTCAGGCATAGTGGATATCGGAACGAATGCGTTGCTTGTAAATGTCAGGGGCATGTTGATCAGGTTTACAATAGCCATTTGAGTCTCCTGCTTAGTTGATCTGAGGGCAAGAGCTAGGAAAAGCGACGATAGCCCAACGGAAAGGAGGAATATTGCAGCGTAAACGCCTAAAAGGTTAAATGGTGTGAACGTGGAACTGACTTGCAGACCGAAAACAACCGCTAATGCAATGATTATCGTGGCTTGAAACATGGCCCTAAGAGCCGCGTTAAACACTTTCGAAAGGATTATTGCCGCCCGTGAAACTGGGGTGCTAAGCACTTTATCCAAAAAGCCTAGACGCCTATCCCACACTATGGACATGCCGCTAAACATCGTCGTAAACATGACAATCATGGAAACCATGCCCATAGCCATATAGCTAAAGTAGTCTGCGACTCCGAAAACGTTCTGCAAAGCCTTTGTACCAGTTTCTGAAAGCATCTGCTGAAGCATCTGTGAAATCCAGGCGCCACTTACATATACAACTCCATTAACTTGTGGAGTTACGTAAGTTCCGGGAATCGGAATTTGATCGGGTATTTGCATGTTACCAAGGCTGTTGGCTGCAAACATGCCGCTCATGGATTTGCCGAAAAGTCCCATCCAAAGGATAGGCTGAAATATGGCCATCAAAAGGATCATCGGTTCTTTCATCCATTTTTTAAGTTCTCTGTTTGTTAGGGCCAACAGTCCTTGGAACATGTTTGGGCGGTGTTTATCCATCCTGCTCATAGTGTTCTAGCCCTCCCCAGAGTGATTCTGCGTGCCATAAAATCCTCTTTTGATTCTTCCGTTTCTCGTATCGTTCTACCAGTATACTCTAAATAAACCTCGTTTAGGGTTGGCTCCGTAAGCGAAAGCCTGGTCACAGTGTATCCCTTCTTTCGCAAAGCCTCAATTATCATGGGAGCCGTTACTTCTCCAGCCTCTGCCTTAATGCGGTATGAACCGTTCTCCTTTTTCACGTCCTTAACATTTTCGACGCTGCGAATAACATCACTAACATCAGCTTTCTCCTTTATCGTTATTGTTATTATATCGCCGCCTAAACTGTCCTTTAGTTCGCTCGGAGTGCCTGTTGCAACTATTTTTCCCTTGTCTATGATGGCGATGCGGTCGCAGAGGGCGTCAGCCTCCTCTAAATAATGCGTTGTCATGAAGAGGGTCATGCCATACTCGTCCCTAAGCCTCCTTATATAGTTCCATGTGGCAGTTCTAGTTTGAACATCTAAACCCAAAGTGGGTTCGTCTAGAAAGAGCACTTTGGGACGGTTAATTAGCCCACAAGCAAGTTCAAGTCTTCGACGCATCCCACCGGAATACGTTTCAACTTTCTTATCTTTAAACTGGGTTAGCTCCACAAGCTCTAATAGTTCGAGGGCGCGTTTCTTGGAGACCTCGCGGGGGATCCCGTAAAGGTCTGCACAAAGCATTATGTTCTCATATCCTGTCAATTCCTCGTCGGCTGTGTATTCTTGCGGCACAACTCCTATGACTTTTCTAACGGCGTTCGCCTGTTTTACAATGTCATAGTTTAAAACAGAGGCTGTGCCTTCTGTGGGTTTCAGTACAGTGATTAACATGTTAATTGTAGTTGTTTTTCCTGCACCGTTTGGGCCTAAAAACCCGAAGATCTCGCCTTCTTTAACGCTGAAGTTTATGTGGTCCACCGCCACTAGGCTTTTGTTGAAAACTTTCGTTAGCCCCTCAGCCCTGATCACTTCTTCGGTCATTTGTGCTTTCACTCCACAATTTCTTGTTTATGTCCTCAAGTTTGCTGGTAGCTTCGTTTAGGATTGCTAATGCCTCTTTTAAGGCTTGTTCTGAAAACTTCCTTTCCAAGCTTATTCCTAGGCTTAAGAGTGCATCAATGAAGCGACTCATGGCAACCCTAAGCTCGTGGGTCTCCTTTATTGGAATGCGGAACCATAAGGCACCGAAGAATGGCGGAGCGAAAAATTTTCGTACTTTTCCAGGCTGTATTTTCAACTTCCGCTGCTCTTCTAAAAGCTGTTTACCCTTATCAGTGAGCATGTAACGTTTTACTCCACTCTCTCGAGTGGGGACTTCCTGTATGTATCCGTTGTCTTGAAGCCAGGCCAGAAGAGGATAAACTGAGCCCGGGCTAGGTCTCCAACATCCACCTGTTTTTTCTTCAATCTCGCTCATTATTTCTGATCCTGAAAGAGGCTTTTCGTTTAAAAGCTCGAGCACTTGATAGCGTAGAAACCCTTTCGGGACTGTTGCCATGTGCCTCATCCAATGTCTGAAGGGTGGGAGGGCATGGGGACAATCAAACATTCTATCACCATTGATGTCAACTCTGATATCAATAGTGATATTTAAACGTATCGCTAGCTTACACGTTGATTTGCTGTAAATATAGCCGAAAAATAAAAAGGGGATGGAACAATGATATTTATTTCGTGATTTTGTCTTTGAAGAATTTTGTTTGCTTCGGGTCGTGCATTCTAAAGTGGGCTATTCTTATGCGTTTGAATTTGTCGTCTTCCAAGTCGTATAACACCCAATTCGTCATTATGACAAGGTCACCCTTCTTGTACTGGAGACGTGATCCCGGAGGTGGATCCTTAAAGCAATAGAATTCCGTCCATAACTCAACGAATATGTGCTTATCATCTATCATGAGGACACCGACTTCAAGTTTCTCATCGACATATTCGTGGAGGCTCTTGTAATTTTCAATAAACTCTTTTGGACCATGCAACGTTCTAGCAGGGGGCAAAGTGTAGCCTCCGCTATAGATGGCGTTGTCATGGTATTCTATGGTAACGTCAGGTTTGAAATAGCTCACTGCAGCCTCATACCTCTTATTATTGAAGTGGTCAATGTATCTCAAGAATTCCTCTCTATTCATTTTCCTCCCTCTTTTAACCTAACGCATGCACTTTCCTTCTAAGAGCATAAAAAATTTTCTACAAGATTCCTTGGCTTAGCAGCAGAACTACTGTTAGCCGTTCAACCGCTAAATTTACCTTCCAGCCTTACAGAAAAGTTGATGATGCGCGCGAGGCTGCTTTTCCAAAGCCTAAAAACATGGTAGCCCGGGGGAGATTCGAACTCCCGTCGGCGGGTCCAAAGCCCGCCATGCTTGTCCGCTACACCACCGGGCTTCCCTTTAAGGGGAATGCTGTTTTAACTTAGATATGTAGTTTCTGATTAAATGTTTCTTTTCATAACGTATTTTCCTTGCAGTTTCCCTCACTCTTTTAATGACTTTTGCAGTTTCTACCTTGTCTACATCAGTTAGGTTTAGAAGCTTCAATGTGTTTTGGTGGTTCCTGGGATTGTTCTTCTCTAAGCTTTCAAGGGCGCCTACCAAACATGTATAATCTATTTTCTCCCCTTTTCCTGAGGCTTTTAACAAGGCATAGTTTTCAGCCATTGGGAGGAAGGCGCTATAAATGTAATGTGTTGCTTCAGAAAATTTTTTGGAGTCTTTTAGGGACTTTACTCGGCGGGTTACGCCCTGCAAAAAGGCTGGGCTGAGGTAGTATTTTAATTCAGCTTTAATTTTAAAATGCATTTTCTCAAGGGTTTTGGGCCTCTGCTTAACTATAAAGCTCATTTCATCCCAAATTTTTTTAAAAAGCTCAACCTTTTCTCCCACAACGCCGTCGTTAAGCATATTTAATTTTGCTATTTCCAAATACTCCTCAAAAAGTTGGGGCATCTGAAGCTTTTTCGTTGAGGCTTCAACTTTTTCCACGAATCTACTGTTTGAGAATGGTTCAAAGGTTATTTCCATCAAAATCCTTAATGCTTTTTCAAGGGCTATTCTAGCGTAAAGCATAGCGCTTCTAAAATCTCCCTTTGAGAAAGCTGAGGTTGCGCGGCTAAGATATATGTCAGAGTCTATTATGTGGGATTGCACTCTCATATCTAACCTATCAGGCGAGCCGTAAAATTTTGCCATTAAAAGCTTAGCGTTTGCAAGTGCCCAATCCTTGTCATAAAGAATCTGGGCTTCATAAAGTTTCTGGTCTATCTCAACGGGTATTGGTCCGTGGATCCACATCAATGGGATAAAGTCTAAATCCAGAAATAGATCATTAACCACGATCCTCTCCACGTACTCGTCTTCAATGCTACCTCTAGTAATAACAAGCAAGTCGACGTCGCTTGAAGCATCAGCGTCTCCACGGCTCCAACTTCCAAACAGGCCTAAACCGTGAATATCCTCCCTTAGGGCCATGTCCTTTACAATTTTCTCTAGGGTTTTTCGGATATTTTCTGGAAGCTTTTTCATACAGGATAGTCTCACTAATTTTTGATAGTTTAGTTAATGTTCAAATTTGCGAAGGACTTGTTTATTTGACTTAAGTTATGACTTAACGTTAAAAATGTTTAAGTTTTATAGCTGAGCAGTTGATCGTCATCCTATCTTAGCATCTCTTAAGATCTCGATTATTTAGATTTGAACCGTAAAGCTTATATATAAAAACACGGCATGTGGATAAAGCCGACCGGATGGCTGCTTTCTATTCCGAATTGATGAGGAATTAGAAACGGTGACGGTTCTATTAACAACAGAAGCGTGGTGAAAGTGAGCGTAAAAGAAAGCGTAACCCGGCAACGCCTCGTGGATAAATGCCCCGAGTGTGGTAGTGTAAACCTTATCCATGACTATGACACTGGTGAAACTGTATGCGGTGAGTGTGGGCTAGTTCTTCATGAACAGATGATGGACAAGGGCCCAGAGTGGCGCGCTTTCACTCAGGAGGAGAAGGCATCGAGGAGCCGCGTCGGTGTGCCAACGTCTTATTCTGTTCACGATAAGGGCTTATCGACAGCCATAAGCCAAGTCGACCGCGACGCCTTTGGAAGAAAACTTCCACTGGCAACACGCTTGCAGATGTGGCGCCTTAGGAAATGGCAGATACGCTCGAGGGTGCACTCTTCAATAGATCGAAACCTCGCTCAGGCCATGGCTGAACTTGATCGCCTTTCAGACAAAGTTTACATCCCGCCAACAATTAAGGAGAAAGCGGCTGTTATATATCGCAAAGCCTTGGACAAAGGCCTCGTACGCGGCAGATCAATTGCAGCGATAGCTGCCGCTGCACTTTATGCGGCGTGCAGGGGAAGCGGTACACCTAGGACTCTTAGGGAAATTGCAGAAGCAAGCCTAGTGGATAAGAAGGATGTGGCACGTTGTTATAGGCTTTTACTTCGTGAACTTGACGTTCAAATGCCCATCGCTGACCCTATGACTTACATATCAAAGATTGCCGAAAAGATTGGAATTTCAGGCAAAACCCAAGGACTTGCCATTCAAATTCTTAGGGAAGCCAAAAAGAGAAGGGCTGCTGCGGGCAAGGACCCCATGGGATTGGCCGCCGCAGCATTGTATATAGCATGCTTACAGAATAACGAGAGGAAAACTCAAAAGGATATTGCTGAGGCCGCTGGCGTTACAGAAGTCACAGTTAGGAACCGTTATAAAACCTTAAAGAAACAGCTAAACCTAGAATTGCCAGACTAGCCGCTTTTAATTTTTGTTTCTTCAAGCTCCATGACTACTGGACCAAAGTAACCGCAGTTTTCGCACACATACTTTTTCGGAGTTAGCCAATAATCAAGGCTGCTGGACAAACGGATGTTGGGGCTACCGCATTTTGGACAATAAATTTTTGATGGAGCATGATGTTTCATAGCCCTAAGTACCTCACGCATATTTCGTAGGATTCTCAAGCAGCTTCACCGTTTTTAGGAACACCTATTGAACTTCTAGGTTTTCTTCTGGATATCCAAGTTTTATTAAAAATTGGCGCACCTTCTCGCGATGGTCTCCTTGGAGAATTATTTGCCCATTCTTGGCTGTTCCTCCACAAGCACAGAAACTTTTAAGTTTCTGTGCTAAACTTCCAAGATCTGTGTCCTTGTCATCTATGCCTTCCACGATAGTTGTTGGCCTGCCGAACTTTCTTGTTTCAAATCTAATGCGGATCCTTTGTTGTTCTTTGCTTATCTCGCCACAGACACATAAGTCTTTAGGAAGCCCACATATCGCGCAAATATCCGCCATGACGCTCAGACTTACCAAATACAAAGGCAGTATATAAAACTTTCAAATCTAAAGTCTAAAAATGAAGGCGTTTCCCAATATTGTTAGGAAGCCCAATTTAAATTGGACAGACGAGTCCATCTTCAAAACCTTATATTGCATTTTTGCTTCATTTCTGAATTGAAAAGCTATGATTACTAAAATAAGGAAAAGGGACGGAAGGATAGTAAGTTTCAATCCTGAAATGATTAAAAACGCAATTCACAGAGCTTTTTTGGCCGTTGAACTTGAAGATGGGGAGAAAGCTGAGAAATTAACCCTAAAAGTGGTCAGCCTTTTAGAAGAGAAGTTTAAAGAGAAAATTCCTTCTGTGGAAGATGTTCAAAATGTTGTTGTGGAGGTTCTCAGAAGAGAGGGGTATGAAAAGGTAGCCTCAGAGTATCAGGCTTATAGGGATAAGAAGGATGAAATAAGAAGGCTTAGGGAAAGGCTTGGAATAGAAGAACCAAAGCTGACGGTTAACGCACTTGAGGTTTTAAAGAAACGCTACTTGTTGAGGGATGAGAATGAACGGATAATTGAAACTCCAGCCCAAATGTTTAGGAGGGTGGCTAGGGCAATATCTCGGGTTGATAGAGAATATGGCGAGGACCCAAAAGGAAGTGAAGAAATCTTTTACCGAATGATGGCGAGGCTTGAGTTCATCCCCAACTCCCCAACCCTTTTCAATGCGGGAACAAGGTTAGGTCAACTTTCCGCCTGTTTCGTTATTCCTATAGAAGACTCTTTAGAGAGCATTTTCACCGCAGTTAAAAACATGGCTTTGATTGAAAAGAGTGGGGGTGGCGTCGGCTTCGACTTTTCAAGGCTTAGGCCCAAGGGCGACATTGTGAAGTCCACAAAAGGGGTGGCGTCCGGCCCGGTAAGTTTCATGCTGGTTTTTGACGCAGCCACCGAAGTTATAAAGGCGGGGGGGAGAAGAAGGGGCGCAATGATGGGGATCTTACGAGTGGACCATCCTGATATCTTGGAGTTCATAACCTCCAAGCAGCGCCCAGGCTTTCTATCAAACTTTAACATTTCAGTAGCTATAACTGATGAGTTTATGGAAACTTTGGAGAAAGATGAGGATTACTGGCTTGTAAATCCGAGGAACAATGAAAAGACTAAAAAACTCAAGGCCAGGGAGGTTTGGGAGTTAATCGCTAGATCAGCGTGGGCGAGTGGAGACCCAGGAGTAGTGTTTATTGACGAGATTAATAGGCATAACCCCACACCTGAGGTCGGCAGAATAGAAGCCACGAACCCGTGTGGAGAACAACCGCTGCTACCTTATGAATCGTGTAATTTGGGTTCCATCAACCTTTCAAGGATGGTTGAGGATGGGGAAATTCGCTGGGAAAAACTCCGAGAAACAGTTAGAAACGCTGTCCACTTTTTAGACAACGTTATAGACGCTAACAAGTACCCCTTAAAAGAAATTGAGAAAATCACCAAAGCCAATAGGAAAATAGGCTTAGGCGTTATGGGCTTTGCAGACATGCTCATAAAGCTAAGGATACCCTACAACTCCCAACAGGCCTTGGAACTTGCGGAGAGGTTGATGCGCTTCATTGATGAGGAGGCGCATAAAAAGTCTGAGGAAATAGCTGAAAAGCGGGGTTCATTTCCAAATTTTGAAAAGAGCATTTGGAAAGATAAGTATAAGGCCATGAGAAACGCCACTGTTACAACCATAGCCCCCACTGGGAGCATAAGCATAATCGCTGGCTGTTCCTCCGGAATCGAGCCGATATTTGCAATCTCATTTATTAGGAATGTGTTGGATGGAACAAGACTTTTTGAAATTAATCCACTTTTTGAAGCTATTGCGAAGGAAAGGGGCTTCTATGATGCTGGAATCCTCGAGGAAATAGCGAAAACAGGTTCGGTCCAGAAAATTGACAAAATACCAGAGGATGTAAGAAAAGTTTTTGTAACAGCCTTAGACATTAGCCCAGAGTGGCATGTCAGGATGCAAGCTGCCTTCCAAAAGTACACGGATAATGCCGTCTCAAAAACCGTTAACATGCCTTACGAGGCAACAGTTGAGGATGTGAGAGCAGTCTTCGAGCTGGCTTGGAAGCTTAAATGTAAGGGTGTAACGGTTTTCCGTTACGGAAGTAAACCTGAACAAGTTCTATACATAGGAGAGGTGAAAGCTGCGGAAAAGAAATTTATTTCAGCAGAATCAGAATATGCTGGAGGCTGTCCAACTAAGACTTGTCCCTTCCCGTGATACGAAAAGAGACGAGAAGGAAAGAGATATAATTCCCCGAGAGCTAAGGTAACGCCTATGAATGGGTCGCTTGGGCTTGTCGACGAAGAAAACATGAACATGCTCACCGACTTATACGAATTAACCATGTGCGCAAGCTACTTCGACAATAAAAGGTTTGAACCAGCAACCTTCGACCTCTTTATCAGAAAGCTCCCCCCAAACCGCTCCTACTTCCTATTTGCAGGCTTAGAGCAAGTTTTACGTTTCATTGAGCGGATGAGGTTTACCGAGGAACACATCGAATTCCTTAAAAGCCAAGGGTTTAAGGACGATTTTTTAGACTATTTGAGGCGATTTAAGTTTACCGGTGATGTCTGGGCTATCCCCGAAGGCACCATAGTTTTCCCCAACGAGCCGCTTGTTAGGGTTACGGCACCCATAATAGAGGCCCAACTTCTGGAAACCTTCGCGTTGAACACAATAAATTTTCAAACAACGATAGCCACCAAAGCCTCAAGGGTTGTTAATGCGGCCAGGGGCAGGCCTGTAATCGAATTTGGTTTAAGGCGGGAGCACGGCGCAGACGCTGGGTTAAAAGCAGCGAGGGCAAGTTATATAGCCGGATGTACTGGCACATCCAACGTTCTTGCTGGGATGTTGTATGGTATACCAGTTTTCGGGACTATGGCTCACTCTTTCATAATGTTTTTCAGCAATGAAATTGAGGCTTTCAGAGCCTTTGTTAAAACCTTTCCAGAGAGGTCAACCCTCCTAATAGACACCTTTGACAGTATCAAAGGCGCAGAAAACGCCATAGTTGTTGCTAAGGAGCTTGAAAAAGGAGGGTTTAAACTTCGCGGTGTTAGGTTAGACAGCGGAGATTTGGTGGCCTTAAGCAAAAAGATTAGGAAGTTGTTAGATTCAAGGGGACTTAATTATGTGCAGATTTTTGCAAGCGGGGACCTCGACGAGTACAAGATAAATGAGTTGTTGATGAAAGGGGCCAAAATAGACATGTTTGGGGTGGGGACAAAGATGGGGACATCCGCTGACAGGCCATATGTCGACATCATCTATAAGCTTTGTGAAAAGATGGACTCGAAGGGCGAGTTTCAACCCATTATGAAGCTAAGCGAAGGCAAAGCCACCCTTCCAGGGAAAAAGCAAGTTTTCAGGTTCATAGATGAAAATGGGCGTTTCTTAAAGGATGTCATCGCTCTAGACCATGAAAAAGTGGACGGAGAACCGTTGCTCGTTAAAGTTGTGGAAAAAGGAAAAGTGATCTATCGTTTCCCGTCTCTCCAGGAGATTAGAGAAAGGGCATTAGAAAACCTTTCAAGGCTTCCGGACAAGTATAAGCGATTGCGGAGGACTGCAAAATACCCTGTTGAGCTAAGCCCAAAACTTCAAGAGTTAATTAAGGAATTGAAGAAAAAGCTAGCTGAGCAAAATTAGCGCCTATAAATAGGGATAGCTTATCTGTCAAGATTTCACCTGGAGGCGGCATGGAAAAAGCGAGGCCTAAAAAGGTTGTACGCCTCCCCAAGTTTGCCAACCAAAAACCTCACTGAAGGTTGTTTAAAGCCATAGAAAAACAAACCATTCCATGATCAAATGGAATATGCCGAAAATTAACGCGATGAACACTAAGACTGCTATAAAGATTATTATGGTTAGTATGCTGACTGCTATGGCGCCAAGCCATCCTGTTTCAAACAGACGTTTTATCAAGAGAAGCCACACAAGAATGCTTAGAAGCAAGGCGATTAGGCTGTATGGTATAAACGCCACAAACAATGCGGACAGGACGCTCCCTAAAAGCGCGATTATGAAAGCGTCTGAGAAGAGGGCGCGTTTTCCACCTACGACAATTCGTCCGGCCAGATAAAGGACAATCGTTAATACAAGAAGTTCGACGAAAAACATAACTATGCCAAAAGCCAGGTTGGCTAAAAATCTCGGCCACAACCACTTTGGGGCTATGGCAGAAGCAACTTTCAGGACGTGCTTGATATGCATGACATGCGTCATCTTTAATCACAGCCTCTAAATTTTTATCTTGAAATAAAACTTTTGCTAAAGTTCCTTTAGATTTTCTCCCGCCTTATCTCAAAAAGCACTGTTCCGCCCTGCGTGTAGGGCGCCCCAGGATCCAAGCATTGGAAGTATCCTATCTCCCCTTCTTCCCTTGCCAAGCCTAGGCTTTTGAAGCTTTCTCCGCGGCTCAAGGGAACGATCATGGAGAGAATGCAGCTGAAAGCGTGAATGCAAAGGTTATCCGTCTCCCCAACAACTACCTTTGGAGATTCGACAACAATTTTGTCACCGACCTTGAAAACTGGACATTTTCCCCTTATTTCCTTAACTAATATTGTTAGGCGATATTTTTCCCCACGGCCCATGAAACCACACATTATATATTATTTGTCTAGGTGTGTTAATGACTTTTGTTGTGCTATAAATAGGGAAACTTAATTTATATTTTCGGATGAGCATTAGGAAGCGTTAATCGAGGTGCCATAAAAAGGTGACCGGGAAAATTCCAATGGAAAAACCCATCGTTGAGATTGACGGGGATGAAATGGCTCGGGTTATTTGGCGCTGGGTTAAGGATAAGCTAATTTCCCCCTACGTGGATTTGAAGGTGGAATATTATGACCTCCACATTAAAAAGAGGGATGAAACTAACGATCAAATAACGGTTCAAGCCGCCGAGGCTGTTAGGCGGTTAGGCGTAGGTGTTAAATGTGCCACTATAACGCCTAACGCTGAAAGAGTTAAGGAATACAACCTTAAGAGGGAGTTGAAAAGTCCAAACGCCACGATTAGAAACATGTTGGACGGCACAATTTTCAGGGCACCTATAATCCTAAGCAACGTGCCGCCGGCCGTTAGATTTTGGAAAAGGCCCATAGTTGTTGCCAGACACGCTTTCGGAGATATTTACGACGGAGTAGGCTTGAGATTTGAAACTCCCTGTGAGGCGGAGCTTGTGGTTAGAAAAGTTGACGGAAGTGAAGTTAAGGCTAAGTTCCCAAGCATTAAAGGAGCCGGCGTAATTCAGGGAATATACAACATAGACTCTTCCATTGAAAGTTTTGCAAGGGCGTCATTCCGGTACGCCTTAGAAAACATGTTGGATTTGTGGTTTGCAGCCAAGGACACGATTTCAAAAGTTTATGATGCTCGTTTCAAGGAAATTTTCAACAAAGTCTACATGGAAGAGTTTAAAGAAAAGTATGAGGAAGCTGGGCTTCGCTACCACTATTTCCTAGTAGACGACGCACTGGCTCGGGCAGTTAGGTCCGATGGAGGCTTCGTTTGGGCTTGCAAAAATTACGATGGCGACGTTTTCTCTGATTTTGTGGCCACGGCCTATGTCGGCAGCTTGGCCCTCATGACTTCCGTCCTTTTTTCGCCTGAAGGGCACTTCCTATCGGAGGCGGCTCACGGGACCGTTCAAAAACATTATTATAGGCATTTGAAAGGCGAGAAAACTTCAACCAACCCAACAGCCATAATATTTGCTTGGTCTGCCGCTTTAAAACGTCGGGGGGAACTGGACGGCATCAGAGAACTAGTAGAATTTGCTTTGAAACTAGAAAAGGCAGTAAAAATAACCATAGAAAAAGATAAGATAATGACTGCCGACGTGGCTAGAGTTTCTGAACCGCCGGTAAAAAGCATCGCCACCACAGAAGAATTTATCATGGCAGTGAAGAAAAATCTAGAAAAACTTCAATCCTAATTTATACCTCAAATTACAATTATAACCAGGTCTGTTTTATCGTCGCGTCTTGAATTGGCTCCCTCCATAAGTTCACCGTGCATCACCTGCACATATGTGCAAACCCCATCAAGCTTTTCCATTTCTCAGATCGTTTCCAAACGTGGTCGTTGTGCATACCAAGCATGCTTTTCCATTTTCCTAGTGGCATCTTAATAGGAGGAGGCCCGCTGGTGAATAAGCCTTATAAGTTATTGACGTGATTTTGGCAAACACTTAAAAGCCTTTACGTCTGGGGATATTTGCTGGAAAAAGGGTGCAGCGTCAATGTCAAAACGTCCAGTTATAGTCGCTGCAGGTAGGACCAAGTTTGGAGAACACTACGAGAAGCAGCCTGAAAGGCTCATAGAGGAGGCTTGGCTTAGGGCCTCCGAGGAAGCTGGGCTGGAACGTAAAGACCTTGAAGCATGCTATATTTCAGACTATTTCCTTCTCATAACGAACAAGCTGGGATTGGAAGAGGGCTTCCTTTCAGAGTTGACGGAGCTTCACGTCCCAATGGATTTCACCCGTTCCTTCAGTTCAGCTTTCTCAAACGCGTGCAACGCCATCCAAGCTGGAAAATACGATTTGGTTCTTATAGGCGGCATAGAGAAGATGACTGATAGATGGGATAAAATCCGCGACGACCTAATGCTTTTGGGGGATCCATGGAGCTACTACGCGGGGGGCACTCCGGAAGCAAATCATGAGCTTATGCTTAGGGCCTACATTAAAAAGTATGGTATAGAAGGCGAAAACCTTGAAAAACTAAACATAGCCCTAGCACAAATTTCAGTTAAGAACCATTTAAACGCCTTAAAAAACGAGTTTGCCCAGTTCCACAAGAAAATAACCTTGGAGCAGGTTTTGGAGGCTAGGAAAAGCGCCCGCAGACCCTTGGGAATTTACGATTTTGCGCCAATATCTGACGGTGCCACTGCGGTGATCCTTGCAAGCGAAGAGGTTGGAAAAAAACTCACAGACAAACCCATATACGTGCTCGGCTCCGCTTCAGCCACAGACTACTTAACATACTCAGCAAGGGAAGATCTCACGGGTTTTCTTGCAAGCCGGCTAGCCATGAAAAACGCCCTAAAGACTGCTGGGATAAACCTTTGGGACATTCAGGCTCTGGAGGTTTACGATCAGTCTACGGTTATGGAAATGGTCTCCCTTGAGGATTTAGGCTTTTGTGAGAGGGGAAAGGCTTGGAAAACGATTTTTGAAAGTTGCCGAGATTATAATGGGTATTATGAGATAGGTGGAAGGAAACTTTTTGTGAACATGAATGGCGGATTGAAGGCTGACGGCAACCCTTTGGGTGCTACTGGCGGCGCCCAAATCTATGAGGTTTTTAAGCAGTTAAGGGGTGAAGCTGGGGATAGGCAGATTAAAAGCGATAAAGAGTTGAAATATGGATGTGTGCTTGAGCTTGAGGGTTTCGGCACGAAAAGTCATGTGCATATTTTTGGGAGGGAGCCCTAAATGAGCAGTGAACCAATAGAACGGAGGGTTTCTTACCTAGGCGATAGGCTGAGAGGTAGGCGCTGCCAAATTTGTGGTAAAGAATACTTTGAACTTAGAGACTACTGTGGAAATTGCGGCAGGAAAAGTTTCGGGAAAATGGTTGATATAGACTTCTTCTATGAAAAGGGTAGGCTTGAAATATGCACTTTAGTCAACGAACCTACAAACAAGTTCATTAAGTTTGGAAGTTTTATCTATGGAATAGTTTCATTTCACAACGGGAAAGTTAGGGTCCCCGGAAGGCTAACTGACAAGCTGATCGCAGATGGAGAAACGATAGATTTTCGATCCCTTGAGGGGAGGGAGGTTGTCCCAAGGTTCAGAAGACGGTATTCCGTGGGTAAGAGCGACATCATCCCAACAATATCTTTAGCTTTCACCTTTGCGGATGAATACTATCCTTATCAAGAGTACAAAATAATTAAGTCAAGCAAGGAATACGAAGTTCCAGGGATAGTAGGCTATGGAGTTTACACCTCGAGGTTTAGAATTAGGGAGGGCAACATGGAGCGCTCTGTCCCCTTCATAGATGAAGACTCCATAACCGCCGCTGTTGAGGCTGGAAAACTCGCCCTAATTCACTCCGGCGTTGACCATAGGCTTGTGGGCAAGGTTTATGTGGGCACAGAGTCTAACCCCTATGCCGTCAAGCCAATAGCGTCAAAGGTGGCTCAGGTCCTAAAGCTCGGCGAGGAGGATGGAGATGTTCAAGGAGTTGACGCTGTAGACACAGAGTTTGCATGCAAGGCGGCCACAAGCATGTTTAAGGACGCCGCCGCCCTAGTCAATTATCCAAAAATCGGCGTCCCATACGCGATGGTTATAGGGGCAGACAACTCGCAGGCAGCTCCAAGGGATTGTCAAGGCGGAGAGCTAGACCTATTTGTGGGTTTCGGCGGCTGCGCATACATATTTGGGAAATACGACGTCATAGCAGAGCTGGAAGGGTGGCATTCATGCACCTCTGACACGCCTGATTTTTGGCGAAGGGACGGCGAACCCTACCCAATGCATGGCGGGAGGTACACAGGCGACCCTGCCTACTTTAAGCATATACGAAAAGCCGCGCAAAAACTCATGGAAAAGCTGAACCTACAAGTCAAAGACATAAACTACTTTATAGCCCATCAGCCGAACGCCCATTTCCCCGTGAAAATCGCTAAAGAACTTGGGTTTAAAGAAGAACAATATCTTCCGTCGCTTCAGGTTGCTAAATTCGGCAACACTTATTCGGGCTCCTCCCCTCTGGGTTTAGCCGCAGTTCTAGACGTAGCAAAGCCGTACGAGCGCATACTAATCGTAAGTTATGGTTCAGGCGCTGGAAGCGATGCCTACTCTTTTATAACTACAAGCCAGATAACTGAAAAGAGGCAGCGGCAGAAACTAACCGTCCGTTATCAAGCGGAAAACTCCTTCTTAGAGTATGTGGACTACCCGACTTACAGGCGGCTAAAACTTGGGCTATGACAAACTCTTAATAAACCTGTCAAAACAAAATATGCACGGAGCCTAAACAGTTGCCGTTACGCGAAATATTGAGAGTTTTATACGCGCCCCGAAAAGCCTTTGAAGAAATAATTCAAAACCCAAGATATATAAGTCCAATAACCGTAATGATTCTTTTCATTGTGGCGAATGTGGTGTCAACCTACCCCATTTTTGTCAGAACTTACGTTGAGAAAACTTTTCCAGAGCTAAAGGACGAGTGGACTGAAGACGTGTCTTTGTGGCGAACTATTGATGGGGCTATTCCAACAGTGAATTACGCTGACCGCATAGTGGGTGACATTTATGGGAACGGAAGCATTGAATTCACGGCGAAAGACGCCTCAGAAATATCCATTCATTTGGAAGGCATAGGATCAATAAACTGTTCAAGCCAAAACGGTTATTCAAAGCTTTATTTGAGGGTGAAATGGATAAAGCCGAACACTCCTCCTAAAAGTGTTTCGATTTACTTGTTTTCTGCGGCGCTTTCAAACTATTTTTACCGTGATTTAACTGAAAGCTTTTCAAATGTAACAGTCAACGTCTGGAACAACCTAACCTTGCCCCTCGCGGACGAGGAATGGCTGCATGTGGGCGATGCAGACTGGTCGAATATTACAGGCTTAAGGATTGTGCTCAGCTGGCCTGAAAAGTCCGACATAACTGTTTTGGTGGACGGTTTGTTTTTCGGCGGTATCTATAAACCATACGTGGAAAACGTTGTCTCTTATTTGGCTAGTTATGCCTCGTTTTCATTCATGCAGTTTGTCATAAGATGGGTTTTCCTCGGAGGGATAATACACATCATGAGCAAAGCCTTTAAGGCCAATACTGCTTGGAGGGTTACACTAGTCCTAGTTGGTTGTGCTTTGATAACAATAGTCATTCAAGCTGTAGTAAACACGGTTGCATTTTCAATAACCTTCCCCATCATCAAATACCCTATTGAATTCGTGGGCGGCGTTAAAGGCGAGGGTGAACGTGCTTATGCCAAGATATTGGAGGAAACACGCCTCGTGAACGAGATTTATGGCTATGTTCAAATAGCTACAGTGCTGTGGACTGTTGTCCTTTGTGGTATAGCTGTTCGATCATCTACAGGGTTCTCATGGGGCAAGAGTCTTCTCATATCCGTTGTTGCATATTTTGCCGCCACAATTATTGAAGGCTTTTTGGGAGTCTAAGCTCCAGTTTACATCCCCGAATCGACAAAGATGATTCTCTTTAAGCGTACTTTGATAAAAAGTTAGCAAGATTTATATGCGGGTGTGCCGTTCTTTGCATGTAACTGGCCTAAAACCAAAACTCGGTGTCGGAAGACGCTTGAGTTTTTGGTGTGGGGCTGGTTCCGCGATAAGGACGAATAAACAATATGCCGAGAAGGCTTCCGGAAAAAACGAAAATCATCCAGAGAAAACCGAGAAGGTTTGGGAGTAGCCGTCGTTTTAACCCTGAAAAGCCATTGTTTCAGGTGACACCAGTTAAGGAGAATGATGAATTAGAGGTTGTCATCGACGATATTGGAAGCAGGGGTGACGGAATAGCGCGCATTCAAGGCTACATGATATTTGTTCCCAGAAGTAAGGTTGGCGAACGTGTCAAGGTGCGGATTCTTTCAGTGGGCGGAAAGTTCGCTGTCGCGGAGAGGATAAGTTAAAAGGAGGATTGTTGGTGAAAATAGGGGAATTGCGAAATGGAATGAAACATGTGAACGTGGAGGCAAAGGTTGTCGAGAAATCTGAGCCCCGTGAGGTTCTTTCAAGGTTTAGGGATACAACCCACAAAGTGGCAACCGCCATAATAGCAGACGAAACAGGAACTATAAAACTAACCCTTTGGGACGACCAGATAACCCAAGTAGGAGTCAACGATAAAATCAGAGTGGAAAACGGCTACGTAACAAGCTTTAGGGGAGAAATTCAGCTAAACGTTGGGCGATATGGAAAACTCACAGTTGAATGACACGCGGGAAATTTTAATTAAACTTTAAGAGAGGTGAAACCGAATGGAAGAAAGAAAAAGGTCCAGTGGAAGAAGGGAGTTTAGGAGACGCTTCCCTCCAAAACCCGTCGAAATAGGTAAAGAGTACGAAGTGGACGTGCAAGAAATAAGCAAAAGAGGGGAGGGAATAGCCCGAATACAGGGTCTAGTAACTTTCGTACCGAACACGAAGCCGGGCGACCACGTTAAAATTAGGATAACCCGGATAAGCCGAAGATTCGCCGAAGCTGAAGTTGTAACCCCAACTTAAAATGGCTGACCTTGCGAAGGCTTTACGTTCAAAATCATTAGGATAAAGGCAACTCTCCTTTTTCGCCTTAACTCATGCGGAAATATGCTTTTTAGGCATCCTATGGAGGGCTTAAAATAGTATCTGATGTGGCGTTCCGAGTTTTTTGAGGGCGTTGGCGAGTTCAGCTTTTTTCTGTTGGAAGAACTTTTCGTTTGCAGCGTATTCAAGCCCATACTTTCTGTAAACCCAATCGGCATAATGATAATTCAACTTGTCAACTATCACGTAGTCTGCAATTCCATAAATTTCTTCTATCAACCCCTCAGCTTTGGGCAGCAGCGGGGCGATCATAACGCAGGTTTTTATGCCGGCGGAGTGCAACTTTTCCAACGTTTTTATTCTTTCTCTAATGGGCGATGCTTTCGGCTCAAAAATCTGCCTAATCCCCTCGTCGGCCGTGGTTATCGTAAGCGTTACCTCAACGTCTCTATAACTCTTTAAAAGCTCTATGTCCCGCAATATAAGCGTGGACTTAGTTTGCACCGTGACAGGCCAGCCTTTTTTCAGCAAAATCTCAAGGCAGCTTCTCGTTATCCCATACTTAGCTTCGATGGGCTGATAAGGGTCGCATATACCGCTTATCCAAACCCTTCCACGCTTTTTCCTCCTTATTTCACGTTGAAGTAGGATTGCAGTGTTTACTTTAACGTCAACAAACTCTCCCCAAGGTTCTTTATGGCCTGTAAACCTTTTCATGAAACGGGCGTAGCAGTAGGTGCAGCCATGTCCACATCCCACGTAGGGGTTAACTGTATAATCGAGAACCTTCGATTTTGAAAGAATGCTTTTTGCGTAAATCTCCCTGACAATCATAAAGTTTCCTTTAGCCTAATTTTTAACCGGCGCCCCCTAAACTTTGCAGCACGGTTGGCTATAAGTGCAGCCACAGCCCCCGCTGCAACTCCGCCGTCGATGTTAACAACGGCTACTCCAAGCGAACATGCTTGGAGCATGGCCATTAAAGCGCCTAGCCCCCTTCCTCCGAAACCGTATCCAACAGACGTGGGAACCGCGATAACGGGAACATCAACTAGCCCCGCCACAACTGATGGTAGCGCACCTTCCCTCCCCGCAACCACTATGAGGGCGTCTACATCCTCCTTAATCATTTCTTTCAAGGGGTTGGTGAGCCTATGAATCCCCGCAACGCCCACATCGTATGCAGTTACAACTTCGCATCCCATCTCTTCGGCCACGACCTTCGCCTCCTCCGCGACGGGGACATCGGATGTGCCGGCCGCCAATATCCCGATTTTCCCACCAGTCTTTTTAGCTTCGAACCCCTTTCTCCTAACGGCCACAATTCCTGCCCCTTCGTCTACGCGTATATTTGCATCTTTTGTAGCTACAACTCTTTTAACGATCTCTATCTGCTCCTTTGAAGCTCGGCTAATTATAGCCCTCCCACTTTTTTCCAGCATTTTTAGGGCTATTTCCGCAACATCTTCAGCCCTTTTCCCTTCCGCTAGAATTATTTCAGGTATGCCTTTTCTAAACTCGCGGAAGACGTCTATTTTAGCCATTTTCCCAACTTCTTCAATGGCTGAAATTCTGAGAAGCCTCTCAGCCTCCTCTACGGATATTTGACCCTTTGAAAGTTTCTCCAACACTTCCCTCAATGTTGCACCCCTAAAGCAACATATATGACTTGATACAAAGTATTTTACGTTTCTCGAAAAGGGGTTAAAGGGGCAAACTAGATGTCAAAGGGCCGAATAGTCATCATAGACTGTCAAGTGGCAGGGATTTCAGGGGACATGATGCTCGGCGCCCTAATTGACGTCGGCGCCGATGTAAGGGAGGTTGTTGACGCCATGAAGTCTGTCGAAGGATATATTGAGGGATGTAAAAACTTGAAGGTAACAGTTAAGGATGTAACCCGCAAGGGGATACGCGCCAAAAAAGTTGAGGTTGAAGCTGAAGAAAGACATGAAATAGAGGGGAGAAAACTGATAGAGGTCGTTGAGAACTGTGTAAAAAGCTTAAAACTTTCGGAAGAGGCTGAAAAGTTTGCGTCAGACACGATTCACACCCTTTTAAACGCTGAAGCTAAAATTCACGGCGGAGGCGTCGAAAATGTTCATCTTCATGAGACGGCGTCTGTTGACACCCCAGCTGAAATCGTCGGCGTGACAGTTGCGCTGGAGAATTTAGACCTCTTCAACTCTGAGGTTTATTCAAGCCCAGTGGCGGTTGGCGGAGGCCTTTTCAAGTTTTCCCACGGTACATTCTCAAGCCCAGCACCCGCAACAATAGAAATCCTCCGGTCAAAAGGTTTCCCCATAATCGGCGGGCCTGTTGAGGCTGAACTAGCTACACCAACAGGGGTTTCCATCCTCGTTAACCTAGCAAAAAGTGTTGTCCGTTTCTATCCCTTCATGAAACCGACAGCCATAGGCTACGGTGCCGGATCCAAAGACTTTGCTGAAATATCCAATGTGTTAAGGATAACGGTAGGGGAGTCAGACGGATACCAAGTCTTTAGGGACGAGATCTATGTTTTAGAGACCAACGTTGATGATGTGACTGGAGAGGTGGTTGGTTACACTCTAGATAAACTTTTGCAGGAAGGCGCCAAAGATGCGTGCATAATTCCAATTTTCACTAAGAAGAACAGACCAGGACAAATAATAAAAGTGATAGCTGACAGAGCCGACGTGGAGCACCTCTCCCAAATCCTTATGGAGGAGACAGGCACCCTTGGAGTTCGAGTCTACCCATGTGGGAGGCATATACTTAACCGAGAATCCATGTCGATAAGCGTCCAAATAGGAGAGTTGAGGGAAAGCGTAAACGTAAAAGTGGCCAAAAACCGCGGGGGCAAGATCATTCAAATAAAACCCGAATATGAAGACGTTAAAAGAATTGCAAATAAAACCAATAGGCCCATTAGAGAGGTTATGGAGCTAGTTAAATTGAAAGCTAGAGAAACGCTGCAGTGATAGTTCAATGGAGTATTTAAATGAAAAATATGAAAAACTAAAGAAGTTTATCGCAGATAAAGGAAAAGACGGCGTCATAGTGGCTCTTTCCGGGGGCTTGGACAGTTCAACCCTTGCAGCGGTTTGCCACAATGTTTTAGGTGAAAAAGCCGTTGCCGTAACGGTGAAGTCCCCAGTCTACCCGTCCGAAGAAATTAAAGATGCTAAAAGAATCGCTGAAAGAATAGGCATTAGGCACTACTTTGTTGAGTATGACCCCCTTTCAAACGAGAACTTTGTGAAGAATCCTGAAAACCGATGCTACTATTGCAAGAAGGAGATACTGGAATGTTTACAAAAATTCGCGCGGAAGCTTGAGTTCAAGACGATCTTCGAAGGTACAAATCTCAGCGACCTGTCCAGTCACAGGCCAGGCTTAAAGGCTATTGAAGAAAGCGAAAACGTCTTTTGCCCTTGGGTTGAAAATGAATTCACAAAAGAAGAGATTAGAACATTAGCCCGCAAATTAGGGCTTCCATTTCACGATAAACCTGCAATGGCCTGTTTGGCCTCGCGTATACCCTTCGGTGAACGAATCACTATAGAAAAACTTCGTAGGGTTGAGGTGGCGGAACGAATAGTTAGAGAAATCACCGGGGCTAGGCAGTTACGTGTCCGCGACCACAATGGGCTGGCGAGGATAGAAGTGGGGAAAGATGAAAGATGTTTGCTCTTTGACGCGGAAAAAATGGACAGGATAACCGAGAAACTCAAACATTTAGGCTTCAAGTTTGTCACGCTAGACTTGGAAGGATACAGAACTGGGAGCATGTTATCGGCAACTGATTAACAAAGAAGCGACAACGCATATTTCAATTAAAGTTTGGGCTTAGGCTCTTGGGCAATGGGTTGAACGCTTTTCGTTTGCCTTTTTGTTGGCAGGGCTAGGGCCGTTGTTTCCTTCGGCGTGTCAAAAACTATGCATGTTAACGTTTTCTCTATTCCCTTAACTGTTCTCAGCTTGTCGACCACAAATTTGCCGACACGGTCCACGTCTCGTTCTTTAACCTTAATTAGGATGTCCCAGTCGCCAGATATTATGTGGACTTCTTGAACTTCTGGGAATTTGGCTATCTCCTCAGCTATAAACCTTTGGGAAAGCGTTTCCTCACCCTTCCCACTTCTATAGGAGAAGGAGGCTAAAATGAAGGCTGTAACTCCGAAGTTCAATTTTTTAGAATCCAAAATAGCCCTATACTCCTTTATTATTCCCTCCTGCTCCATCCTCTTTATCTTAGCGAAGACCGTTGTCACAGGGGCGTCGATTTTCTCCGCAATTTCCCTAGCCGTTAACTTGCAGTCCTTCTGTAAAAGGGTCAAAATTGCCAGGTCTTTTTCATCAAGCCTTGCAGACATATGCAAATTTAACATTGG
>JAWBZV010000014.1:0-33099 GCA_038865865.1 Bathyarchaeia archaeon | reverse complement strand
TGGTTATCGTCCTTTCCGCGAACTTTTGAAATGAAAATGTCCAAGAGTGCCTTCGTGCATATGGGAATATTATATAGGAAGACGAAGATTAACAGGGGAAGTAGCCACTGTGCCCTTGTTCTACCGTCAATATAGGCTCCAATCCCAACCTCGTAAAAAGGGGCGAAGTTTCCAAGAGAGCTATAGAGAGAAATTGACGCTGCTGTCCAAAACGCTGGGAGCAACCATGAAGAATTTAGGAAAAACAATGAAATTCCGATTATCCATGAAAAGAGGACTATAACTGGCATAAAATAAATGTTTAACAATAGTAATCCGTCTATTTTTTGTATAAAACTCAATTTTTCGCTTTTGATAACAGCCAGCCAGTGTTTGAAAGCACATTGCATGTGGCCCCTCGCCCACCGATATCTTTGCCTCCAATATGCTCGCCAGCTTTCAACAGCCTCTTCATAACATTCCGCATCCACAACATATTTAACTTTATAACCTGCAAGATACACTCTAAAAGTTAAGTCTGTATCCTCCGCCAGAACATTTTCATCCCATCCTCCAAGAGACTGGAGAAGATTTCGTCTAACCCCTCCCACAGTTCCGCCGAACTGAGTTATCAGGCCAAGCTGGTCCCGCGCCTCCTGATCTACGCGATAACCGCCTATGCGCTCTAACGCCACAAGCCTTGTAACAATGTTTTGAGGCTCATTGAGTACAACCACCCGACCTTGCACAGCCCCAACATTCGGATCTGAAAATTCTTTCACGAGCTTATTCACGATGTCCCTTTGGGGATAATAATCTGAATCAAAGCATAGAACTATTTCGCCATCTGCAAATTTTAGCCCAGCATTTAAAGCTGAAGCTTTCCCCCTTCCACCCTCATCTCTGTTTCGCCTAATAACCATAATGTAGCTGAAATTTTTGGCATAGCTCTCAACTATCTTACCCGTGCTGTCTTCTGACGCGTCGTCAATCACTATTACCTGCAATTTTTCTTTTGGATATGTCAGCTCGGTTATTCTTTTGAGCAGTCTTCCGATAACGCGTTCTTCATTACGTGCTGGTATTAAAATGGATACTCTGGGTTGGTAGCTGCAATCGTTGAATAAAACTTTTTGTTTTGCGTTTTTAGCGCTTTTTAAGACCTTTAAAGTAAAAATGTAGTGACGGACAAGGTACGCCGTTATTAAAACCGTTAGGAAGATAAATGAGGCTTCTAGAAATTCAGTCAGCGTCTCGCGTCCCTGCCTTATTCTTCGAACGCAAAATAATAGTTAGACTCAAAGACCAAAAAGATACGATCCAAATTAAGTTCAAAAATGGGCTGATGATCAGATATATTGTGCCAAAAAACACTCCAAATTGTTCTGCCGCGGAAAGCGCAAATAAATGAATGATAATGTTCCATGTAAAACCTATGAAGTTGCCAATAAGCAAAAGGGCTGTCTTCCTTATTAGGGAACCGTCTAAAGGGAAAGTCGTTAAAACGTACAGAATGTTAAAGAAAACGAGAACAAGCAACAATTTAACATCGAAGAGCAAGTGAAAAAACATGGGAAGAAAAGTTCCAGCGGCAAAACCCACGATGAGATTCTTCAACATTCCACCCTTCCCCCCGCTAGGCTGTTTGGTTAGATAATATTTAATTTAGGGTTTCCTGCGGAAGCGTTTTAAAATTTGCTTATGGAATGCAGCCCTTAAAAACCAGTTTATCCAAAACCATACTCAAAACATAGAAAACCTCTTCCGCTGACAGGTTGTCTGTATCTAATATTAAATGGAAGGGGCTAAAGTCTTCGCCTAAACTGAAACCGTAGAGCTTCTTGTAGATGGCTTTCGTTTTCTCCTCTTTGATTGTAAGGATTTTTAGCGCTTCTTTGACGCTTATTCCGTCTCTTTTCGCCACTCTTTCAGCCCTTTTTTTAGGAGAGGCTTCAAGCCATATTTTGAAACCTTTTTTAAAAAGCCATGGCATGGTCCAGCTGTCAAGTATAACGTTTCCCTTTTCCGCCATCTCAAGAAGTTTTCGATCTACAGCTTTGTCAAAATTTGGGTTTTTCTCTCTGTTTTCCAGAAAGGTTAAGCCCTCCTTGCTTTCCCACCATCCCCGTTCAACGGGTTTGTAGCCTTTTTCCAAAGCCAAAGCCTTTAATGCGTCTCCTCCAGAGTAATAGGTAAAACCATATTTTTCAGCTAATTTTCTAGCCAAGGTGCTTTTTCCACTTCCAGCCATTCCGCAAATGCAAATGACTATAGGCTCTTTTTCTTGTGGCTTCTCGTGTTTTTTATTCGTAGCCATTAGTGTTCCTCATAACCCGCTAAATTTGCCTAACAGCTTGTTTTAATGCATTTTCTAGGCAGCTGTGGCATAATTGCCCGCCGTAGAGCCGCGAAACCCTTTTATTGCTTAGATTTTGTTTTCTTATTTCCGCTGGGCTTAGACGAGGTATTCCAGCGATGGGTTTTCCACATAGGAAACATGAAGGCGCCTTTGGTTTTTCCTTTTTAAAATGATTTTTGCTTCTGCCGCCTGGCAAAGCCTTTTTTATGCGTTTTCGACTTCTTGTACGCAGGGAAGGCCTAGGCACGGACCTCATCCCCCTATTCTACTTGTGTAATGCCTAAGATTTTGGAAATAAGCGTCCAAGAAAATATTGAACATAACATGTACCAAATTATGAATGATATTCCGCCGACTCCTGGAACATACGCAACCTCTCCACTATACATAGGCATCATTGCTGGCCAGATGAAGAAGTAAATAAATAACGAAAACCCAAACAAAATTATTTGGGGTTTAAACAACTTCTTCTGCATATTCATGATTTGCGGCTCCTTCTTTTTCAGTTTTTCAAGGAGTTTTTTGTCGTTTGCGCGTAACGCTTTGGAAAGTTGCGTTTGGTATTCGGCAATTTCCTTCTGCATGACCCTATACTCTCTCCATCCCACGAATTTGCTTATTAATAGACGATTGAGAAAAGACACGACAAACGATATAGTGAAGCTGATTAGCATGACTTCTATCGTAGCCGTTAGCATCGCCGTCGCCCACATGCCACCTTCTTGAGACTAGCTGCTTAATGCTTTTGTTTTCATCCGCTTAATAACTATTTTGCGGAGTTAGAAGACATTTTATTCTCCAAATATTTTTCGGAACGCTGGATACATCTCGGCAACCCTTTCCCGTACCAGTACCTCATAATATTGGTAGATTATTCCAACAGAAAGCAGAATCCCTATTCCCGACCCGAAAACTCCGAAGAAGTCTGAAAGACCAGCGATTAACCCCACAATAATCCCACCTAAAACTGTGACCGGGGGGATATAGCGTTTTAGAATCTGTTCAATAGCCTTCTCAGAACGCCTATAACCTGGAATCTGCATGCCCGAATCTACAAGCTGTTTTGCCACCGTCGATGGTCCTAGACCACCCACTTCAAGCCATGTAAGGGAGAAAATAATGCAAAAGGCAACTAGAACCGACAGGTAGCCTATCGCCCTCAAGGGTTCTTTTAAAACGTTTGAAAGGTTCCCCGGAGACGTCACATAATAGACTAGGCCTCCTGCGGGTACATCCGCGTTCGAGTCCGGGTCAAATTTGAAGCTTCCTAAAAGGTTAACCCAGAAATTGTCTCTCCCCCAAGGCTGTCTCCAAAGAATGTATGAGAAGAAGTATATGTTTGCAAATAGGGCTGAGGCAAATATTACCGGGAGATTTGACACGTACAAAAGCTTTATTGGGTAGCGGCCTCTGAAACCCCGGTACCCAGCGTAAGACAAAGGCAGCTCAACCCTTACACCTTCTATATAAATTATTACGAGAAAGGCGACGATTGTTGCTATAAGTCCTACTAAGGATGGATAATTCCCCCTCAACAAAAGTCCAGTGACGGGTTTTCCGCTCATTAAGGTCTGAGCTAATGCAATGAAAATCCCTGAGCTTCCATACTCGTCGACAGGTGGGGAAACGTAGAAACATTCCAAGAATATCTGCTGGGCCACACCAGCCATAATGAAGAGGCTTATTCCGCTACCAAACCCCCAGCCTTTTTGAATCAGCTCATCCAACAGCATAACGATAATCCCAGCGGCCAGCAATTGTAAGAAAACAATTATGGCTGTTGGACCTGGCAAAGTGCCATACATGCCGCTGATTATGTATGCTGAGGCTTGAACACCAGTGAGGATAACTGCGAAGACTTTGCTTGCCGCCGTAAATAAGGATCTGTCTTCGGGTTTAGACATGTCGCATTCTATCATGGCAGAGCCAACTAAGAGCTGAAGGATTAAACCTGCAGTGACTATTGGGCCTATGCCGAGCTCCATGAGAGTGCCACGGGAGGAAGCAAAAATTATTCTTAGAGGGGCAAGCCTTTCCTCTGTTTCGGCTGGAATTCCGTAAAGTCGACAAGCATTACTGGCCATTACTAGGTAGATTACGAGCGCTATGGCTGTCCAGAAGAGTTTTTCGTTGAATCCTACTTTGCGTTCCGGAGCTTTGATTTCTGGAATAAATTTGGTTAGGGGTTTGAAAAAGCTTAAGAATTTTCCAGCCATAAATTAATCGCTACTCTCCAGCTTTCTGAGCTTCCGTTAAAATTTCTCCCCCTGCCTCTTTTATTTTTTCAGCAGCAGACCTCGAATATGAGGCAACTTTGATAATCATTGGTTTTGTAACCTTTCCCCTTCCTAGAAGCTTTGTATAGCCTAAATTCTCCAAATCTATGAAAATTTTTCCTGCTCTTTCTGTGCTTTTTAACTTTTCAGCCATCTCGTCGAGTTCTCCAACGTTTACAACTTTCACTGTTTGTCTTAGACTTTGAGGCGAAGTGAAACCTTTTTTCCCAAAATATTCAGGTTCGTATTTCACGACATATGACCAGCCATGTTTGTGGCGTCCAGCCTTCCGCATCCCCTTAGAGCCGGACTTTCTATGCTGCCCTACTCTGCCGTAGCCCTGAGTTCTGGAGCCGCGCTTTTTTCTAATTTTCCTGAGCTTATGGGGCATTTTAACCAGCCAGTTTTTTAATGGTCTTCTCTTCTAAAGCTTTTCTTAAACGTATTTCAAGCACACCGTTTTTATATGTTGTGCACATTGTTTCAGGGATAACCGCCACTGGAAGATTTAAACTTTTATAGTATCTGCGGCCCTGCGTCTTCGCGGATAAAACTAAACGCTGTCCTTCAACGTGAATTTTTATGTTTTCTTTATTGAAGCCCTTAAGCTCCGCGACAACCAACAAGCTATCCTTTTCTTGGAATACGTCTATTAGGGGCGCTGGTTCTTTCCATCTAGATTTTTTTAGCATTCTATACCTGCCGCGAGGCTTGATCATAGGCTTTAAATTTTCAGATTTAATTCCAGTTTTAAAAATTTCGTAAGCTCTTTTGCCTTCAACATCGTCTGTTCGCCTTATATTCTTAATCCATTTCGGACGCTTTTCGCTTTTCCGCCACTTCATAATTTAGCTGCCTCACTGACACAATGGCATTTCAAAACCGGTTATAAAAGGTATCGCCAAAAAGTGAAAAGGTAAAACGGTTAAATCATGCGCATCAAAAGCTCGTTTACCTTTTCGCCTCTATAACCCAGCTCCCCACCCATATTGTAGCCCTTCTTAATTTTACCCCTGAAGCCTTTAGTCGGCGGGTGCAGCTTAAAGTAGGGTTGGACATCGCGAAGCTTCCAGTACTCAACTTTACAGTTAAAAATTGCTTCTGCAAGTTCCTCTAGGGAGTTGTAGCCGTTCTTTTTGGCGTACTCGTCGGTAAGTTTTTTGTTGCCAACAAGTCTTCCCCTTTTTTTCAACAGCATAAGCACGGTTTCTTTTGAAACTTCGCCCCACGTGACGAAGTTCTGCGCTGTTTTGAGCATTCCAAGGAATGACGGCCTGTTGTCTATTAGAACTGCATAGTTGTTTCTCCTAAGGTTTAACATTTGGAGGGTTTCTCTAACTTGGAGTGGAGCGCTTATGACGCCCCTAATCCTCACGGCTGCAATGCATTTTCGCTCTTTTGGTTCCTCGCTCAACTACTTCACCCAATCCACTGGAGTTATGATGCTATATGTTTTCTTTAAAGCGTCAAAAATGGCGTATGCGAAAGATGGAACGGTCCTTGTTGACCCGAAACTCCTAGTCCAGCAATCTTTTATCCCAGCAAGCCCAAGCATGATTTTTGCAACTTCACTGCTTACTAAACCTAAGCCCCTTGGGCCGGGAATTATAACGACCCTCACACCACCGCATTTTCCCTCAACCTGAAAAGGCACAGAGTGGGGTTTTCCACAACCGCACTCCCAGCTTCCACACCCACGCTTTACAGGGATCAAATTAAGTTTAGCATTTGCTGCAGCCTTTTCTATAGCTGTCCGCACTTGGCTTGCTTTTCCAGCACCTAAACCGATGTAACCGTCCCTGTTTCCAACAGCTACTATTGCTTTAAACCTCGACTTTTCTCCGGCGTCTGTCTGTTTCTGCACAAGGTTTATGTTTATAACTTCCTCCTGGATGTCTGGAAGAAGAACATCAACAATTTGCGGTTCGCGTATGGGTAAACCTTCCATGAAAACTTCTTCGATGGATGTCACTTTACCCTCCTGAACGAGCTTTCCAAGGCGGGTTTTAGGAACCCACTGTTCTGAACTTCCAGTTTTTTCAGCAGCCAAATCTTCACCTTCCACCTTTAAATGCAGTAATCAACGCTTTCTTAACTTCTACAAAGTGTTGAGGGAGACTTTCGGGGGGAAGTTTGCTTTCAAGATATTTTGAGAACGTGGATGAATACTTTTCAGGGTTTTCAGCCAAAGCTTTCGCATAATTTGCTATGTGCTCTCCTCTTATCCTTTTTTCGTCTGGAAGTTTCTCCTCGCTATGGGGCACATTGAGACCTGCATCCAACACCCCTTTTAGGGCAGCGAAAACTCTTGAACCCTTCGATGGAGAATGCAGCCCTATGTCTAAAATAGCCTCTTCTATGCCTTTACCCTTAGCTTTAAGCCCGCATAAAAGCCCGGTTAAATATGCGGCTGGAAGATTTCCCCTAGGGGCTTTCCATCCATAATTTTTTAGGAGTTCCCTACTGTGGGCTGAAACTAAAACCTTATCCCCCTCAGGTTTTGCAGCAACAATTTGGGCTATAATATTTTTAAGTGTGCCGCGAACCACGAGTCGAGGTTTCCCAGAAATTATCATAGCTTTCCTTTTTCTGTAGTTGGTTTTTCCTTCCCTTCTCCGGCGGTATGGCACGGAGTAGCGTGAGTCTCTCGCCATCATCGTTTCCTCCAAAGGTCATGAGCTTTTAAGTAACGTTCCATGTCAGCTACGGATTTGAACCTATTGCTTTTAACCATCACATACAGATCGCGGTAGGCATCTTCAGGAATTATCTTATTCGCTTTTAGTTCGCGTAGTCTCTTTCTAAGTGCTCTAACCCTATTCATCCAGGCCTCTTTCTTAGAGATCTTAGCCTTAGACGCACCGCTTCTGCTCCCGGGACCACGCCTTAAGCCCTTCTTCTTTTTTTCGTGGACCACCCTTGCCCTTGCGCGGCTTACGCCTTTCTTCTTCAACGGTTTAATTACACCCTCATGGATTAGTTTTCTGATCTCCTCGCGGGTTATTGCAGCTTCAACGTCATCCACCCTATTAGGGTCTATCCAAACTCTACTTTGTCCAACTTTAAGGATTTCAGCAGCCAAACGCTTCTGGGTTTTAAGGTTCGTCATAGTCTCCCCCTATCACATTTCGCCCTTCTTTTGATCAGCCTCAAGTTTCTCATTATCTTTGGGTTCGGCTCTTTCCTCTTCTTTGCCCTCTTTTTCCTCAGCTTTCTCTGGAACCTGTTCTTTTTCTGGTTTGACCTCCTCCTTTACTTCGCCGAGATTTAGAATTGTAATTTTTCTTTTCCTTGCCTCGGCAAGAATTTGCGCTCTTTTCTTCTTACCTACTGTGTGAGCGATTCGTACAGCTTGCGTTTCGGGGTTTACTTTTTTAAGCTCTTCAACGTTGTGAACTAAAACCTCCTCGTAGCCTGAGGGGTGGACGTTTCTGGAGGCTTTCGGCCCCCTGTATCCAATGTTAACTGTTGGTGGCCAGCCCTTAATTTTTCTCCGCATCTTATTGTCTAAACCTTTGGGTCTACGCCAGTTCTCTTTTAAACGGTTGTATCGCCAACTTTCTTGCCTAACAAAGTTCGGCTTACTCTTTTTCAAGCGTTTCCTCAAGCGCAGTGCCTTCTTTAGGGTCATTGAATCCTGTTCACTCATTGTTCCATCCCTTCAGCCCGCTCGTAAATGTATATGCCATCCAAAAATACGCGGGGATCTTTTCCTTTCACCTTTGTAGCTTGCTCTATGTTTGCTGCTGTTTGACTAACGGCCTCTAAATCGATTCCTTGAACGATTATGTCTTCGCTTGAAACTTTGACCTTAACGTCTCCAATAATTTTAGCCTTTCTTGGACCCCGTTCACCCGCGAAGTTCTCGATTACAACAGTTTTATCTTGAACTTTAACTGAAATTGGAAAGTGGGAAAAAACAATTTTAAGCTTGTATGTGAAGCCTTTGCTAACACCAGTAATCATGTTCTTGATGTGGGCACAAACTGTCCCCACGAGGGCGCTCTCCTTTTTCCTTGGCCAATCAGCCCATATACGGATTTTGTTGCCTTGAAGTTCCATTGAAATTGGAATCTTGGAAAAATCTCTTGTCAAAACTCCCTTTGCTCCTTTAACGGTAACTTTTTTCCCATCAAAGACAACTTCCACACCATCTGGAATTTGAATAACTTTTGAAACTTCTACAGCCCGCATTTAACACCCTCTCAGTAAATGAACGCTAGGAGTCTACCACCAATTCCCTTTTCCTTTGCCTCCCTGTGAGATAGAACCCCCTGTGATGTGGAGATAATAAGCAGCCCAATATCTCTTGATGGTAGAAACTTTCTCTCCCAATCCTCAATTTCGTTTACTTTCACTGCGAAGCGAGGTCGTATAGCTCCGCATTTATTTATTCTACCTAGAAGCTGAACTTTGAACTTTCCGGAACGTCCATCATCTATAAATTCAAACTCTCCAATGTAACCGTTTAACTGCATAACCCTCAAAACTTTGCCCAACAGTTTAGAGGCTGGGCTAATTATGCACTCACGTTTATTGCGCATTTCATTGTTCAGGATTGTTGTTAAGCCGTTAGACAATACATCCATCCTCTTTCACCAATCATTCATATTTATGGAACCCTAGTTTTTTAGCTACCTCCCTAAAACAATGCCTACACAAATTTAAATTATAACGTCGGATGATAGGCCCATAGGACCCACATCTGACGCAAGGCCTCGACCCCTTGCCATACTTTCTTTCCTTCTTCGGTTTTTTCTTTGCCATCTTACCCCTCCATAACTATACTATTTCAACCCCTAAAGTGTCTTTGATGAAGACCATAGCCTCCTCGGGTGTTAAAACATGATTTGGACCTATCTTCGTCCTCGCCCTACGCCTATTCTCAACTCTTTTCCCTGGACGATTAAGGGAGACGCAGATGTCCATGCCAAATATGCCTATTTCCGGGTCATATTTTACGCCTGGCATTTCTATATGTTCTTTTATGCCAAACGCGAAGTTGCCGTGCTTATCGAAGCAGCTTTTTGGTATCTTATAGTCGATTACGTGTAGGGCCTTTTTAAGGAATTCTATGGCCCTCTGCTTCCTAAGCGTGACAACGCAGGCTATTGGTTCACCCCTTCTGATTCCAAAATCCCTTATTGTCTTCTTGGCTTTCCTTTTACATGGTGTTTGACCCGTTAAATCCCTAAGAACCTTTGAGGCTTTTTCCAGAGGCTCCCCTGATTTTCCAACGCTTATGTTTACGACAACCTTGTCTATTCTTGGTTTAAGCATGGGATTCTCTTCCCATTTTCTCCGAATTTCATCCTCAGACATTCTGGGGTGCCTCCGGCAGGGATATTAGCGGGCGGGTTTCGCCCACTACGAAAACAAAGTCTAATATTGTTTGGTAACGGTTTCCTTTTTCGTCCTCAATGGTTACTATTGCGTCTTTCCTTTTCTTACCTTTTGCTTCCTCGATTTCAATTATTTTACCATGTTTTCCAACGTTTTTTCCGCCCGTTATTATCGCATAAGCGTTCTCCTTCATTGTTATATGCTCGAGGATTTGCCTTTCGGGAAGGCTTAACTTGAGCGTGTCAAAAGTGTTGTATACATCTTCTTGGGGATTTTTGGGGTCAGTCACCCTGACAAGCACGTTTGAACCGTCGTGAAGGTTCAATTGTATATGCCCATTTTTTATGGTCGTCTTGCCTTCGATCCTACAAAGCTTGAAACCTGTCTCCTCCTTACTTATGGGATGGAGCATCAAGCCTTTATAGGAGGGAAGTATGCGGAAATACTTGCCTATGTCTGCAATGGAAATAACATCCATGAGCCCTATTGGAAACCTGTCGTCCCGCCTTATTTTCCCGTCAACGTAAACTTTCCCCTGGGCAGCTATTATTTTTGCTTCCCTCCTTGTTTTTGCAACTCCGAGGATGTCGCGTAATATTAACGTTATTGGCAAGCAGCTTTCAAGAGAGTGGGGCCCCGGAGTGGGCCTTACAACCCACACATACTCCTTCCTGTGAATTGGCCAAATCCTCGGCGCTGGCTTACGTTTTAGAGTTGTTGAGCCTCCTTTTTTACCCAAGTTTAGTCTCCTCCGTTGATTTCCGCCTTCTTGGTTTTACCTGTGTCTTCTTCTTTTGTTTTTCTTCCCCAGTTTTTTCTCCTTCTTGCTTTTTAGTTGCCTTTCTCCTTTTCGGTTTTTTCTTTTCAGGAGGAAGCTCCACTACAGTCCCTTCTTGTTCAACAGGCTTCCCCTCGGGTTTCGGTGCTTCCGGAGGTTTCTCCACAACTTTCTCCACAGCCTTTTTAGCCTTCCTTTTTTCCAAAATTTCCCTTCGCCACTTATCGTCTAGATTGAGCTTTGTTATCATAACTTTCGACGGATGTACTGGAATGAAAACCGTTGTTCCGTCAACCTTTTCCCGAGTTAGACCTTCAATATAAATTCTATATTTCTTCCTGTCAACGCGTGTAACTTTTCCCTCAAACCCTTTTCGGTCGCCCCGTGTTATACGCACCACATCTCCACTTCTAACGGGAAGGCTTCTCACGCCATGAGATTTCCTCAGTTCAGGTGACAGGGGCGCCGCGAAATGTTTATAGCGAATGTGATCTGGTGCCTGGAATAGCATCCTTCTTTGCTTGGAGGGTTTTAATGTCTGAGCCGTTTTCTGCATCACTTCTCACCGTTCTACACTATTATGCTTGCCGCGCTTGCTATTCTCGGCCACCTTTCGGCAGCCTCCTTCGCTACAGGGCCTCGAATCTCTGAACCCTTCATTTCTCCCTCGGGAGTTATAATTACTGCAGCATTGTCTTCGAATTGAACCCAAACGCCGTCAACCCTACTGAAAGGCATTCTTTGCCTAACAATAACTGCTTGGAAAATTTTTCTTCGCATGTCTGGGGTTCCATGCTTAACTGAAACGGTTACTCTGTCGCCTACCGCGGCTGAGGGGACACGTCCTAAGCGCCCCTTGTATCCCATAACCTGGATTAAACGCAACTCCCTGGCCCCTGTGTTATCAGCGCACCTCAAAATTGTGCCTACGGGTAGTCCCCGAGCGAGTTTAGGCCTTTGCCCTATGACGCCTTTTGCAACCAAACCCCTAGTCTTCGCCTTTGCAGCCAACTATTTTCCCTCCTTTTTCTCAACAACGACAAAGGATACCGTTTTGCTTATTGGGCGACATTCAGCTATTACTACGCGGTCGCCTTCTTTTGCCCCTATGCACGGCGGGTTATGGGATGGTATTCTGCTGCGTCTTCGCTCATACCTCATAAATTTTGGGACATAATGAATGTAATCGTGCCTCACTATGACAGTCTTATCCATTTTTGCGCTTACAACAACACCCTCAAATACTCGTCCCCTCACCGGGAGGTTTCCATGGAAAGGACAATTTCTGTCGTTACAAACCTCTTTTGGCCTCTTAAAAGCCAGGGACATCACCATAACCTCCTGATACGCTTTTTAAGGCGATCTTCAGGCTTTCCAACAAGAAGCTTGCCATCAATCTCTACAACAGTTCCATCAGAAAATTTAAAGTGGAAAACAGAAATTTCCTTTATGATTCTTTTCCTCTCCCCCTCATGAAGAATTACGAACGTGTTTCGTGTTTCATCAATAATTTTGCCTTGTAGACCTACACAGTCACCATTTGTACATTTAACAATTTTAGCTTCCGTCCCTATGAACTCCCAGCGAACTATGTCAGGTGTTACTTTCATTTCTCCTTTTTCCTCTCCTTTGTCGTTTTTAACCCAAGTTTTTGCTCATTCTCAATGGTTAATATTCTGGCAATAGCCTTACGAAGTTCCTTTATCCTAGCGGGATTTTCTACACTGCCCCCAGCCTTAACCATGGTTTTTAGCCTGAGAAGCTCTGTTCTAAACTCGTTAAGTCTTTTCCTACGTTCTTCAAGGGACATGTTCCTAATTTCTTTAACCCTAAGTATGGGCATTATTCAGCTCTCTCCTCCTTCCTTACAGTTTGCCTTTCCGCTTCCTCGGAAGCTTTTGCTGTCTCTGCTTCTGTTGTTGGAACTGCTTCAACTATTTGGATTTTGTCTGGAAACTTTGCCTCCGGAGGCATTATTCTAACTTTTACCCCGTATATGCCGGGCTTAAGTTGGACGTGGACCTCAGCCTTCCTCATATATTTTAGCGCTGGGTCTCCGCATTTTGGCAGGTATCCACTTCTAAACTTTTCATATCTCGCCCTTTCAGTTCTCAACTTACCGCTAATAATTATCTCCGCACCTAAAGCTCCAGCCTCCATAACTTGGTTTAAAGCCCAAAAACCAGCGCGTCTGAAATGTACCCCTCTTTGTAGGGCTGCAGCTATCCGGGAGGCTACAATGTAAGCGTTTAATTCCGGAACCTCGATTTCAGAAACTGAAATTTGCGGATTTGAAATCTTAAACTTCTCCTCCAAAATTTTCGCCAATTCTCTTATTGTTTCTCCGCTTCTACCTATTACCAGCCCTGGGCGCATGACATAAACTACTATGTGCGTTCCGAGGGGGGTCTTTGAAATATTTACACCGCCATATCCAGCCTTTTCAAGCTTTTTCTGCAGGAATTCATCAATTTCCGCCTTTTTCTTATATTCTGATATGAAATGTTTAACAACGGCCATTTAAGCTTCCTCCGTTTTTCCAAGTTTTTCCTCCAAAACCACTTCAATGTGGCATAGAGTCTCAAATTTTGGTGTAGCCCGCCCAAAAGCCCTCGGCATGTATCTCTTGATCTTCATTCCAGGGTATGCAGCTGCATGAATTATCTGAAGCCTCTCCGTGTCCAAACCCTTATTTTCGGCGTTAGCTTCAGCTCCTTCAAGGATTTTCAAAATTTGTTTTGACGCCTTAACCGGGTACTTGCCTGCATAGGCCTTTTCCAGGCCGCGGCGGTGTCCAGCTTTCTTCTTAAACCTTGTGAAAGGTACAGCGTTCTTTTTGGCTATAACTCCACGGAGGAATTTTTTGGCCTGCGTTAACGTCATTCCCTTAATTGCCCTACATACCTCGCGGGCTGATTTATGGGATACCCTAATCTCGCGCCCGCTTGCTTTAACGGTTTTCTCGGGGTCTAATGCTTCTTCAGGTATAGAGTATCCCCATTTTGGCACTTACTAGACTCTCCAACTGTGCAATTGAACAGCTACATGGCGATTTATATGGTTTTCCATAGGCACGACTGTTTGCTCCATGCGCAGAGAGGGCGCTGCCAAAGTTTTTGAAACATAATAAGGGTTTTCATGGTGAAGAGCGAGACGGCGCGGGAGGTTGAGGAGGCTGAACTGGAGACGGCTTTATTAAAAAGAAGGCTACAGCTACAAGTATCCAAGCGCTATTAGCATCAATATTAAGCCAACCAAGATTATGGTTAAAATTCCTCCTATGAGAAATAGTAACCAGCCGTGTCAAACATTTTCTCCCCAGATTTCCGAGCAAGCAAATTAAACGATTTCTTGTAGAATATAGCCTCTAAAATTACAAAGATGGCAAAAATTTCCCAAATTATCATCATTACTCCTGCAAACATCTGTGCCATGGAAATTCCTGGCAAAACCCATGCCTCCATGGGCATACCTGCACGCATAAAACTGAAAAAAGCGATAATCATCATGGCGATTAAAACTATTGTTCCTACAACGCCAGAAATGAAACCATAAAGGGCGTTGCTAAAAATTCCTCCCTCGCCGTAAACCTCTGACAAACCCTTCATGGCAATCAACACCAATATCAAGCCAATAATGGTCAGAACCCAGCCACACATGTAAAAGATCCTATTGAACCTATTGCTACAAGTATGGCGCCTACTCCACCCAAACTTTTATTTGATTCCAAACTCATCAACAAGCCTCATTCCAGTCTTTGGACAAACAAGATAAAAGTTTTTGACGCCACCAAAATATAATTAAAATGATGGACAAAACTTCATTTTAAAGGAGTTAAACTTTTAAACTTTCTTGCTTATTCTCTAGCAAGCTTTAAAAGTGTATCTCATAAAGTGTTTAGAGAAAAAAGTAGATATCTAAATCGATCTCAACATCGAATTCTGAATTGAAATAAAATTTAAATATCCAAATCTAAATCTAAATATTAAAATGTGTATGAATACAAATATGAAGTTCACGTTGACGGAAGGTTGAGAAAAATGGAAAGAAAAGTGTTGAAGGATATACATGAAAGGATTGTAAAAAGCTTTATGGATATAATAATATTGGCTGAACTCAGAAACGGGCCAATAAGCGGCTACGACGTGATTTCGCTTATCCATAACAAATTCAACCTCCTAGTCAGCTCGGGCACGGTCTATTCTCTGCTTTATTCACTGGAAAGGAACGGCCTAATTCAAGGAACATGGGAAGAAAGGAAAAGAGTGTACACGCTTACAGATAAAGGAGCAAAAACAATAGAAACAATCTTAAACGCGAATGATAAAATTAAGAATTTTGTCATGAGTTTTCTGAAAATTCACTAAACCATAATTTTTGGGACTTATTGAAACTAAAGCGGATCCAACGCCTAGCAAGAGGCCGTCAAGCCCATCTATAGATCTTTGTTATAGCTACTCCTTTTAATAAGTGCGTTAATGGACGACGAATTTCCTTTCCGAAATTTCGGATTTTTGATTTTAAGGGCGTTAAGCCTTTCAGAACGCATCTCGCCGTCCTCTCCTCCTTTGAAAAGTTTCTCCCTATAGCCATTGGCAAGCTGCCTTTATGAAGGGAACTAGTGTGTGTTTTCCCAACTGGTCAGGTTTAAACATATTTGAAATCCCAGTAAACATAAAACTTCTCAAAAATTTAAGGTGAAGGAAATATGGAAAGCATTTAGACGTTAAACGGAATCAGCACGATTCGTTTGACCCTATGTCTTTTATTCATTTGTGTATGCGGTAGGCGTAGACCCTTGTGGTTTCATAGTTTCCAACATTGTCTATTGCCAGTACGTAAAATTCAACCTTTGTAGAGCCCTCGGGTATTTTGATTCTCGTATCGTATGGTAATGGCTCCTTTCCAAAGCCGTAGCCCCCTATAGGGTACATAACATACCTTATTGAAATATCCATGGGTTGGTAGCTCCAGTTTGACCCGTCAAAACTATAGACAAGGTAAACTCCGCAGAGGCCGCTTTCCCTGTCGCAGGCTGACGCGTTTATAACGAGTTCTCCATTATCCAGTCCAGCCTTTGCATCGCCCATAATGGGCTTATTAAGGTCAGCGAATTTGTATAGGGTGGTTGGGTTTGCAACAACATATATTTCTCCATAGGCTGCGCTGACTTTAGGTATCCAAATCTCCTCGTTTTCCACAAGTTTAAACTCGCTAAGCTTAAAGAGGCCGCCCCATAACAAGTAAATTTTATTATAACCATGGTTTCGCACGGGTAAAATTACGATGTCATTGGAGGCCAAGGGTCTTCCCCCGTCCTCACTTTCTTCCATTGTAAAGTTCCCCACAACATCCCCATCGAGGCCGATCTTGAAAATTTTCCGCGGCCTCCCCCCTAAACTTCCAACAGCATATATATTGCGGTCGTCGACTGCACTGTATTGGTTAGTGTTGACGTCTCCGGATATCCCTAAGGGTTTTCTCCATAAAAGCGTTCCATCCAACGAGACTGCCAAAAGGTTCCCTTGGGAATCAGACAGGATGATCCTGTCATTCTTGTATATTGGAGTGTTCAGCATGGCGTCGTGTTTAAACGTCCAAAGGATCTCCCCTGTTTTTGGGTTTAAGGCGTAAAGTTTGGTTGACGGTTCTGAAGTCACGTAAAGAACGTCTGACCCATAGGTTAAGCCTCTAACATTTGCTCCGACCTTGCTACGCCACTGGAGAACACCATCTTCTGTTACACAGAAGACGCATCCTTCGTCTCTAACGCTTCCAACGAAAATTCTTCCGCCTGCAATTATAAGGTTTGAAGTCACCGAAGCTTTGGATGTGACGCCACCTTCAAGCTTAACTTTCCAAACGAGTTCGCCGTTATCCTTGTTTAAAGCGATGAGATAAGCGTCATTTTCGCCTCCAGGCGTCGAGGACGTCCCAACGTAAAGGTGCTTTCCCAACCCGTAAGCCTCAACAAACCTCCATAGGCCTAAGGCTTTCCATTTAGACACTGGCTGAGGATAGGATATTGCCCTCCCTTCTAGGCTGTCAGAGTAAACCTCAACACCCCAAACTAGGCTTCCGTCTTCTCTGCTAAGGGCATAAACGCCTTGATGATCTGCCAAGAAAATTTTGTCCCCTTCCACAATGGCTTCGGCCAATTCTCCGCCAACATTGGCTGAAATGTTAACCTTGAAGGCTAGTTCTGGAACCCTAGGCAGACTGGAAGCATAAAACATGCTGGTCCTTTCATCGCTTTTCTCCA
Organism: Bathyarchaeia archaeon; assembly: GCA_038865865.1. Classification (GTDB taxonomy): domain Archaea; phylum Thermoproteota; class Bathyarchaeia; order Bathyarchaeales; family Bathycorpusculaceae; genus JANXEP01. The sequence goes on along the minus strand of JAWBZV010000014.1, from coordinate 16,102 downwards.
TAGTCCATGGAAGTTTTAGCGGACAGAATTCCGGCGGGACATTTTCAGGCTCTTTTAGTGGAGTTATTTCTTCTAGGCCTGTTTCTTTTCTAAAATAGGTAACGTATACGGCGAGGGCTAACACAAAAATTGTGAAGAACGTTATTAAAGCAAGTATTGTTTTTCTCACCATAGCTTTAACCCTTTTAAGCCGTTCCTTGGTATGATATCTCTATTTCTGTATATGCATTTGCGGATATTATCAGTTCAATGGTGGCTCCCTCTTTAACGCATGAGATGGTTTTGCCTCCTTCCACAGTCTGCTCCATCACAATTTGCCAACCGTTTGCTGTCAGGTGATTTCTATACCATGACGCTACATCGTTTACGCTGTCATATGTGCCATAAGTTATTGTTATCATTTTCATTCCGCCAACAATCATCGAAGAACGCTTAAGCATAACAGAGCCGGGATATCTTTCTATCGGTTCTTCTCCTATCACAATGTCTTTAGATGGAAGCTTATATGAACCGTAATGAATAGATATCAAAGTATAGCCCCTTTCACTTGTTGGAGCGTAAATTATAACTCCGACTTCCTCTTGAGCTTTCACGAGATGTAGACTTATTTCTTCTTGAGTTCTCTCCTCATCCTTAATAGTCCATCCATTGGGCTGAAGCTCGCTTTTATACCATTCTGCAACTGTGTTAATGTCGGCTGTTGTCCCGTAGTCTATGAGTATGATCGTTGGAAAACCTTCGGTTTTTGAATATGAAAGCATTACAGATCCTGGATATCTTGGAATGGGTTCCTCTCCGCTGACCCGGTCTGATGATGGTAACCCGCTTGGGGTTGGAGTTGGCTTTTCACTAGTTAATTTTTCAATGCTGCCCGTGACTACACAATAGACTGCCCCTTGTTTGCCGTCAACCTTTGTTGGGGTTCCGCTCAAAGCCCAAATCCCAACCCCATCGCTGCCCTTCTTGAATATTATTGCTCCCCATTTAACAGAACCCTCGGGCGTTGAAATTGTGACAAGCCCGTATTCTTCAACAATTTCGTAACCAGCCATGTCACTTTTGTACCAGTTCAAAATTTCATCTGCAGTGGCGCCTTCAACGAAATAGACTTTGACGATGACTTCATCGCTTGGTATATTCAGCGCTTTATAATAGTAGCTGGCCAAAAAATGCTCCTTAGATCCGCTGTAAACAGGAACACCTGTTGAAGGAGTGCCTGTGGGAGTTGGGCCGGGAGAGGGGGTAGTGGAGGGGGTTGGTGTTGCGACAGGGGTCCCCGTTGATGTAGGCGAAGGAGCCCCAAAGAATCCGCCAACGAACAAAGCGGAAACGGCAACTACAATGCAGACTATAATTACCACTATATAGAGGTATTTATGCGATAACATAGTTAAAACCTTTAACAACGACAGTTTATAAGATTTTTCATTCAAATAATAGTTTTACTTATAAACTAACTGACCGTGAATCAAAATTTAACCCTACCCAACGATCTCTAAAATGCAAACAAAAAGCCATGCTCAGCACGGATCAGCAAAAGCTTATCAGAAAATTCCAAGGATTTTGCATGGGCACCGTTAATTTTAAAGTTAATAAAGTTAACTCTTTCTTAGATTAAACTACAATAGATGAACTCGTTTAAAAGTGAACATAGAGCTCCTTGGGAATGTTGTTTCGCCAAAGAAAATAGGAGTGAATGTAAACCTGGCCTTCCCCCTAAGTCTGACCAAGAATATTTCGAAATCCTTTGCTTATGCATTTTACAAGCGGGCCTTAGTTGGAAAAATGTCAGAAAAAATTGGCGGAAAATCAGGCATGGCTTCCTCCTTTTTGATATCTTCAAATTGTCGAAAAAGTCCCCAGATCAGCTCGTTAAGAGAAAGGGAGTTTATAAAAATGAAAGGAAGGTCAGCGCAATAATAGCGAACGCCAAAAAATTTCTTGAAATTAAACAAAATTTCGGGTCGTTTCAGAATTTTTTAACTTCACTAAAAAAGTTAACAGACGAAGAGGCAGTAAAAGAATTGACAAAAACGTTTAAACATGTGGGAAAGTACACAGCAGAATACTACCTCCATAGTATAGGATACTGGGAAAGTTGATACCCTCCAGAAAGTGCATGTATATGACTAAACCTCTCAAGACTCGTCAATGAGAAGAAGGGTATAAATGTTCGATGGAAAAGTCGGGCCCGTAGCTCAGTAAGGATAGGAAAAGTCCTGTCCGAACTTATACTATGGCATCACACGTTTTCAGATACATTTTTGCTGTTAGGTTTGAGTTAGTTTGTTTTCGAGGTCTGAATATGTTATTGTTTTTATGAATTTGCTTGCTGTTTTCTTTAGTTTTTCGTCTTCTGTTACTAGGGTGGCTTCTGCGTTTATAGCTGTTGCTATGTATGAGGCGTCGTAGAAGGTTAGCCCTTCTTTGTAGGCTATTTTGGAGCGTGTGGAAAAATCTAGTTTTGTGAATTTTATTGGTTTTATCACACCTCTTGTAGCTAGGTCTTTTATTGTGGTGGCGGTGTCTACGGCGTCCTCTATGGATATTGATTTCAATAATGTTGAAAGCTTCCAGAGGCTGTTACAGGCTTCATATAGCGCTAGGTCTGTGTTACCAAATCTTCACGAGAAGCTTCAAATAATAGCTGTTTACCACGTCTAACGACCAGCGGCAATAGTATTGAGCATCAAGTAAATACTTCAATGCATTTCCCTGTCTTCGCGTACAAGCTTAGCAACCAATTTCGGATCTATCTGCTGCCCAGTCGCTCCTTTAACCTATCAACCTTTCCCCAAGATCCCTCAACTCTAATTCTACAAGATATTTTTCAAGCAACTTTCTCACAGTCTCGCTTACGTTAACATTGTATTTTTCCAACATTTCCTTAATTTCCCTCGCAACTTAATGGTTATTTTGTCCAAGTATTTCACAGTTTTCTTAAAAGGCGGTTTATTTTTCACCTCAATTCCATGAAATTTTAGGAAGTTTTTGACCGCATTCCATAAAAACATAAAGTCTTCCAGTGGTGTTGGAACCTTTACGCAGTTCAGATAAAGTCCCATTTCTCAAAAACTCATATGCCTCATTGGAAGATAGCTTAACCAAATCTTTAGGAGATTTTCTAGAGCCTTCAACAAACCCGCAAGCATATCCAAATAGTCGTAGGCTGTCCTTCCACTCCTCAAAACCTTCAGCTCATCAAACCAAGTCCTAACTTCGGCGTAATCTTCATATAGCCTCAAAGCTCTTTTAGAAAGTGCATGTATATGACTAAACCTCTCAAGACTCGTCAATGAGAAGAAGGGTATAAATGTTCGATGGAAAAGTCGGGCCCGTAGCTCAGTAAGGATAGAGCACCGGGCTTTTAAGGCTGGAATGCTCGAGAAACCCGGGGGTCCCGGGTTCAATTCCCGGCGGGCCCGCCAGTATCCCTGTTTAAAAGCGTGGACAGATATATTTTAGAGTTTAACTACTTCTAGGGTTGTTGTTGATAGAAATTTAAAAGGGGCTATTTAATTTTGCCCAAGAGCTCGGCACAGAATTTGTTCTGCAATTCTTTTGTCCATTAAAGTATTAACGTTGACAAGGAGTTCCACGTCTTCTACTATAAAGATTTCCTCGTCCAGCCTCCTTTCCATTATCCTTCTTCCGTCAACAAGGTTTACGCCGAGCGGAACCAATTTTCTTCCATCAATGTTGAAGGTGTAGTCGGCGCTTAGTCCGTGACGCGTGTAAGTTTCTAGGGGAACCATAACTGTCAACGCTGGCTTATTAGATAGTTCGTAGCGTGTTATGACCCTGTCTATGAATTCGCTTTTGATTAGGGGGAGATCTGCGCATATTGTCAAAACAGTTTTCAACCCCAACTTCTGTATAGCGTATTTCACATCATAGCAGAAGCCCTTTCCCGGGGTTCGAAGCACTTTTAGCACCTGCTTCCTTACGAAATCCGCCGTTTTAGGAGTGTGTCTCGTTACTGTCACAATTATGTCGTCAACTTTTCTGGCGCCTTTAAGGGATTCTATAACCCACTGGATCATAGGTTTCCCGCATAACTCCAGCAGCGGTTTCTCGCATTGAGCCCTTAGCCTTGTACCCCTGCCGCCGGCCATCAAAAGGGCGGTTACGCCCACCCCATCATCACCACAGTCGCTAAAAGCGAGCTTAAACGGGCAAGTTCATTGCAGGCTCCAAAAACGTCGCCAGTAATTCCATTAAAATGTCTTTCTGAAACTTTGACTATAATTAGGGCCGCAAGCATACTTGCGGCCATTATGGCCATCCCCGTTAGGTGCATGAGAATCGACGCTAAGCCGAATGTGATGAGTAGGGCGACTATTAGACGGTTATTTCCGTTTTTGCCATGCATGGCTTCGATAAAAGGAGTGTTCATTCCCTTATGTGCAGATTTTCCAAGCCTAGCCGCAATTACCATTGCAAGTTTGGCTGATGCTTCGCACGTAACTAGGCTTTGGATTACAATGTTATGATTAAGTTTTGCCATGCAGAAAGTTTCTGTTAGAAACGTAACGGTGCCAAGTGCGAAGCCGCCAACACCAGTCTGTTGATCACGCATTACTTTGATTTTTTCCTCAGCTGATCCCTGATACATCAAACCGTCGCCAAAATCGAGCAGCCCGTCTGCATGATGCAACCCTGTGATTAATAAAATCAAGCCTAAGGTTAAGATTCCAACAATTAACGTGTCGAAAATTTTGAGAAGCAACCAGGCGGATATGCCGGCTAATAGCCCTATAAACGCGCCTATTATGGGGAAAAAATGCATGTTGTTAGCTGCGTCGGTTAAACATTTTTGATCCATACCCACGGGGATTATGGTTAAGAACGCTATTAAATTTCTAATCTCCCTAAGCAACCCCATCACTTCGAGGCCACTAGACGCTCATAATTCTTCTCGATTTCTTCAAGCAGGGTATCTTTTGATATTAGGCCCTTAGATTTTGCCATGGCTGCGATAGCTGAACCACCTGCGCCAACGCCCTCTTTAACAACGCCCGCCTCGTAAGCCCTCAAACCCGTAAACCTTGAACGGCTGAAGTCGAGGTCGGCGGCCAGTATTGGAACCTTTGCAATCTGGGCGATTATCCCCTTTAAGTCGGCTGTCTTATCGCTTATAATCCATCTTGTTGTTCCAATGGCCAAATTGTTTAGAACATCTTTCCTTAACGCTTTGATAACGGCTAAAACTGCACTCATTTGTGTTCCACCCGCCATTAAGACTGGAATTCTATGTGCGGCACCCAAAACTAAACCGGCGAACGCGGGCATCATGGGGTCTCCAACGCATGATATTGCCCTTAACGGGTCATCCTTAAGGGAGCCGAACTCTATATTGGCTGCTTTTAAGCCCGCTTCCACAGTCTTTGTTTTAAGCTCATGCGGGTTGCTCGGCATACTGCTGCTTACTTTTCCCCTAGCATCTACGCCCATAGCCAACAGAACGCCCATGGTGGTCGTTGTGCCCCCAGGGACGCTTTCCCCGATCACAAGATAATCAGCCATTTTGGAGAGGTTTTCTCCGGCTATTTTGGCCCTTTCCAGAACCTCCTCCACATTTTCCACGGCTCTGCCGGTTCTTATGTCGCCTCCGGGTTTACCGCCAAGGTCTATGAATGGAATATGCGGGTTTACTTTAACCCCTCCGCTTACAACGAGGGCAGGCATGTTAGCCAACTTCAAAGCTGACATTGTGATCAGAGCTGGTGTTGGTATTCCTTCAGGTGTTACTGGAACTCCTTTGATACATTTACATGAACCCAGCAGGAGCAACTCTACATCTGCAGGCGGTGTATAGTCTGTTAAGTCCGGATTCTTTCCAGCCGCAGACAATCCTGGAATTTTGGCTGTTTCCGTGGTTCCAATGACGCAAATAAACAGCGGGTTCTTACCCTCTATTTTCGCTAGGAACTCTTTTCCTCTAGTTTCTTCATAAAATGGGATTATATCGAGTTTTTTCTTTCTCATACCCCTTCTTATCCTCCAATGCGTATTTTGAAATATTTAGAAGCCAATACTTCCAATACCCTTCCTTAAGCGTCTTCTCACTCTCCAATATTTTCAACCTTTTTGCAAATATGGGTCCATCCACAACAAGCGTGTGATACTCACCGAACTCTCCACACAAGTCGAAGCTGCAACTTTCTAGAAGCTTTTTGAAGTCTTCAATTAGGTTTCTGTCAATTTTCCGTCCTAGCCATTCATTCCCAAATATGTCGGCCCTAACGTTAACTAATACCGCCTCGAAGCCGGCGTCTATTAATTCTGTTAGTATAGCTTCACAATCAATATGCCAAAGTGGCTCTACAGGAACTACTCCAACTTCCATGCAAACTCTGCTTATCCAGTCTAGGTGTTCTTGAATATGGATGTCGCCGAAAACCGCGTATTCTATATGCATCCTCTCTTTAAGCTCCTTTAAAGTGTCTTTAAATACCTCCTCATATGTTTCCCATGTTGTCTCCCTTTGAATTATTGGAATTCCAATGGCTTCAGACTGTGCGACAATCAAATTAGAGTCTAGTCCATGAGACATAACCCTGTTCTCTCTTGATATGATGTTTAAGAGGCATGCAACCCTAAACCCACTCAATATGGCCTTATAACAGGCGAGGCAACTGTCTTTTCCACCGCTCCATGAAGCTACGGCTCTTAACATGGCGTTCACCAACCAGTCAAATGGGGTAAGCGCCGCATGTTCTACAATACGTGGCTGTTTCATTCACGTTTGAATTACAATTTGGGCATTTCCTACCATGGGAGCTGAGAGAGTATGGAACACCGAATATCGACCTATAAACCTCATAGTAGAATAGATGCTCTTTATCCCTAATCACTACCCTATCATCTCTAAGATACCTTCTTCTTTTCTCCTCAAATTCTTCATCCGAAATTTTTTGATTGAACATGCTCGGCAAAATTGCTGTTCCAGAGCCCGCCTCTATTGGAGCCTTAGTTCTCCATACAATTTCATCGGGCAATATCCCTTCAAAGGCCTTGCGTAAAATCCATTTCCCCCACAGACGCCCTCTTTCGCTTTGAACCATGTATCGCCAATCAAGCTTTAATGCAAATTCCTTCAGCTCCGAGTCAAGGTACGGAAGTTTGGCTTGCATGCCCAGTACTTGGGCAAGTGGAATAGAAGAGAAGGACATCACGTTCCAGATTCTGATTAGCTCCTGTTTCAGCTTTTCCCCCCTTATTTTGACTAGAAAGTCGTAGCCAGCAAACAATTCATCGCATCCGTCGCCCGTCATTATGGAATTTAACCCTTCCTGCCTAGCCAGCTTTAAAGCTTCATATATTGCCACGCTGTTACGTACCTCCATGGGATCGAATGACTTGATCGTGGCCACTACGGCTTTGACAGCGTCATACAACTCTTTTTCATCAAAAAATTGAACAATATGTTTAAGTCCCAACTTTTTAGCCATTAAAGATGCATATTGGACATCGGGTGCAGGAGCGCCTTCCAAGGCTACTGTAAAAGCCTTTAAGGGTGCAAATCTTGAAGCAATAAATGCCAGAATGCTTGTATCTAAGCCGCCGGATAACAGGATACCTTCGGCCAGATTCCTTTTCACAGAACTCTCAATTAGAGAACGAAGCCTAAAACATGTTTCATTGATAATAGTGCTCGGAGTGACGGATGTAACACTGTTACCTTCATGCATGAATTATTGCACCTCTTTGACAAATTCTTTTTCAGCCTTTTTAAGCAGGGAAAAAAGTTCGCCTTGACTTCTCACAAATACAGCGCCTTTTCTTTTAAGCTCCAATAGAAGCTTTTCCGCCTCGCCCTTGGCGAAGTCTCTTTGCCTTATTGGCACTTCGTCCATGACGAAAGTTGGGATTCCTTTTTCTAGGGCCTCCTTCGCCGCTTTCAAGTTTAAAAGGTTACCATAACCGAAGGGAACGGAAGCCACGACTATGGCGCTTGCCTGAATCATCATCTCTAAGTTTGCCTTATAGTTTTCTTCCGTTATAGGAGAGAATGGAGCCTCACTTACTACGGGTATGCCTAATGCGCATGCCACATCATGGTCGGTATCCAGCGTGTTAAGTACGCCTGCTGTTACCGAATAGCCATGTTCCAGCAGTTCCCTCATTAACGACGCCCCAGTTCCACCTCCACATATCACATGGACTGTCATGCCCTTCGATTGGCCAACATTTGGTTTTAAGGATGACAGGGGAACCACGTATAGCTGGTTGGTCAGAGGGTGACGCTTTACAACAGCATTTATTCGGAAAACCTTCCGAATGTTCTCCGATGTTAAAACGGTGTCTAAGGACCCCATGGAGTATATCTTACCCCTATTTAGTAGGATTACAGAGTCGCAGTATCTAGCGGCTAAATTAAAATCGTGGAAAACGGCGAGAACGACAAGCGCCTTAGCCCTGCAAATATCCTTTAACAGGTCCATTATTTCTATTTGATTATTAATGTCTAAGTGTGTGGTTGGCTCGTCTAGCAAAAGTACTTTGGGCTCTTGAGTTAAGGCGCGGGCGATGAGTACAAGTTGTTTCTCCCCTCCGCTTAGCTCGTTCACAGGTCTGTCAGCAAGATGCCATACGTTTGTTAATTCCATAGCCTTCTTAGCTATGGCTAAGTCTTCTCGGCTTTCCATACTAAAACGGTCCATGTAAGGATGCCGCCCCATAAGAACCAAGTCTAAGGCTGTGAAATTGAATAGGAATGCGTTTTCCTGGGACACCACGGCTATGTTCTTTGCAGCGTCCTTAACGCTCATACCGTAAACGTTTACATCATCTAACAGGACCACCCCGATTTTCGGCTTCAAAGCTCTGCTTATTGCTTTCAGCAATGTGGTTTTTCCCGAACCGTTTGGACCTAAAATGCCTACAAGTTCGCCCTCTTTGACCGTGAAAGTTATGTTTTCCAATGCTTTTATTGAGCCGTAGTAGCAATCTATGCCAACAACTTTTAGGGTAACCATAATAGTCCTACCAAAACACTGAGCGCTTTTTCTTTCGTATTAAATAAATGAAGAAAGGGACGCCCATTAAGGAAGTAATTATGCCAACAGGTATTTCCGCGGGTCTAACGATCATGCGCCCTATGGTGTCACACAGGATCAATACGATGGCCCCTCCCAGCGCAGATGATGGAATTAGAATTCGATGATCTGGACCTACCAATATCCTTGCTATGTGCGGGATAATTAGCCCAACGAAACCGATTATACCACTAATTGAAACCGCTGCCGCAGTTATTAGCGTTGCAGAAGCTATCATGGTTTTCTTAAGCCTTTCAGCGTCTACACCAAGGTGATGTGCTTGTTCTTCGCCGAGAAGCATTATGTTCAGGTCTCTGGCAAAGACGTAAATCACTATCACGCCTATGACCACGAAGGGTAAAGCCATTTTCACGTAATTCCAGTTACTTGCGGCGAGGCTTCCGAACATCCAAGCCATTATAGCATGCACTGCCTCGCCGCTAAACAATCTAATTACTGATATAATAGCCAGTAAAAAACTATTAGCTGCAATACCAACAAGCAGTAATGTTAACATAGGAACACTTTCCCCAGTCTTTGAGATGAGATAAACGAGCAGAACTGTGCCGAGGCCAAAGACGAAGGCCATCAAAGGTATAGCATATAACACCCCTAAAAATGAAGCGCCAGCTCCAAAAACAATAGCAAGTGAAGCGCCTAAGCCAGCTCCTGAAGAAATACCTATAACATATGGATCAGCCATCGGGTTCCTAAGCAGTCCTTGTAAGACAACACCTGCAACTGCAAGGGCGATCCCTACGATCGCGGCTGCTAAGACTCGGGGCAACCTTACTTGAAGGATTATTGCCTCTTCGGTTGGCGACGGCTCGCTTTTGAACATACCTCTTAGGAAGGGCACCTGCTTAAGTATAGTCCTATAGACATCTAACGGCGGGATCTGAGTGGGACCTACCGCCACTGCAAGTGTGATCGTGAGTGTCAGAGCTAGGATTAAGAAGACAATGACAAGTTTCCATCTGGCAAAACGCTTGAAATATGCAATTTCCGCTTGGCTTAGCTCCATTTAAGCACCATTCCACTTTCCAAAATTTTATTGCGAGGTGTTTTGCAAGCGCGCATACGAGAATTTACGTTTTCAATTGCGGGTAAATGCAAATCACTTCCCTCTCCTTACCGACACTTGTTTTGCAGTGAAGGTAGTAGACGTTTTCTAAATATCTCTTTGCGGTATTAGCTGCCGCAATCACCTCTTCTGGAGAAGGAGATCGCCACGGCGCATTATGAAAGGGCACAAAACCATCTATCCTAAATGGTATGGCGGTATTGACGCTGGAGATAAACTTAGCTATTCTTTCAATTTCTTCACATTCAACAAGTCCCGGAATCAGAATGCTTTCCGCAGAGAGTTTGATTTTACTCTTTGCTAAAAGCTTGAAATTGTTTAAAACAGAATCGTTAGTTTGTCCTGTGTAGGCTTTGTGGATGATTTCGTTGTATGCTTTAATACTCATGCGGACGCTTGAGAGCCCAGCTTCCTCCAATTTTTCTATGACTTTTTCATTTAAAATAGAACCATTAGTTGTTAGAAGGGTTTTAATGCCAAGTTGGGTGAGCACGCGGATCACGTCTGGCAACTCTGCGTCTAGGGTGGGTTCTTCTCCGCCTAAAACAGCTTCCTTTATATCAAACTTTTTAAAAACACCCTCAACGGTATCCTTAAATTGGTTCAGGGATAACTGTTTAAAATTTCCGGCCGTTTGAAGGCGGCGTTTGACATCGTCTGGAAGATGATAGTCCACCACAGTGTCCTTTATGTAGCAGCCTTTACAGTAAAAGTTGCATCCCTTGAATAGTATATAAAGTGAGTTGTCATTAGTGTAGTAGGTGATGTTGTATATGTTAGTCATCGCCTTCACTTAGGTTTCAGCTAAACAGTTCTGGATGAATTATTTTGGCAACTTCCTCCAATGCCTTAATCAGCCTTGGACCGCCTCTAACCATAATGCTCTCTTCAACCTCGTGTATTCTGTTGTTTTTCACAGCTGAAATCGTCTCCCAACCTGGCCGCGCTTTAATTGTTTCCGGCGTAAGCCCGCAAGCCAACGCCATAGCGCCCTTCGAGATAATTATGATTTCGGGATTAGCTTTGGCGACAACCTCTGTGGATACCGCCATGTAGTTCCCCGGGAAACCAGCAAACACATTTATCCCTCCAGCCATTGATATGAGTTCGTTAACGTAAGATTCTGCTCCAAAACTCCAGTAGCCACCATTGAAAAAGCATTCAACATAGACTCTAGGCCTTGTCGCATTTTTCGTTTTTTCCGCTATTTCTTGGGCTTTTCTCCGCATATCCGCCACTAACGCTTCTGCCTTGCCCATCTGGCCTGTGATCTTTCCAACCAAGAGTATATCCTTGAGCACATCGTCAAACCGTTTTGGGTATAGGACAACAACTGTTTGCCCTCGTTCCGAGAGGCTTTCAACCACTGTACGTTGAACGCCACCAGTTGCCAAAATAAGGTCGGGATATAACCCTACAACAAGCTCTATACTGATATCAGCAAAGGATCCAACGGTTGCTAATTGGCCTGCCTCAACCTTTTCTTTGACAGCTGGCGGGTAATCGGAATAAGTGTCAACGCCCACGACTTTGTCTCCAAGATCCAATGCAAAGAGTATTTCCGTGCAACTTGGTGCTAACGACACTATTCGCTTGGGGGGATAATTAACTATAGTAACGTTTCTTCCAACATCGTCTACAACGCTTATTGGGCCTGTAGCTTCCCTTGAAACCATTCGGGTTTGCTGCCAAAACACTGCTCCCGCAGTCCCTGCGATTACAGCCAATGCGGCTAAGACCATTATTATCCATTTTTTCGGGAGGGGCATGTTTATCACTTGGATGGATTATCCATCCAAATATTTATTAAAATCCCTATTTAAATTTTAGCATAAAAGCCAAACCAAATTGATGGTTAGGGAGTTATGAAAGCAATAGTTGTAGTTGGCGATGGGATGGCTGACCAGCCATTAGAGGAACTTGACTACAGGACTCCCCTAGAGTCGGCTGGGGCAACGCATATGGATTGGTTAGCTTCGAATGGAGTTTCAGGACTATTATGTTCAAAATTGCCTGGCAATATTCCTGAAAGTGACACAGCAAACTTGGCTATTCTCGGCTACGACCCTAATGACGTCTATACTGGGAGGGGAGGATTTGAAGCTGTTGGCGCTGGGCTTCAGCTGACGGAGACGGATGTAGCTTTTAGATGCGACTTCTCAACGGTTAATGAAAATTTTATAGTGGTTGATGAAAGAGCCGGTAGAGCCAAGGAGGAGGCAGCTGAACTTGCAAAGGTACTTCAAGGATTACGGTTGAAAGCTTTGCCTGAAATTGAGGTTATTTTCAGGCAAGCTTTGGGGTTTAAAGGAGTTCTTATCCTCCGGGGAGAGGGATTATCCGCAAACGTGATTACGCACCCGCCTAGACTTGGTCATCGGGCCGATTTAATAAAACCTTTAGACAATTCTGTTGAAGCAAAAAGAACATGTGAGGCGTTACGAGAAATCGTGAAGACGTCTCATCTTCTTCTTAAAGATCATCCAATCAATAAAAGGCGGAGAGCTGCTGGCAAACCTGAGGCAAACGTAGTAGTTCCTTGGGGAGCAGGCAAGAGACCCCATCTTCAACCCTTTCATAAAAAGTATAATGTGAAGGCAGCATGCGTGGCTGCAGCAAGCCTTATCAAAGGTATGGCAAGGCTTGCCGGCATGAAGGTTGCTGACGTCCCTGGGGCAACTGGGGAGGTCGATACCGACACAATGGCGAAGGCTAAAGCTGCTTTAGAGGCTTTGAAGAGTAACGATATCGTGATTGTGCATGTGGAGGGCCCGGATGAAGCAAGTCATGATGGCGATGTTTACGGGAAATTATCGATTATAAAGAAGATTGACGCGATGATTGGGTTTATTTTGGAACACGTAAATTTTGAAGAAACTTTTCTGGCGCTGCTTTCGGATCATGCCACATCCACAAAGCTTCGGAGACACGTTAGTGACCCCGTCCCAATAACGATAGCAAATGCAGGCATACTCCACGATGACGTCTCCCACTTTAATGAAAAGGCGGCTGCTAAGGGCGGTTTGGGACGCATTCAACACATTGATCTAATGCCCACACTATTCAGCTTAATGGGTTATCAGACAACGAGAATTGCTGGTGCTGGCAATTATGAATATGAATAAAAAACGCGCTTTTGAATTGGCAAAAGAAGAAGTCAGAAATCTTAAGCAGTGCATACACGGCGGAGACATTTGGAAAGCTGCAAAAAGATGCCGTATAGAGGCTAGGGAGATTTTAGATTTCAGCGCTAACGTGAACCCTTTAGGCCCCTCCAAGAGGGTTATAGAAATGATTCGCGAAAGCTTTTGGAAGATTCCCTATTACCCTGACCCAGACTACGTCGAATTGAGAGAGGCTATTTCAAGATACATAGGTGAGGTTGGACGGGACAACATAATTGTAGGAAATGGCTCTACAGAGCTCATTCACTTGTTCTGTGAAGCATTCATTGAAAAAGGTGATTTAGCCTTAATCCCAGAGCCAACATTTGGAGAATATGAGAGAGCTGTGAGAAAGGCAGGCGGTAAACCGGTATGGGTAAATTTGGGCAACGACTTCAAAGTTGATGTAAACCGCCTCTTGAAGAAGATGACCACGCCGGTAAAGGCGGTTTTCTTGTGCAACCCCAACAACCCAACGGGCGTGTTGGCACCGCGAGAAGATGTCATGGAAATCATTGAGACGGCAGCTGTGGAGAACTTGCTGGTTTTAATCGATGAAGCCTTTATAGAATTTGTAAACGAAGAAAAGAGTTATTCACTATCCGCAGAGGTGAAAAATTATCAAAACTTATTTGTTCTAAGATCGCTTACGAAAGCTTTTGGGCTAGCCGGGCTTAGGGTTGGTTATGGAATTGCTTGTGAAGATTTGATTGACGTGTTGTCCAAAGTTAAGGTGCCGTGGAACGTCAGCTGCCTCGCCCAGGTTGCAGCGATATGCGCCCTCAAAGATAAAGAGCATTTGAAAAGGACTCAGAAGCTGGTTAGTGAAGAGAGAACGTTTCTTCTAGACAAGCTTAGAAAGATTAGAGGACTTGAAGTTTTTCCGTCAGATGTAAACTTCATCTTAATGAATACAAGGCAACTTGGGCTAACTGCTAAACAACTTAAAGAGAGAATGTTAACACGCGGTATACTGCTCAGAGATTGTAGTTCATTTAGGGGTCTCGACAAATATTACGTTAGGGTTTCCGTAAGGACACGGTGGGAAAATGAGAAGTTCTTGGCAAGTTTAAAGGATATTTTGGACACTATAAGCTCCTGATTCCCGATAGTTTACTTCAGAAAAGGCAGAGGGGGCCTCTAAAATGAATCTACCTTCGTTCATTGATTGCTTTTTGATCTTGTGCTTAGCGGTTTTTGTCGATCTTACCTTTGGAGAACCTCCAGAGAAGTTTCATCCAACAGTTTGGATGGGTAAAGTGATATCTTCTCTAAAGGAAAAAATAGAAAATAAAAATGCTGCGGTTGAGAAATTTAATGGGGCTTTAATGGCTTTATTCGTCATAGTGCTTTTTTCACTTCCACCATGCCTTATTCTTTTCCTCGTTCACGTTTATATTGGTCGAGTTGCTTACATAATTGTTGGTGCTTTACTTTTCAAGTCCACATTCGCAATAAAATGCATGAAGCAATACGTTACTCTAATAGCGAAATCTATTGAGGTAGGGGATATTGATAAAGCTAGAAATTTACTGCCCTTTATTGTTAGGCGCGATCCGAGAAAACTCAACTCGCAACACATAATTTCGGCAGCTGTTGAATCCACAGCTGAAAGTACAGTTGACGGGATAAACTCCCCCCTTTTCTATTTCGCCTTGCTCGGTGTTCCAGGAGCCATCGCGTTTCGAGCCATCAACACTTTAGATTCCATGGTGGGATACAAGGATCAAAGACATATTAACATCGGCTGGTTTTCAGCTAAACTAGATAGTTTGGCAAATTATATTCCAGCTAGGCTCACAGCGGTCTTAATGGTTTTAGCGGCGTTACTTTTACGTGAAAACTGGAAATTCTCCTGGAGAATTCTACGAAGGGATAAAAACAAGACTGAAAGTATAAATGCTGGGTGGCCCATGTCAGCCATGGCCGGAGCCTTAGCGGTTCAGCTTGAAAAACCGGGCTCTTATGTTCTAGGCGAGGGAAAAGACACACTATCACCCAAACATATCAATCGAGCCTTACACATAATGGAGCTCACAGTTTTCTTATTTTGGCTCTTGGTGGTCATTCCTCTCCAGATCTTCATTTCAATAATGATATAAGATTATAGAGGTGAAAGCAAAATGTGTAGCAAGGTGGGAAACATGAACGCCAAACCGCCGCTGCTAAAGTTTTTAGAAGAAAAGGGCATAACATTAAAGGATCTGGTGGACACAGCCCTGCAATTGTTTGTCCCCCACCCCGGGGTGGAAACAAGGGAGAAAGCAGCTGAAATTCTTCAACAAGAGCTTATGGACGCCCTATCAGACGTTAACGTTTCCTGTTTAATCGTCGCATGTTTCCGAGCTGAGGAGGACGCTAACGCAGGCTTAATTCCCGGACTATCAAGAGAGAGATTTATGGGCCGGCCGGGACTTGTGGCTGATGAATTATTGGGGATGGCTATAGCCTGCTACATAGCAGGAGTGAAGGGAGTCTTCGAATTCGTAAGGTTCGACCAAGCTAAGCCTGGAATATTGAAGGATCTTGGGCCTATCGTTAACGATGCCATCGGCGGACTGATAGCTGGCACATCGTCCAACATGTATACACGATCATTGAAAGAAACAAAATTAACAGGATAATTACAGACTTCATCGAGATAAGGATTTTATCATGTAAAGCGTTTAGACGACCAACTCCCTTTTTCCAGCTCTTAAGCAGCGTGCACTTCAAAAAATGGACACACGTCTAGTGAAAGATTGCGTATTCAGGCAATGGCTTATAGGCTCAACTCTGCTACAGATTTTTAGTTAGAAACACTCGCGCGGATG
>JAWBZV010000013.1:31497-34047 GCA_038865865.1 Bathyarchaeia archaeon | reverse complement strand
TGAGGGGATTACTTGCTCTCTGAAGCCAACAGCTCCATTATGATTACTGTTTTAAATTGTTTTAGTTTGAATCAGATAAATTTAACGGCGTTAAAATGAATTATTGATCTCTTGAATCTACCAAGACAAGCTGGGAACGGCACGAAACCCAAAAGTATAACAGCAATTTAGAGAACTTTACCCACTAAACGCGGGACCCAGCCATATTTTCTCCACGTTTTGACTTCAAACCACCCATAAAGTCCTTCATGAAGATTCATATTGTTTCATTCAATGTGTAGGCTCGCCCCATTCAATGTTGGTGTCCGCTATTTTGCTCCAGCAACGCTTGCAGATTGGTAGCCTATCGCCATTATAAAGTATGAACACTCCGATGTCCGTGTTTTTGCATTTTCCATTCCATGGATTTCTACAATGTTCGACGTTGGACATGTATTCCCCCCTCTTTTTTAGTTTTCCATCCGTTACCATGCGTTACCATGCAAACTTTTCTCAGCAAACTTTCTAAACAGTTCAGCTTGGTGATTTTGCAAGAATTCTTCAAGAGCTTCTTTACTGCCTTGCCAGCTGCGCTCATGGCTTGCAAATTTGCTCCAATAATGTGGATGCCTATGCAAGAGCTCCAAGAGAAACTTGCGCTGAAGAACTGACAAGCTTTCAAGCTCTAAGTTTAAAGCTTCGGGGAGCATACGCGCCTTGTCTCCAGCCGTAAATTTAGGATTCAGAAAGAGGCTATAAAAAAGCAGCGGCAAACCGACACTTTTGAACAGTGGAGAGATGAGTTAAAGTGAAAATTTAATCGTGGATTCGGATTTTTGCAAGCATGTTTTAAGCAATTCAGACATTAGCTTGTCAAATATTGGGAACCTTGTTCTAACAAGTTTGGCAATCGTGGGATACCCCTATCCACCCCACGGGCTCATAGCGCAAGTAAAAGCGTCAAGGAATTGCTTGCCTGTTTATACATGGAATATGGTCAAACCTAACCATAATGGTCATATGGGAAGCCGTTAAGTCTAGTTAAATGTTCGAGGGGTCACCTTCATGGTAAAATTTGAAAAGGCTGTCAAACAGGCCAAGATTTTAAGCCCCCTTAAAAATTTTGATGAAGCTGTCATATCCTTTGAGTATAGGACGGATCCGTTGACCGGCCGTAACACTACAGTGATAAAGGGGATGCTGGACTATGTCAGCAAGTTCTTGAGTTCGGACTCGGCGCTTCTTAACACCCTTGTTGAAAAAACGAGGGCAACATGCCCTTTCTGTCCGGAAAACGTTAAAACAAAAACGCCAATGTTTCCGAAAAACTTCATTCGAGAAGGAAGAATTTTTGTCGGCGAAGCCGTCATAATCCCTAACATTTTGGGCCATGCCGAGCAAAGCGTTTTGGCAGTCCTCTCGAAGGAGCACCATTTAAAGCTTAGGAATTTCACGCCCAAAATGCTTTTTGACGGCTTTAAGGGGGGAGTGGAATACCTTAAAAGGCTGCGGGAGGCGGATCCTTCAGTGCGTTTTCCAGTCTTTGTCCTCAACTATTTAACCCCAGCGGGTTCCTCCATATTTCATCCCCACATGCAGGTACTGGTCAGAGACAGACCCTTCTATTTGGTGAGGCTACTTATTGAAAAAAGCAGGGCTTACTATGAAGACCATGGGGTAAGCTACTGGAAAGATTTGGTGGCTGAAGAAAAAGATGGCGTGAGGTACCTTTTTGAACTTAATGGCGTAGATTGGCTGGTTCCATTCGCTCCCCTAAGGGGTTTAAATGAGGTTCAGGCAATTGTGAAGGGGAAATCAAATTTTCTGGAGCTGGAAGACAGGGAGTGGCTTGGCCTAGCGGAGGGTATAACGAAAATTCTTAAATTTTATGATAAGCAGGGCTATGTGAGTTTCAACTTTATCATCACTTCTGGACCATTAGACGAGCATTTAGACTATTTCGACGTAAATCTAACAATGATCAGCAGGGTTGGCATACAATTCCTAAACTTCACGGACGCTTGGGCTGTCCCGTATCTCCTCTGGGACGGCGAGGCTATTGAGGAGCCTGAAGGATTTGCTGAAAAGCTTAAAACCTTTCTAAGGAGCGGAACGAACGCTTAGATTTTTAACTTCAACCGATAATTTTAACTTCAAAATGGAGAATTCCAAAAGTAACCAGAAAGGTGTGCTGAGCTTGACTTTAATGGATATATACGGCCCGCCGAAGGAGACGTGGCCTAGGTTCAAATTTGACTTTCCAGAAGCTCAGCTTTGGCCTGCTAAACTTAACGTTGCGGAGTTTTTGGTCGACAGAAATATTGAGAGGGGTTTAGGTGAGAAGACAGCGGTTCTACACGAGGATAAGCGCATCACTTATGGTGAGCTACAAAGGCTTATGAACAGCTTCGGCAACGCCTTGAAAAGCTTGGGCGTCGAGCCTGGCGACCGGGTGATGTTGAGGCTTCCCAATGTCCCGGAGTTTTTGATAAGCCATTTGGCTACTCAGAAAATTGGGGCCGTAAGCGTTCCAGTTCACCCCCTTTTGAGGGCTAAGGAGATTTCCTACAT
>JAWBZV010000013.1:6300-31398 GCA_038865865.1 Bathyarchaeia archaeon | reverse complement strand
GGCGACCGGGTGATGTTGAGGCTTCCCAATGTCCCGGAGTTTTTGATAAGCCATTTGGCTACTCAGAAAATTGGGGCCGTAAGCGTTCCAGTTCACCCCCTTTTGAGGGCTAAGGAGATTTCCTACATAGCTGCCGACTGTGAGGCAAAGGTTCTCATCACAACTGCTCAACTTATTGAGGAAGTTGCGAAGGCGAGGGATGGGCTGAAAACCGTCAATCAAATAGTTGTTGTGAACGGCGAAGCCGATTTCCCCCATGTCGCCTTTGAAGATTTGATGGAAAAGTTTAAGAACGCCACTAAATTGGAGGCGGTTCATGTAGACCCGGACGAAGTGGCCCTTTTACAGTACACTTCAGGCACAACAGGGAATCCGAAAGGCTGTATACATACACATAGGGATTATTTGGCTGTGGGCGAATGCTATGCCCGTAAAGTGTTGATGTCTAATGAGGCGGATGTTTGGGGAGGCCCCGCAAGCATAGTGTTTTCTTTGGGACATAACGCGTTAATATCTGATCCATTCTACTGCGGGGCAGCTTCCTCACTTGTTGGAGATAAACGGTTTGACCCCGCCTACATGTTTGAGCTTATTGAAAGGCATAGGATAACGGTTTTCTGCGCTGTTCCAACCGCTTACAGGGCGATGGTGGCTGAAAGGGAAGAGCGGAAAAAATATGACTTCAGCTCACTTAGGGTTTGCGTAACTGGCGGAGAGCATTGTCCCCCCTCCCTCTACCATGATATAAAAGAGTTCTTCGGCTGTGAAGTCTTGAACCATATCGGCTGCACGGAGATGCACCACGCCTTCATATCGGCCAGGTTCAGCCAAGTTAAGCCGGGCTCGCTTGGCCTCCCAGTTCCAGGCTACGATGTTAGAGTTTTTGACGATGATGGAAGAGAGCTTCCTCCAAATGAGGCTGGACACTTAGTGGTTGTAGGGCCAACTGGAACCAGGTACTGGAGGAAAACTGATAAGCAGACCGAATCTGTGAGGGGTGGATGGAACTACACGGGCGACGTGGTTTACAGGGATGAGGACGGCTTCTTCTGGTATGTGAGTAGAAGCGACGACATAATAAAGACGGCGGCCTACAGGGTTTCACCCCACGAAGTGGAGGAAACCTTAACAAAGCATCCTTCAGTGGCGGAAGCCGCGGTGGTTGGGCTGCCTGACCCTGAACGCGGCCAAGTGGTGGCGGCTTTTGTAGTTTTAAAGCCAAACTTCAAGCCCAGCGGAGAGTTGGAAGAGGACTTGCGAAACTTTGTTAAGACAAGTTTAGCTCCCTACAAAGCTCCTAGGGTTATTAAATTTGTAGCTGAGCTGCCTAAAACTGAAACTGGAAAGATTAAACGCAGCGCGTTGAGGAAGTAAGGCTGACGGCGTTACCTTTTTATTTGTTTATCCAGCTAATTATGGCTTAGTGTCGCTGGGGAATTCGGTGTGCTGTCTCAGCTTCCTATAAAAATGGATAAAATTCTCGGGAAAACTTTGGATGCTGAAATTTTGAGGGCTGCTATAATTGCAGAGTTGGACGCCATAAACCTTTATGAACAGTTTGCAGAGGCAACGGAAAACGAGGATTTGAAGAAGGTTCTGCTTGAGGTTGCCAGAGAGGAGAAAACGCATGTTGGCGAGTTTCAAACGTTGCTTTTGAAGCTGGACAAGGAGCAGGTTGAGGAGTTGGAAAATGGCGAAAAGGAGGTTGAAGAGTTAACAAAGCCTTGAAATGGATGGGTTGGACTATGATGGATGCGCTTATACAGGCCCTTCAAAGCCCAACGGTTTTGGCAGTTCTAGCTGTCCAGTTCCTTTTGGGCGTAGGCTTAGGCTACATCTCTGTGAGGGCGTTTAAGTATATCCTCGCCTTCATAGTGATCTTGATTCTCGGGGTGATTTTGAACGTTTGGAGTTTAGGCTTCAGCATGGAGAGCCTAGTCTCAGAGCTGGGCGAGCATGCTGCACAAGTGAAGGACCTAATCTTCAGCATGGCGGGTACATTGGGGCTTTTAACCTTGGGTCCTGTGGCTGTCGGCTTCCTAGTTGGAGTGCTTGTCTCATGGCTTAGGAAGTAGCTGAAGAATATTCGAGTTTAAGTTCAAATCTTTAGTCGCGTTATTTATGCTTCTCGTGGAATGCGCCCGCTTTGGCAATGTTCCTTACAGTGACTTAAGTGTGTTAATAATGTATATATAGGGTGATGTCCAAAAACTGTTTGGGGGCGTATATGGGCCTGCTTGAGGATTTAAACAGTTTGTTTCAGGAGTTTTTGTATCCTTCTGTGGGTTTTTACGCGTTGACTGTGGAACGGGTCCTTTTAAGCCTCATTGTAACTTTCGTTTTAACCATGTTTATTTATTACGTGTACCGGAAGGTTTTCAGGGGCGTCATCTACACAAAAAATTTCAATTTTACTTTGGTTCTGGTCGGTTTAGTGGTTACGTTAGTCACCATACCGATAAGCTCAAGTGTAGCCCTTTCGCTAGGTATGATCGGCGCCCTTAGCATAATCCGCTTTAGAACGGCGATTAAGGATCCTGCGGAAATAGCCTTCACCTTTTGGGCTATAGCCGTCGGGATAGCTAGCGGTGCAGCCCTGTACATGGTGGCTATAATAGGTTCCCCGATAATCGGGCTGTTCCTCATAGCGCTTAGCAGGGCAAAGATGCACGGTAGCGACCCATACCTGCTTGTTGTTCACTACTCCAGCGATGCGGAGAACGCTGTTCAGCAAACCCTTCCAAAGGGCAAGATTAGATCTCGGACGGTAACCCGCGACGGCGTAGAGCTTATGCTTGAAGTTCGAATGAAGGATAAGGAGACAAGCAAAATAGACGAACTCCTCAAAATTGAAGGTGTTAAAGACGCTTCGTTGGTCTGCTACAGTGCTGACACGGCTCCCTGACATAACCCCCTGGGTAGAAGGAAATGA
This sequence comes from Bathyarchaeia archaeon, assembly GCA_038865865.1. Lineage (GTDB taxonomy): Archaea > Thermoproteota > Bathyarchaeia > Bathyarchaeales > Bathycorpusculaceae > JANXEP01. Next base: position 28,466 of record JAWBZV010000013.1, on the reverse strand, counting down.
CGCCGAAAATAGTTAAGCTCCGGATGAAAACCGTATTAGTAACGTTTATTTCCACCATTCTTTTGTTGTCCAACATATTCGCCAACATTGGACGAGCAAATTCCCCCCAAGCTAAACGGTGGAGCGGCGAACTCCAGTTAATCGATGAAGCCTCAGATTTCTTTGATGACAGCTACGTCCATGAAATTCGCTTATACTTTGATGATCCTAACTGGTATAACACCCTCTACGAGGCCCGTGCAAGCGTTTACAAAAACCGCAGCGCCGAAAACCCCTATTTTCCAGCCCGCTTCGTCTCTCACGGAATTGAAATTAACCGTGTCGGCGTCCGCTTTAAAGGATTTTCAACCTTTGGCTTCGGAATTGAGGGTTGGGTTAAGAAGTCTTTCCGAATAGATTTCAACTACTATGACAACGGAACCCGTCCAGAGACAACTTTCCTAGGACTTAAGAAGTTGGATCTAAACAATTTGGCTTTAGACCCGACGCTTATGCGGGAAAAACTTTTCATGGACTTCGCCCGCAAATACGTACCTGCACCCCGCTCCGTCTACACGCGCCTATACATCAACGACGAGTATTACGGCCTTTACTTGGCCGTGGAACACATAGACAACACTTTCATCGAAACCCACTTCGGAGATTATAAACATGGGAACATTTACAAGGCTGAGATGCTGGCAACCCTCTCATACTTCGGCCCAGATCCTGAACTCTACAACGGTTTTTACGAACTTAAAAATAACGAAGCTATAAATGATTGGTCAGATTTGATTGAGTTGACGAGAACCCTCACATTGACGCCCTTAGAGGAGCTGCCCGCCAAAATTGAACCCGTTTTAGACGTTAAATCCGTCCTCTACACTCTCGCCCTCCTCGACTTGTTTGTGAGTTTAGACTCGTACATTGGAAATGCGCGAAACTATTACCTTTATCGGAACGGCAACACTGGAAAGTTCACCATGCTCTTATGGGACGCTAACCTGGCTTTTGGAACCTTTTGGATAATGATGCCTAGAAACGTGAGGGACCCGGCAAACTATGACGTTTTTCCACCAGCGACCCTGCAGCCTATTAGGTTTGAATTTATCCCCGGCGGAAACCTCTCGCTGCCTGCGCCACCGCCCACGATGAACAAGGTTGAGGATCCATCCGCCTTAGTTAACTTGGCGTTAATTCAGAGGCTTCTAGCTGTGGACTCCTATAAGCGGATTTATCTCAGAGCGCTTGCCCAAATGCTCCGTGAGGGTTTCGATGAAGGAACCATAAGTGCAAGAATCCAAGAACTCACATCATTGATCAAAGACCACGCTTACAGCGACCCCAACCTTTTAACACCCATATCCCAGTTTGAACCTTCCCTCAAAGAAACAATTAACTTTGTACGCAGACGGGCGGCTTACTTGAACTCCCGGCTAAACCAGTTCGCTGAAAAAACAGACCTGAAAATAAACGAGCTTATGACAGTTAACCGCGGCACCATGACTGACAATCATGGAGACTATGATCCATGGGTGGAAATCTACAATCTTGGCCCGGGCTTGGTTAAGACTCAAAGCATGGTGTTGAAAAATGGGTCCATGATAAATTCGCGTCTCTTCCTTACAGATGACCCCTCAGTGCCGGACAAGTGGGAACTACCCCAAAGAAGCATAGACGACGGCGAATTCCTCATATTATGGCTTGACGGCGAACCCCAAGAGGGCGACGACCACGCTCCCTTCACCCTAAACCCCGCCGGCGGAAGCCTCTACCTATACACGAACGACCTTTCAGGCTACATCCTAATCGACAGCGTATCCTACCCTCGCCTTGAGGCGGATGTCTCCTTCGGCCGATACCCTGACGGTGAGGGGGGCTGGCGCACCCTAAAGGACGGGCCTACCCCTGCAAAGCCTAACTTGTTTGTAGATCCCCCTCCCACAGGCTTAGTGATAAACGAGTTTATGGCTAGGAACAGGAGGACCCTTAGAGGCCCAGACGGCACATTCCCCGACTGGATAGAACTTTACAATGGCGGCGACGAACCTGTAGACCTTAGCGGTATGTACCTAACCGACAACCTGAGGAGGCCTAGAAGATTTAGGATACCCGACGGTGTGGTTCTAGGCCCAGGCGAGTTCCTAGTTATATGGGCGGATTCATCCCTAGACCAAACAGGCATTCACACAGGTTTCGCCCTTAAAGGCGACGGTGAAGAACTTGGACTTTTCGCCAGCGACGGGCAAACATTAATAGACTCTGTGGTTTTTGGAAAGCAAAGACCTGACGTTTCATATGGCCGATACCCCGACGGCAGCCCCAACTGGGAGTACCTTATACAACCTACACCTGGAAAACCAAACGTGAAAGTAACCGTTGTAGGGCAGTCTTCCCTATGGTCTGTCACCCTGCTTATAGGAGTGGCCGTCGCCATTTGCCTACCCTTCTTTGTTGGGGGAAAATCCGAAAAGAAAGGTGGCCACGGCGGAGATGCAAGGCAAGCCTCTAAGGCATGAGTTAAAGTATCCCCTCAGCTTTATGCAGTATCAGCTGCTTAGAAGAAAACTTAGGGCTGTTTTAAAGCTTGACCCCCACGCTGAACCTGAAGGCCGCTACCATATTAGAACCCTCTACTTCGACGACGTTAAAAACTCAGCATACTTCGAGAAGATGTCAGGTGTGGGAACGAGACAAAAGTACCGCCTCCGAATATACAACCTCAGCGACAACCCTGTAAAATTTGAGCGAAAAGCAAGGGTTTACGACTATGTGTTCAAGGAAACAGTTGTAATCGGGAGGGAGGAAGCTGAAAAAATCATAGCGGGGGATATAGGCTTTCTGGCAAACTCCAAAAGTCCCCTCCTCAGACGCTTCTACAACGAATGCCGCCTCAACCTCATGCGTCCAGCAGTGCTTTTGGAGTACCTCCGCGAACCATATGTTTACCCCGTGGGCAATGTAAGGGTAACCTTTGACTTCAACCTGAGGACAAGCTTGGTTACCCGACCTGTGAAATTTTTTGAAAAAGATATTCCAACAATCACAGTTAGCGATGAGGCGTTTGTCATAATGGAAGTGAAATACGACGACACCCTCCCAGAAACTGTCCGGGGACTGCTTTCAGGGGATGTTGGCCTGAGACAAGCCCTTGGAAAATTTGCGCTTTGCAGGGCGGCTAAGGGTTTTCTATTTTTTTAAAGGTTAAAGGAAAGCCTAAAACTTTATTATTACGACATGGAAAGGTTCCAGTTTTTCGCAACAACGGTGATAGGTTTAGAGGACGTGGCCGCTGAAGAAGTAGAATCCATGCTGGGATGCAAAGCCGAGCGGGGTGTGGGCCGCATAACCTTCGAAGGCAAAACGGCAGACATTTACCTCCTAAACTTGAAGGCCAGGACTATAAACAAGTTTTTTATCCAACTTTGTCGTTCAAAACTCGAAAACTTGGAAGATGTTTACAGGCTTGCGAAAAGTTTGGACTACACTTGGATGATTGACCCTGAGCAATCTTTCGCTGTGAGGTCTCAAAGGGTAGGTGTGCACAACTTCACCAGCGTGGATGTCTCACGAGTTGTCGGTCAAGCCGTGATAGACGCTTATGCCAGTGCCACGGGCAAAAGGTTAAAGGTGAACCTCGACTCGCCAGACATTGAAATCCACTGCCTCATTAGAGACAATGAATTTCTTATGGGGCTAAACGTGACAGGGGAATCCCTGCACAAGCGCCGCTACCGCGCCTATAATCACCCCGCTGCATTGAAACCCACGATAGCCTCAGCCATGTTGAAAATGGGCGGGTGGCCCGCGGCCAACGCTTTGCTTGACCCTATGTGTGGCGGCGCCACCATACCTATAGAGGCGGCTTTGGAGGCAAAGCGCGTAGCGCCGGGCAAATGGCGAAACGACTTCGCCTTCTTACGATACAAATTCTGCAGCAGAGAGGAATTCGAAAAGCTGAGGGCTAAGGTCCTTGCAGAAGAACTTAACGTTTGTGAAAATATACCAGGCATATGGGCTTTGGAAAAATTCGCAAGGCATATGGAAGGCGGAATTGAGAACGCCAAAAAAGCCGGCGTCTACGAAGTAGTAAACTTCAAAATAGGAGACGCCACAAGGGCTGAAGACTACCCAAACGTTAATTTCGACCTGATAATCGTGAACCCCCCTTACGGTTTGAGGGCGAACCCAAGGGAGGGGGTTCGCAAACTCTACGAAAAATTCTTACGAGCACTCAAAACAAGGTTTGCAGGTGCAAACCTCATACTCATAACGGCTGCTTCAAAAAGGTTCAAAGAAGCTGCAGAAAACATCAGAATAGCCATATTAAGCGAACGTAAAATATGGCATGGTGAACTCCTAACATGCATTTTTACATGCAAAGTCTAGCTTCCACCCAAGAAATGAGTGGTGCGGCGGGCCGGATTTGAACCGGCGAACCCCTACGGGAGAGGATGGCTCATAGGGGTCCATAGCCTTTAAACGCCGACCTTGAGTCCTCCGCCTTTGACCTGGCTTGGCTACCGCCGCCCATAGTCAAGCTTCTAAAAATTTCTTATTTAACCGTTTCCACGGTTTTGCTTTAAAAGTGGCTTGAGGGTTAGGATTTCTTAAATTTTAGCGCGTCTGCATCTGAGTTCCATAGAAGTTTTATGAAAAAGTTTATTAGTGAGCTGTGTAGTTTACGTGTTTAGCTCTGTATCATAATGGAGACTTTTTAAACTGGATGATCCAGATAGGCTGGAGGAGATTGAAAGTTTGAGGAATCCCTCGTCAGGAAACATCTTTCATCGTTTAATTAAATTTGAGGCGGGGTTGGTTCAGGTTGACTAAGTTCTCAAAGGAAAGTGCAAATATTCTGTTAAACGCCTTCTTTAGGGAGAAGGGCTTAGTCCGCCAACACTTGGACTCTTACAACGAGTTTATAGATCACGGTCTGCAGGAAATCGTAGACGAGGTCGGCGAAATCCCCATAGAAGTTCCAGAGCGCCCTTATAAGGTTAAGCTTGGGCAGGTTTGGATAATTGATCCCCAGACGAGGATGAGCGGCCCCTACGTGACGGAGGTCGACGGAACAAAACATGAGATTTACCCGATTGAGGCTAGGCTCCGCAACCTAACCTACGCCGCTCCCATAGCCTTGGAGATGACGCCCATTGTGGATGGCAGGGAGCAGGACACGGAGCTCGTATACATTGGCAACATTCCAGTGATGTTAAAATCTAAGCTCTGCTTCCTCTCGCAGCTTTCCCGCGAGGAGCTGATAGCATGCGGAGAGGATCCAGACGATCCAGGAGGCTACTTTATTGTCAACGGTTCTGAAAGGGTTATTGTAGCCATGGAAGATTTGGCTCCAAACAGGATTATTGTGGACGTAGACGAGAAGGGGGCAGCCCCCGTATACCAGGCGAAGCTTTTCTCCACGACGGTTGGTTTCAGAGCCAGAATAGAGTTGAAAATGAAGTCGGATGGAGCCATATACGTTTCCATGCCAGGCGTACCCACAGAAATCCCCTTCGTCATATTAATGAGGGCTCTAGGATTAGAGTCTGACAGGGAAATAGCCGAAGCAGTTTCAACAGATGAGGAGGTACAGAGGGAGCTTGAACCCTCTTTCGAGAAGTCTGTAGGCGTTGACACAGTTAAGGAGGCTATACTGTTCATCGGAAACAGGGTGGCCCACGGGCAGGTTGAGGAGTACCGCATACAAAAGGCGGAGGCAGCCATAGACAAAAACTTTCTCCCCCACCTAGGGAGGACAAGCCAAAGCCGGAGAGACAAAGCCATATTCTTGGGAGAAATGGCTTGCAGAGTTATTGAACTGAAACTTGGCAAGAGGAAACCCGACGACAAGGACCACTTTAAAAACAAACGTTTGAGGCTTGCAGGTCCGCTTCTGGCAGACCTTTTCAGGGTTGCCTTCAGAAACCTTGTACGGGACATTAAATACCAGCTTGAAAGGATCGGGGTTAAAGGTCCAATAATAACGGTTTCCGCAGCTGTGCGTCCAGGAATAATAACTGAAAGGCTTCAACACGCACTTGCAACTGGAAACTGGGGGAGGGGACGCGTCGGCGTAACCCAACTTCTGGACAGAACAAACTACCTTTCAACACTAAGCCACCTGAGGAGGCTTCAATCCCCACTTAGCAGAAGCCAGCCAAACTTCGAAGCCAGAGACCTCCATCCAACCCATTGGGGCCGCCTATGCCCCAACGAAACCCCTGAAGGCTCAAACTGCGGCCTCGTCAAAAACCTCGCCCTTTCAGCATGCATCTCTGTAGGCACAAACCCTGAAAGGGTTAAGCAGATACTGTTCAACATGGGCGTCACCCCCGTCTACGAGGCAAACAGGACATTGAAGAGTGTTGGAGCTAAGGTTTTCGTGGACGGGAACATTATCGGCTATTGCACTTCTCCCGAAAAGCTTGTGAAGGAGTTTAGGCAGAAGCGGAGGGCTGGGGAAATATCCACCGAAGTGAACATAGCCTACTACCCAAAGGTTGAGAGTGAAAGGGAAGAAATCTACGTCAACTGCGACGAGGGAAGGGTTAGGCGCCCCCTAATAATAGTTGAGGGAGGCGTTCCAAAGCTCCAGCCCGAACATGTTGAAAAAATCGCGAATGGAGAATGGACGTGGGAGGACCTCGTTAAAAACGGCATAATTGAGTATTTGGACGCGGAAGAGGAGGAAAACTGTTACATTGCCTTAAGCCCTGAAGAGGTCACCCCTGAACACACTCACATGGAAATTGCAACCCACACCATCCTAGGGATATGCGCTTCAACAATACCCTACGCGGAGCACAATCAGTCGCCCCGCAACTCCTACCAGGCGGCGATGGCTAAGCAAGCCTTAGGCGTGTTCGCCACAAACTTTCCGCTACGTGTAGACTCTAGGGCTCATCTGCTTCACTACCCCCAGACACCCCTCGTGGAAACCGCCTTAATGGAGCCTATGGGCTATGAGCTTAGGCCCTCAGGCCAAAACTGTGTTGTTGCAGTCATCTCCTTCGAGGGCTACAATATGGAGGACGCTTTAATCTTCAACAAGTCCTCCATAGAAAGGGGGTTAGCCCGCTCAACCTTCTACCGGATATACGAGGCTGAATGCCGCCAGTACATGGGCGGGTTAAAAGACAAGTTTGTGATACCTGAGCCTGGAACAAGAGGTTTCAGGGGAGAACACTTTTACAGGCTTCTCGAACCCGACGGAATAATCAGCCTAGAGGCGCAGGTGGCAGGCGGAGACGTCTTGATAGGTAGGACAAGCCCGCCGAGGTTCCTTGAGGAGTACAAGGAGTTTGAGGTTAGGGGTCCCTCCATGCGCGACACATCCGTGGACATGCGTCCCTCGGAAACGGGCGTTGTGGACGCAGTTTTCTTAACAGAGTCGGGCGAAGGAAGTAAACTTGTCAAGGTGAGGGTTAGAGACCAGAGAATCCCCGAGTTAGGCGACAAGTTCGCATCCCGCCACGGCCAAAAGGGCGTTATAGGGTTGATTGTACCTCAGGAAGATATGCCCTTCACAGAGGATGGCATAGTTCCTGACATAATAATAAATCCCCACGCAATCCCCTCAAGAATGACCATTGGACAGTTCGTTGAATCCCTGGCAGGCAAAGTTGCAGCCATGGAGGGGAGGACAATCGATGGAACCCCGTTCTCCAACGAGAAGCCGGAAAGCCTGATGAAGGCTCTTGTAAAGCTCGGCTTCAGCCACACGGGCAGAGAAGTCTTCTACAACGGCGTGACAGGCGAGAAATTCGTTGCAGACATTTTCGTGGGAATCGTGTACTACCAAAAGCTCCACCACATGGTAGCCGACAAGATTCACGCAAGGGCAAGGGGACAAGTACAAATGCTTACAAGGCAGCCTACAGAAGGGCGGGCTAGGGGCGGCGGCCTAAGGTTCGGCGAGATGGAGAGGGACTGCCTAATTGGGCATGGGGCGGCCATGCTCCTACATGACAGGCTGCTGGAGGAGTCGGACAAATACACATTGTACGTTTGCAAGAACTGCGGTTACATAGCCTATTACGATATGAAACTTCGGAAATACGTCTGCAGGATATGCGAAGATAAAGCGAAAATCTCCCCTGTCACGGTCTCCTACGCCTTTAAACTTCTCCTCCAGGAGCTCATGAGCCTTTGTATAGCTCCAAGGCTGAAGCTTAAGGAGAGGGCATGAAATGGCGGTTGAAGAGACATCCCACGAAGTTATAGACGAAATAAGCTTCGGCCTGCTTTCGCCTCAGGAGATAAGGAAGCTTTCAGTTGTTGAGATTCAAACCCCGGACACTTACGATGAGGACGGCGCCCCGATAACTGCAGGGCTTATGGACGGCAGGCTTGGAACCCTTGAGCCTAGGCAGAGATGCAAAACATGCGGTAACACGGCGGCCCGTTGTCCGGGACACTTTGGCCACATTGAACTTGCAGTCCCCATAATCCACATCGAGTTTGCAAGGATAATCTACGACCTCTTAAGGGTGACTTGTAGAAACTGCGGGCGAATCCTGCTTTCAGAAGACTTGATAAAAAGGCTTCGGGCGAGGGTTGAAAGAACCCGTCAGCTTTTAGGCGTCGTCCCCGACGAAATTTTTAAGAAGGTGATGCAGGACATAAGGACAAAAACCTGCCCCCACTGCAGCGCACCCCAATATAAAGTAACCTTTGAAAAGCCGACAAAGTTCAGCGAGGAAATCCCTGGAAGCGGCTCTCAACCCTTAACGCCGAGCATGATTCGGGAGAGACTTGAGCGCATCCCCAACGACGACCTGAGACTTTTAGGCTTTGATCCTGAAAAAGCTAGGCCGGAATGGATGGTTCTGCAAGTTTTACCCGTACCCCCGGTTTATGTGCGCCCCTCAATAACTTTAGAGTCTGGAATCCGCTCCGAAGACGACTTAACGCATAAGCTTGTGGACATAATCCGCATAAACCAGAGGCTTAAAGAGAACATGGAGGCTGGAGCCCCAACCCTCATAATCCAGGACTTGTCGGAGCTCCTTCAATACCATGTGACCACATACTTCAATAATGAGGCGTCTGGGATACCTCCAGCTAGACACCGTTCGGGAAGAGCCCTAAAAACGCTTTCTCAGAGGCTTAAAGGGAAGGAGGGACGTTTCAGAAGCAACCTTTCCGGCAAGAGGGTGGACTTCTCAGCCCGCACCGTAATCTCTCCAGACCCAAACCTGGACATAAATGAGGTGGGCGTGCCCATTGAAGTTGCAATGAGGCTTTCAGTTCCAGAGAAGGTAACCCCATGGAACATTGAAGAAATGCGCAAACTCGTCATAAACGGTCCTGAAAAGTATCCTGGAGCCCTATACATTATACGCCCCGACGGCAAACGCATAAGACTCGAGTTTGTCGCTGACAGGGAGAAAATCGCCGAAGCCTTGGCGCCAGGGTTCATTGTTGAAAGACACCTTAAAAACGGAGACATAGCCATATTCAACCGTCAACCATCCCTCCACAGAATGTCCATCATGGCGCACTACGTACGGGTTCTCCCATACAAGACTTTTAGGCTTCACCTCTGCGTTTGCCCACCATACAACGCTGACTTCGACGGGGACGAAATGAACCTCCACATACCCCAAAGCGAGGAAGCCCAAACGGAAGCCCGCCTCCTTATGCAGGTTCAGGATCAGATTCTCTCCCCAAGGTTTGGAGGACCCATAATCGGCGCCATCCGAGACTTCATAACTGCAGCCTACCTTTTCACGAGGAAATCCAACTACCTCACAAAAGAGGAGGTTTGCAGGCTTCTTGTTGCAGCGGGATATGAGGGGCCGCTGCCTGAACCCCAAATCAAAGAGCCGCAGCCCATGTGGAGCGGCAAACAAATTTTCAGCTTATTCCTTCCCAAAGATTTAAACTATGTTTTGAAGGCAAACACTTGCCGTGGATGCGCTAAATGTTTGAAGGAAGAATGCCCCTACGACGCTTACGTTGTTGTTAAAAACGGCGAGCTTATACGCGGCGTAATTGACAGGCGTGCCATAGGAGCCGAGCAGTCTGAAAGCCTCCTGCACAGAATCATCAAGGATTATGGGACGGAGGCTGGGCGAACTTTCATAAACAAGGTTACAAGGATGTTAAAGCTCTTCATAACAATGAGGGGCTTCACCTACTCCTATGATGAACTTTTACTTTCGCCGCAGGCTGAAAACAGGATAAAGAAGATTATGGAAAGGGTTGAGAAACGGATAATGGAGCTTATAGAAAGCTATCGCAACGGCACGTTGCAGAGGCTTCCAGGCCAAACCCTTGAAGACTCCTTTGAAATTTACGTTATGAACGAGCTGGCTAAGGCTCGAGATGAGGCGGGGAAGGTTGCCGACGAGGAGTTCACCCTTGAAAACTCCGGCATAGTGATGACGCGCACCGGGGCTAGGGGTTCAAGCCTCAACGTGGGGCAGATGAGCGCGTGTGTTGGACAGCAGGCTGTGCGTGGAAAACGGATAATGAGGGGTTACATAGGCCGCGCCCTACCCCACTTCAAAATGGGCGACTCAACGCCGAAGGCGAGGGGTTTTGTTTATTCCTCGTACCGGAAGGGACTGGACGCTGTTGAATTCTTCTTCCACGCTATGGGAGGAAGGGAAGGCCTTGTGGACACAGCTGTTAGGACACAGCAGAGCGGTTACATGCAGAGGCGACTGATCAACGCGCTTGAACACCTCCGCCTTGAATATGATGGAACCGTGAGAAGCTCCGCCGGCGACATAATTCAATTTAAGTATGGCGAAGACGGCGTTGACCCAGCTAAAAGCGACCATGGAAAAGCAGTGAACGTAAGCCGCCTAATCGAACAGATAAAGATTGCCGCTGAAAAAGGTGAACCTGCGCCGCCAGAATACATTAAGAGGAAGCTTAAGGATGTTGAAGATCAACTTACCCCCCTACTTATAAGGGAGCTTAGGCAAGGCTTGGCTGAAGCTGGGTTGACCAAGGAGGGGGTAGATAGGGCTGTTGAGTTGACCGTGGAACATTACAAGCGCGCCCTAATGGAGCCAGGCGAGGCCGTAGGCATAGTCTCCGCCCAGTCCATAGGCGAGCCTGGAACCCAGATGACCCTTAGGACTTTCCACTATGCGGGTGTTAGGGAGCAGAACGTAACCCTAGGTTTGCCTAGGCTGATCGAGATTGTTGACGCGAGGAGGGTTCCATCAACACCCATCATGGTTATTTACCTAGACGAGAAGCATAGGAAAAGCAGGGAGGCCGCCGTAAAAGTCGCCCAGAAAATCCTCTACACGACGTTGGAGAACTTGGCTAAAACCATCTACCAGGATCCAGTGCAGGGAGAAATCATTGTGGAGCTTAACACTGCTATGATGGAGGACAGGGGCGTAACCATGGAAGAGCTTAAAGAGAGGGTTAAGCTGGCAAACTGCTCGGTGAAGATAAGCGGCAACAGAATACATATAAAGCCCAAGAAAGTTGAAAACCTTAAAAAACTGTTTGATAAGGTGACCTCCCTCTATATTAAGGGGATTCCCGGCATAAAGCGGGTCCTAATCACGGAGGAGCACGGTGAATGGGTTATAAGGACTGACGGTTCAAATCTTCCAAAAGTTTTAGAGGTCTACGGCGTGGACGCTTCCAGAACAACGACAAACAACATTCATGAAATTGCAAGAACCTTGGGGATAGAAGCTGCAAGAAACGCCCTCATACAAGAAGCCAAAAGCGTGCTGGAAGAGCAGGGCCTAGACGTAGACATACGCCATGTAATGCTGGTGGCCGATATGATGACGGCAACAGGCGACGTGCAGCAGATTGGAAGGCACGGCGTAAGCGGCAAGAAGTCCAGCGTTTTGGCTAGGGCGGCCTTCGAAATAACTGTTCCAAACATCGTCGACGCGGCTGTCAGGGGGGAAAGCGACCCGTTGGAAGGCGTAACCGAAAACGTTATAGTCGGCCAATCCATCCCCGTGGGAACTGGACTTGTGGAACTTTACATGTCCGCAGCTGAGCTTAGGAGGGATGAAAAACGGTAGACGTGGATAAGGCGATCGCAACAGCTGTTAAAACGGGTAAAGTCTTGTTTGGCTCCAATTCAACAGTGAAAAGCGTTAAGGTTGGAAGGGCTAAAATGGTGGTTTTATCCTCCAACTGTCCAGAGGCAATCCGCAGAGACATCGAGTACTACTGTAAGCTTTCAAACATACCCATAATCGTCTACAAAGGTTCATCCTTAGATCTGGCGGCAGTTTGCGCTAAACCTTTCCCGATTTCAGCGTTAACTATAAGAGAACCCGGCGACTCAGAAATCCTTAAATTGGTGAAAAGGGAGGAAGCGGAAGAATCTGGCGGGGGGAGCGAATGAGCGGCGGCGGCATAAAATTGACAGACACTGAGATGAAACACATAGCCCTCGTCGAAAGCATAAGCGGCGCAACCGTTAGAGACTGCATAATAGACGAGGAAAATGGGCGTGTGATCCTCGTTGTCAAGGAGGGGGATTTAGGCGCAGCTATAGGCAAAGGTGGAAGAAACATTCGGCTTTTGGAAAGGATAACAGGCAAAAAACATGAGATTATTGAGTATTCAGATGACCCTGTAAACTTTATTAAAAACGTCTTAAAACCCGCAGAAGTTAAAGAAGTTAGGATAAGCGAAAGACCAGACGGTAAGACAATCGCCGTCGTCACCGTTAATCCTAAGGACAAGGGAGTTGCCATAGGCAAAAACGGAAGAAACGCTGAGCGCCTACGCTTCCTGGTGAAGCGATACTTCCAAATCCAGAACGTCAGCATAGTCTAAAAGGGAAAGTAAGCTTAAGCGATTATGCTTAGTCTCCCCTAACTAGCAGATACCTCAGACTGTTTTTCGGCGCCCAAAAGGAGCTCTATTAACGCTTTTTGGTCTACTTCCGCGCGGGTTCTCCAGTCTAGATACAATTGTTCATTTTCGTCCTGCGCCAAATATCCATAACGTATGTAACGGTCAATGTTTTGGCTAACCTTCCATCCCGGAAGTTTTTCGCGGAGCAGCTCCTCCACCTCCTTGCGCGGCGCTTTCCCCTTGTTGGATATTATGTGGGCTATGGTTATGGCTAGCCCCGCCAAGTCGTCTATACGCCAACCAACCATCTTAGCCTCCTTAGGCGTTAAATCCCCCCGAAGGGTTATGTAAAACCTCGCTTTATCCAACTCCTCCACCGTTGGCTTTTCAGAAGGCTTTTCCTCCTCGAAAACCGTTTTAACCTGCAAGTCAAGAGGTTTCAAATATTCGTCTAAAATGCTTAAAACCTTAGGATAGTCTGAGCCCAAGGCTTTCCGGAGCTCCCAGCCCTTAACCCCTGGCTTTTTGTGTCTCCTATAGAAGAGCATGTGCACTGCCCGCTTCACCTTGCTTGCATAGTAAGCTTTCTTTTTACTGCTCATGGCTTTTCACGGTAATAGTCTTCAATGCAGAACTTAAACATTGTTAGCTGTCGACGGAAATAATGAAAAAGGCTTCCATGGAGGAGCATTATGTGACAAAAGTTCCAGAATGCTTTTTTACTTGTATATTTATTTTTCCTAAAGTCTAGTTTGAACATGCCGCTGAGAGGTTAAAGATGAAGGCTCTGCCTAAAGAGTTTGACTTAATAGCCATCGAACGTAAGTGGCAGAGGTTTTGGGAGGATATGGGCATTTACCGTTTTGATTGGACGGACCATAAACGCCCAACGTTCAGCATTGATACTCCGCCGCCCTACCCTTCAGGCGAGTTCCACATGGGAAACGTTTTAAACTGGACGTACTTCGACATTGTCGCCCGTTACAAGCGTATGAGGGGCTACAACGTCTTCTTCCCCCAGGGCTGGGACTGCCACGGGCTTGGCATAGAGGTGCAGGTGGAAAAAGAGCATAAAGTTAGGAAACGTGACTTGCCCCCCGACAAGTTTCGGAGTTTATGCATGCAGCTTGTTGAGAAATATATTGCTATGATGAAGGAGGGCATTATACGGTTAGGCTGCAGCGTTGACTGGACGACGGAGTACCGGACCATGGACCCTGACTACTGGAGGCGCACCCAGCTTAGCTTCATAATCCTTTACCGTAAAGGCTACATTTATCAGGGCACTCACCCCGTGAATTGGTGTCCAAGATGCGAAACCGCCATTGCAGACGCAGAGGTGGACTATGAGGAGCGGAAGGGCAAACTCCACTACGTTCGTTTCCCTCTTGAAGGCAGCGGCGAGTATTTGCTTATAGCCACAACCCGCCCAGAATTCATACCAGCCTGCGTTGCAGTGGCTGTAAACCCAACAGACGACAGGTACAACGGGTATGTGGGGAGAAAAATAACAGTTCCCATAGTAAACCGCCCTGTAGAGATAATCGCGGACGATGGTGTTGACCCCTCTTTTGGCACGGGCGTTGTCATGATATGCACCTACGGCGACAAGGAAGACGTTAGAACCGTTAAGAGGCACAACCTTCCAGTCATCACCATCCTAGCGGAAAATGGAAGGATAAACGAGAATGGGGGGAAATATGAGGGCTTAACTGTTGAGGAGGCAAGACGGGCCATTGTAAGGGATCTGGAGGCCGCAGGGCTGCTGGAGAGGGTTGAAGATCTAACACAAGAAATAGGCGTGTGCGAGAGGTGCAAAACCCCCATAGAGATTTTAGAGCGCAAACAGTGGTTTATGAAAACTCGGATCCTAACGGATAGGGTGGAAAAGGAAGCTAAGGCGATCGTCTGGTACCCGGACTACATGAAAACCCGCCTAATAGATTGGGCGCGGTCCCTCGACTGGGACTGGGTTATAAGCCGCCAAAGGGTTTTCGCCACACCCATACCCATCTGGTACTGCAAAAACTGTGGAGAAACAATCATAGCAGAGGAGGAATGGGTTCCCATAGACCCGAAGCTTGAAAACCCACGGATAGACAAGTGTCCCAAATGCGGCGGGAGGGAGTTTATCCCTGAACGGGACGTTTTAGACACTTGGATGGATTCCTCCATAACATGTGCGGTGCATGCGGGCTGGCCTGACAGGAAAGACTGGCGCAGGCTTTTCCCAGCGGACCTGCACCCTTCAGGCGTGGACATAATTAGAACTTGGGCTTATTATTTGATGGTTAGACACATCGCCCTCTTCGACGAGAAACCCTTCAAAAGCTGCCTCATAAACGGCATGGTTTTAGGCTCCGATGGTAGGAAAATGAGCAAATCCCTCAAAAACTATGTGGCCACACCGGAAGTTTTGGAAAAGTTCGGCGCAGACGCTGCCAGACAGTGGGCTGCTGGAGGCGGGGCGACAGGTTCAGACATCCCATTCCGGTGGCCAGACGTGGAGTATGGAAGGCGTTTTCTCACAAAGCTTTGGAACGCAGCCCGCTTCTCCTTCAGCCAACTAGCCGACTATACCCCAGGCGGAGATTTTGAGGTTCAACTTTTAGACAGGTGGATTCTAAGCAAGGCTGAAAAGGTAACGCAGCGTGTCACCGAAGCTTTGGAAAAATGCCAATTCAACATAGCCCTAGACGAGGTTCGAAACTTTACTTGGCACGTTTTCTGCGACCAATACATTGAGGCCGTGAAAGACCGCCTCTACAAGCCTGAAATCCACGGGGAAGCCAAGAGAAAAGCCGCCCAAAAAACGCTTTACGAAGTGCTATACCGCATAATCCAGCTTTTAGCCCCAATAACCCCCCACATATGCGAGGAAATCTACCAAACCATTTATGCAGAGCATGTAGGCGCAAAAAGCATACACCTGACATCGTGGCCGACGGTTGACCCCCGCAGGATAGACGAAGCTGCAGAAAAGGAAGGCGACTTGGTGATGGCGTTAATAGCTGAAATAAGGCGGGAAAAGGCTGAAAAAAGGAAACCCCTAAACTCGCCAATAAAAAGGGTTAAAGTTTACTGCGGAAGCAGCGAAAATGCAGAAATCTTAAGGCGAAACAAGGAGGACGTTCTTGGCACATGCAAAATTTTACAAATAGAATTTTTGCCGGAAAAGGGCGAGGGCAGAAAGTTGCCCCAATACGCGGAGATAAGCTTCGTAAGCGAATACGATTAACCCAAAACAGTCGGTTTGCCGAGGATGATCTTGCCATCCACCGTGTGTGGCCCTTTAACATTTGCTCCGATTCTATGTTAGAAACTTTGATATAACTCACGCGCAGGTTTTCTAGCTTTGAAGTTTGTTATGGTTATGCCAACTATTTCATTATCCGCTATGCGGTAGTCCCAATCAATTTTTCTAGGCTTACCGCCCATTTAACAAAGGGAATTGCCAATCTAAAATTCTTCACTTATTTTTAATATTTCATCATATAAGCCCTTTAGAACTACTTGATGATCCACCTTCCCCTGCTCTATTGCATCAATTATGGATTCAAGTTTCCGTGTTGTCTCCTCAGAAACATAATCAGCAAATTTAGAGCTTAGATATTCATAAACTCTTAAACCCAACTTTGTACCCACAAGTTTATTCTTTACGGTTACAGCGTAGTGACGGTCGAGAATCGTTGAAATTATCTTGGAGTAAGTGCTTGGGCGTCCTATTCCTCTCTCTTTCATTAATGCAATTACATCGCCTTCCTTGAGGAGACTAACCGCTGGTAACGAAACTATTTTGGCATTTTTTAGAACATATTCACTTTCATGTACCGGTTGAGCTAGCCTGATAGGAGTTAATAAATTGAAACCATCCTCTACAATTTTGATGGGATGCTCCACCAATGTTTCATTGCCATCGAGGGTTACTCGGAATCTTTGGTAGAGAAGTTTAGCAGCCTTCATTTGGCTTGTAATAAAACGGGTAAATATAAGGTCATAGAGTTGAAGATGATCATATGTCAACTTTTTGGGGAACCTTAAAACTCCAAGGGAAATTAGGTTTCTAAGTTGCTCAACATCAATAGGCCTTGTAGGCCTTATGCATTCATGGGCCCCCTCCATGGCATATCTTTTAGGCGAAAATAACTGTGGATACTTGTCCTGCATATACTCTCGCGCCACATTAATCCCTGTAGTTGATACTGTTGTTGCGTCAGTCCTATGATATGTGCATAGCCCCATCTCAAAAAGGTCTTGTGTAAGCATCATCGTTTTTGAAGCTGAGAAATTCAGTTTTATTGATGCATCACGAAGCATCGTATCCGTAGTGTATGGTGGAGGCGGATTAATTACGCGTATCTCTTCTTTCAGATTTGTAATTTTTGCCTTTAAATCTTTAATATACTCTGCAAGCTTGTTTTGTGGGAACGGCAATAAGGGGGTTTCAAAAGAAACCCTAAGGTTATTTGATAAGGTAGCAAATAGAACTTTCCTCTTTTTTCTTGCTTCAAGCGTTCTATTAATTATCCAGCCTAAAACAGGCGTTTGAACTCTCCCAGCTGAAAGTATATTGTTCCTAAATTTGATCCAAAGTTTACGACTCAATTCAAATCCTATCCAGCGATCTTCAATTCGCCTGACTATCTGAGCTTCTACCATCCTAAAGTTAATATTGCGTCGCTTCTTTATTGCCTGAATAAAGGCTCTCCTTGTTATTTCGTGGAATTCTAAACGTTCAATGTGTTTATTTAGGGGATATAGCGAACAATAAATATCATAGGCTATTTTTTCACCTTCTATATCAGGGTCTGTGGCTATGAATACATAGTTTACCTCAAGGGCAAGGGCGCGCAACGCCTCTACAATATCCTTCTTTGATTGAAACTCGGTACTTTTACACTTTGGACAAAATTCTAAACCGGAGAATTGTTCGCCGCATTTTCGGCATTTGTTTATGAAGTCATATATGGGTATGAATCGCTCTCCATCCACTTTAACACCATGAAAGCCGTTCTCAATTACAAGGTCGTAAATGTGACCCATGCTAGCTACAATGTTTAACATGAACTCTCCCATACTTACTTCAAAAACTGTTAACCCGCCAATTCGCCGTTTAGAAGGCTTTCCGAAGAATTTTGATATTGTCCTAGCCTTTGTCGGGGACTCAACAACTAGAAGAACTGTTTTTATAAAATCTTTTATCCTTTTAACGATTTTTCCAGCTTTTATATCTTTAATAACCTGTCGATCCTCATCAATTTTTTCAAACCATTTCGCTGCAACTTTAGTGTTGAGTTTGATCCATGAAACATCAACCATCATAAAGGAGAGTCTTCTCTTAAGGGAGTAGAACGCCTTTTCATCATCAACTAAAAGGATGCTAGCACCTCGAGTTATTCCCCCCGGGAAAAGCCTAGAGGCTCTTCCAGATGCCTGAATATAAGCTGTGGGATCAGCTACAATTAAGTAGAATTCGCCATCTTTCCTCTTTAAGGAAACTTCCTTGCTTTGAGATATCTTTGCTACAACCTCTGGAGTTATAGCTTCCATAAGAAATTGTCTCGCTTCTAAAATAAGATCACTAACATATCCCTCAAAACCCTCTAACCTTACGCCTTTTTCTATGGCGTTCTTTATAGTATCAAGCGCCCTCCTATTCAACGGTACAACCCGACGGATGTTACTGATTAACTGTGTTGCCTTCTCCTGAGTTTTACCATCAAGAAATTCCCTCATATTCTTGAGGAGCGTCAAAATTTTAGATGGATTATATTCATCCCAACTCAGCTTAATTTCAAGCCTAGGTACTCCTGCGAAAATTACATATCGAATCCTTTCAGGCAGGTCTATACCCCTCGCTAATGGACTTCTGAAACTTGCAATACCAATTAGAACGTCATATTCCCCTGATTGGAAGTTTTCAAGCATTTTCTCATCCATTTTCATATAAACCTTGGATTTGACACCATGAGCTCTAAGGTATTCATCCAATTTAATTGCCTGCTCTTTACCAGTAGTCGAAGGGACAAAAAGTAGGCAACCGCCTCCGAAGACTTTAATTACCTCCAAAACTTGCTCCTCAATAGCAGTTTTGGCCTCTAAGTAGAAATCTCTTATATTTCTCAGGAATTCAGGTTTGAAGCCTATCTGAAAGTTTAAAAGCTCCTGAAACAACCGTATTCTCTTTGTTCTCTTAGCCCTCATCGTAGCTCCTGAAACAACAAGTAGACCTATGTTGCACTCTTTCTTATATTGTTCAATTTTACCCTTAAGAGATTCAATTTTCTTTAAAAGCTCGTTTGGAAGTTTACCAATTCTTCTTAAACGGTTTGCCTCTTTTACCAAGTCTAAAAGGTTGAAGGCGGAGGCTATTATATTCTCATCAAAGCCCAAGATTAACAGGATTTTATCAATGTTCCTTGGAGATTTCAGAAAAGAGTCGACATCATCTACGAAAATGAAATCAAAAGAATTACCTTTTATGATGTCGAAGTGATCAATTAAAAACCTATCAGTTGTGACTAATATATTGAAGCAACCTTTAGCTGTATTCTCTAATACCTCCTTTTTCTCAGGATCCTTTAGAGCTCCATGGTAGTATAGAATTACTGGGTTTACGTTTAGTCTCTTGGAAAAGAACTTTAACTTATCAACAACCTGTTGCACTAGAAGGGCTGTTGGAACAATTATGTAACTCTTCTTATTTTCTTTAGTTGCAAGATATAGCGCGGAAACCATGCCTATAACAGTTTTTCCAACACCAGTAGGTGCAACTATGGAAAAGCTTCTCCCGAGGAGTACCCTTTTAGCCCAAGATTCTTGAAGAGACCACATTCTTTGACCAACAGCTTTTTTGAAAAATTTAGAAAAATCATCAAATCTATCCTGGAAGGATAAAATGTCTTTTGCAAAGTAGAGCTTACCATTCTCCATTAGAACATTTGAAAGCTCTCTGAAATTCCTGACAGCCTTAACATCGCTAAGGCATTTCTCACATATACCCCACTTCAAAAGTCGATCATCAGAAATTAACCCTTTACAGTTTATGCATAGGCCATTATACATGCTCCGCATAAGACACACTTTAAGCGAGTAGAGTTTCAGACGAACTTTATGCCTCTAGTCCTGAGCTCTTCTTCTTTAGTTTTTCGAGTCTATTCGAGTTTATTTTTATTTCTAAGGCACCTGACATATTTTGTGGCACAAAAGGTAAGGCTTTTCTAACTTGCACCCATTTGGTTGGTGGGCCAGATAGATGAAAACTTACGTTTAAACGGCTAAACCTATTATCCAAATTTCTAATGCTAAGTAGTAATCTAAAAGGCAAGTTTTTACTCTGTTTTTGCGAAGTCACCGCATAAAAGTTGCTTTGAATTGCTTGAAAATGTGGGGCCGGCCGGATTTGAACCGACGACCTTTCCCCGGAGGCAGCGCATGCTGCTCCTACGGGTTTCTTCTTTGACCGCTCCAGAACTTCTTCATTCCGCCTTTTGCGGTCCGCAAACCCGTTTTTGGGCTCTGGAGCCCGTCGTCATACCTGACTAGACTACGGCCCCCCTTTTAGGCAACTGATTTATGTGAGGGAGTGAAAATATATGCGTTTTTCTGTTTATGCCGACGTTTATGACGTAAAACTTATAATCTTCCTGTATGGTATTATGTGGGTTCGGGAGAGGTTGCTAGAGATTACGTTGAAAGTTTAAAGGGGAACTTGCGGAAGTGGGCAGCAGTGGAGTTAAAGGCGTTTTTGGCGGATCCGGACGGTTTACGCTCTATCGGGATTTAGACGGAACCCAATACGAGGTTGATTTACCCTTAACATCAACCGTGGATCCAGTGCAACTTCGCGAAGAGCTTGGTTTGCCCTCCTACATTGAGTTGAAGTATTTTCCCATGCGGAGCGCCGTTGTAACCTTGTGGGCGGCTATTAACGCTTATAGGCTTCATGAGTTGTATCCTAAGGCTTTTGAAAAGCGTGTTAGTAAAACGCCCATCCCAGCTCTGCTTTTCGGCGGGGCGGCTGTTAAAATCCACTGTAAAAGTGCAAACTCTAAGGGACCCTTATCTAGGGAGATAAAAGACACAGACTTTATTGTTCCAAAGAAGTCGGGCGTGGAGTTTTA
Organism: Bathyarchaeia archaeon; assembly: GCA_038865865.1. Classification (GTDB taxonomy): domain Archaea; phylum Thermoproteota; class Bathyarchaeia; order Bathyarchaeales; family Bathycorpusculaceae; genus JANXEP01. Next base: position 7,560 of record JAWBZV010000013.1, on the reverse strand, counting down.
CCGGCTTCTCCTAAACATGGATAAGGCCTTCGGAACCCACTACAAGTCTTTTGCCACGGCCAACGACAGGCGTTTTAACGCTTGGAGGCACGGTGAAAGATACCGTGTCACCACAATTAACGGGGTGAACGGTGAAGGCTGCCCAACAATAACGGTTTTGGACATTTTCTGTGATCGTATAGAGTTGAGGCACAGGGTGGATGTTACCAGCGAGTTTGAAAGGTACAAAGAAAATCTTTACACAATAGGCTTAGAGTCGCTGCTGCTTTCTAAGACTCAGTTTATTTTTGATGCGCCTAAGGAGGCTGCGGAGGAACTTAAGCAGCATGGCCAAGATTATAGGATACTCCCATACCCTTACTACAACAAGGATAAGATCATAGTAGGAATGGAGGAGAAAGACGTCAAGGATGTGTGCGCCATCTTTTTAGATCATGATATTGGTAAAGGACCTGAAGCCATAGACCCCCAGAAAATGCGGAGGATTTTGGATAAAGACAAAAGGCTCGCGTTAACGGTTACCTTAAACCTTAGAAATATTGTGGAGCGGCAAAATGTGCTTGAAAAGTGGCTGTCAAAGGGCGAGGTGGCCAAAGTGGCGGAGAACATTCAACTTCTCTTAAAAGAATTGCCAGTTGTGGACAAAAAATGGGACAAGCCTTGGTGGGACACTGCTGTGGAAACACCTCAAATAATGTAAAAAACTTAAGGCTGTTTACCCTTTATCAGCTGGATTATAGTGTTGTAGGCTTCTTTCCTGGACAAGCCTGTCCTTGAAATAGGCAGGTCAACTGTTCCTTTTTCTGAATGAAGCCTTATGAACGTTTCGCGGCTAGGCGTAATATAAATAGTCGCATTTTTGTAGTCGGACCATTTGCCCTCTGTTAATTTTTGGCCTTCTTTAAGCTGGAATCCGTTGCGGCTTAAAGTTAGGATTGTGTGGTAACGCGTCTTGTAGATTTTGTGGCCCACTATGAAGGAGAATGCAACCAAGAGAAGAAGGGTTAAGGGCTGAATTGCCTGAGTTAACCCAGATACCGCTAGAAAAGTTAAGAATAAAACTCCAAGAGTCAACACAATTGTGAAGCTTTTAAGATAGTTTGGCAAGTCGAAAGCTTCAAACTTCACCTCTGTAAGCTTAAGCTGCCTTAAAAGTCCTTTACCAAGAACGTTCTGGGATGAAACCTCCTCTTTGGATGCTAGGCTGAAGGCAACCAAACCTATATTTCTTTCATTAACCTCTGCAATGGCGTTTTTAAC
>JAWBZV010000013.1:0-6200 GCA_038865865.1 Bathyarchaeia archaeon | reverse complement strand
TAAGCTTAAGCTGCCTTAAAAGTCCTTTACCAAGAACGTTCTGGGATGAAACCTCCTCTTTGGATGCTAGGCTGAAGGCAACCAAACCTATATTTCTTTCATTAACCTCTGCAATGGCGTTTTTAACTTCGCCCGTTAAGGGTTGGCTCTGAACCACGCTGAGGAACACCCATTCCTCTTTCCCAAAGTTGTTCTTCAATGTTAGTATCAGCCTTCTCAGAAGCTTCGCGTCAACCCTGTCCGAAGTATAAAGCAGCAAGTGAACCCTATAACCTGGCGTCACGAGGGCTGAAAATATCTTCGAAAGAAAGAATCCTTTCTCCCGAAGGCTGCCTGAGGCGTATATTGGGAAAACCAGGTCGCCTACAACGTGGTTTCTGCGGATTTCGTTAAAGTTGGCAAGCCATCTTAGGTTCCCCCGAATGATCTGCTCCTCGACAGAATCAGCTATGAAATCCAGCTCATACATGAAGCCATCAACCTTCAAGACCAAATAAAAATAGGAGGGATATTATTTAAGGCTACTCTGGCGGTATGCTTAAGTATAGTGTGCGCATGTCGACGCCGCGGGTCACGTTTCTGTACATGTAATACACGTACAACAGTATTCCCACAATTATACAGCCGAAGAAGCCGCTTGCGGCTACTATGTCCTCTATCGCTGCGCCAGTTGTAAATAGAGACCATATCCAAGGTGACTCTTTAATGAAGATGTATAGGCAGAAGGCCCCTCCGAGCGTGGCGATGAAGCCCAAGGCTGCAATGGTGCCCACTGAATGTCTAACTGCTGCCCTCTCGTAAATGTCTCTCCTTTCCATCGGTAGGAGCATACATGATATGCAGAATAGCGTCAAGAAGAATGCGTCAAATATGTCTGTGCCAACAACTCCCGCAAACGCCAGGTAGCTTGCTGCTCCCTCTGGGAAGTTAGCCTCAGCCATGCATGCTGGGATTGCAAATATCGCAGTTGCGATTATTGCCCATACTGGAGAATGCCACCTCTCGCTTACGTAAGAGAACTTTTCAGGCATCATTCTGTCGAAGGACATTGCGAAGAACGTTCTAGAGCAAACAAGCAGGAATGGAGGTATGTCGTTGGCTACCCAGAGGACACCGCCCAAGGCGATGAGCCAAGAGAGCCATCCCATGTTCAATCCCCTAGCAATCATGGAAGCGATACCCGTGCTCCACGCGCTTTGGAAGTTTGGAATAGTTGCCGCAGCCGCCCTTGCAGCTTTAGGGCCGTAGCTTAGCCAAGCATACGCTTGGAAAAGGCTCCATTGATGACCAGCTGGATCAACGTATTTTTCAACAGACATTGCCGCGAGCGCTGAAAGTGATGAGGCGAGTAGATAAACTATCATTATCGCAAAACCAGCGGTTACAACGATCTTTGGAAGGTTTCTGTTCGCCTCCTTGACTTCTCCGGCTACAAATGTGGTTGCGTACCATCCCATATATGCCCAGAAGGCTCCTCCAAGGGCGAAGGAGAACGCGTCAAAGAACCCCGCTACATTTGCAGGGTCAGTCATCCCCGTCTGGACAGCGAGCTGCATGATTGTCGAGGCTGGGGCACCCATTACCTGCTCAACTCCCGATGCTAGGGCTCCCGGATTCACTATTCCCGCAATCCACATTGCAAAGAAGATCACGGTTATGGCTGCTGGTATGTAGAAGAGTACCTCCATAAGGCGGCCATATAATTTGGTTCCAAGAAGTCCAATCAATGCGAAAATCCAAACGATCACAAGCCCCCCTATGAACAGTTCAAGGGAGCCGAAAGCCACAACTGTGGGCGCCAATGCTATGTTAAAGAATATCATTATAGCCTCGAAAACAGCAACCCCAATAAGCCCGTAGGAGAAGGCTTCTGCGAGGAACATAAGCCAGCCAGCAATATACCCCACGAATGGATGGATAACTCTGGATATGGTTACGTAGCCTCCCCCCGAACGGGGCATTGCGGCTGTGACGTAGCCTACCGCATATCCAGTAATGAGGACCACTATGCCTACTGCCAGGAACGCCCAGAACATCGCTGGAAGCCCGAGGGGCATTATGTCGCTGGGCATGGGCATTGGGCCTGTAAACTGGAAGACCCGTTTCTGCCAGCCTAACCCTATAACATGGCTCATTATTATGATTATGCCTATGGCGAAGCCTATCTCCCTCACAAGTCCTGTGGCCTCTCTGGCAAAAAGCTCAGGCTTTTTAGAGCTCATCCTTTCCATCACCCGATTCTTAGATTTTTAGCGCCGATTAAATTTAAGCCTTTTCATCAAACCATAATTTTAAATAGCTCTGCTGTATCAAGTCTTGTAAAACTGACGGTGAAATCAAGTGAGCTTCCTATTCAAGAAGGGGAGAAGCGAAAACACAAGGATACTTTTTGCAACTGACATGCATGGGTCGGAGGGAGCGTGGCGGAAGTTTCTAAACGCCGCGGCTATGCTAAAGGTTAATGTGGCCATCTGCGGTGGAGACTTGACGGGAAAAATGGTTGTGCCTGTAGTGAAGAGGAGGAATGGAAAGTACACTTACTACCACCTGAAACAAACCCACACTATAGATTCAAGCGGGTTAGAAAAAGCCATTAAGGACATTAAAGGGATAGGCTACTACCCCTATGTCACCGATGAAAATGAATACGAAGAAATGTGTAACAACCCCAAAAAAGTTGATGAAGTCTTCCAAAAAGTTATGATTTTAACTCTCATCGAGTGGTTTAACCTTATCCCCCAGAAGCTCCCAAGCGAAACCAAGGTTGTCGTGTGCCCTGGAAACGACGACAGACTCGTGGTGGATGAAATAGTCAACAAACATGAGCACGTCATAAACGGGGAGGGGAAGGTTGTAGCGATTGACGATGAGCACGAGATGATCAGCTGCGGATGGGTTAACCCAACCCCTTGGAAGACAGCCCGCGAGGAGGAAGAGGACAAGCTTGAGGAGAGGCTTGAGAAATATATATCTAAGCTTAAAAATTTGGAATCCGCCATCTTCAACTTTCACGCACCGCCATATCAATCAAAGATCGACGAGGCTCCGCTTTTGGACGAGGATCTAAACCCTGTGATACAGCATGGGAGCACCGTAATGGTTCCAGTTGGCTCTAAGGCTGTCAGAAAGATGATTGAGAAATACCAGCCGTTCCTAGGGCTTCACGGTCACATTCACGAGTCCTCGGGCTCCATCAAGATTGGAAGGACCTACTGCGTGAACCCTGGAAGCGAGTATGCTGAAGGAATACTGCGCGCTTTCCTCATAGAGTTTAAAGGCAACAAAATTACAAGACTTCAAAGGATAGAGGGTTAAGTGGAAATGTCCTGGCTTCTTGAAAGGGAAATCAGGCGGGAACTGCCGGAAGAATGGGGAGGCATAGTTCCAACCGAAGTTTTCCTAAAAGAGGCGCAGGAAATAGCGGAAAAATCCATGGAAGAAGGCTTAACCCTGAGAATTTTAGGCGGATTAGCCATAGCAATCCACAGCCAAAACCATATGGACTTCGCTAGAAAGCTTGGCAGAACGGGCACTGGAATGGTTAAAGGCCAAGAGTACAGCGACATAGACTTCATCGCTTACAGCAGCCAGAGAAACCGTGTTAAAGAGTTTTTCGAGAAACTGGGCTATGCCAAGAGGAGGGCAACCCTCTCCACGGCGGCGTCTGAAAGGCAAATATACTACCATCCTAAAGGCTGGTTTTACGTAGATGTCTTCTTTGACAGGCTTCTTGTGGCAAACCACCCCATAGACTTCCGCGGAAGGCTGGAGCTTGACTTTCCCACGATAACTGTTACGGACATGCTTCTTGAGAAAATACAGATGTGGGAAGCTTTCGGTGTGAAAGACCTAAAGGACTGCCTACTGCTTTTAAAGGCTCACAGCGTTAACGAGGCGGCAGAAAAAGAACAGATAGATGCTGCCTACATAGCGAAAATCTTAGCCCGAGACTGGGGATTCTGGTACACCGCTACAACCAACCTTAAAAAACTCAGGAAATTCGTATCCGAACTGGACACGCTTGGCAAGGAAGCAGAAATAAACCCCGCCGAAATTGGCGCAAATGATAGAGAAGAATTAGTGCAGAAATTAGACGTGCTACTTGAAAGAATCGAGAAGGAGCCGAAAACTTTTGGGTGGAAAATGAGGGCGAAAATAGGCACAAAAAAGAGATGGTACAACCCTGTGGAGCGCCCCGAAACGGTGGGCGGATTCGGAATATGGGAGGCTTTGTTAGAGAAAGAAAGAGAAGATTAAATGTTGGGAAAGGAAATGAAAGTTAGCTCAAAAGGCCAGGCAATTGTTCGAGAACACTTATAAAAGCCTCAGTTCGCCATGGCTCAACGATGATGTTTAAGCTGAAAGTGAAACAATTTTTGATGCTGTAGCGCCATAGCACATTGGAAATATAGCAAAGAAGGGGCAAATCACAAGCAGGATAGACGCCAATATTTACGCAGAAGAGTCGGAAAGAACGGGTAAAATAAAGGAGATGAGAAGGAAACTTTCTAGTCGTAAGCGAAAAGTTAATGAGGGATTGTTCAGCGTGTATTTTGGGGCATGCCGGCCATAGGGCGCGGGACTCACCCGATCCCGTTCCGAACTCGGAAGTTAAACCGCGCTCCGTTCCCGGCAGTAGTGTGGTCTTCGGCCACGCGAACCCGGGAAAGCTGGCAGCCCCGCTTCAAGTGTTTTCCAATAAACGTTTTGGGAGCTCTAGAAACTTCATGTGCTGAGTACAATACAATAAACTCAGCAGCGTTTAAGCAGCTTTACCCCCTCGTAAAGTTTGAAAAATAAGGGGTTTCTCGCATGATTATGTAGTGGAATTACCTAAAACTTATAACCAAGCATTGAATAGTTACTCGAAGGTGAGTTTGTGCATTTAACAGCGGTAATGGTCCTGCAAAATCAACAGTTCCAGTTTCCGGGAGGGGATGTCTTTTCGCAGATTTTCACCATTGTTATTTACGCATTCATCTTCATTTCCCTGTTTTATGGACAGAAAATCCAACTGCACATCATGCTTAGAGAGGTTGAAGGCTCTCTCTACAAGCTGAAGTATATTAGGGATGAGGGGCGAAAAATTGCCATAGAAACCATTAAGGAGCTTGGAAAGCCTCAGACAGACCCGGCAGCCAGGGTTGACCGTTTCCTCGAGTATTTTATGATATCACCTCAAAGCCTGGACCCCGCGGGCATCGTCTGGAAGCTTGAGCACATTTTAGACGTTAGGGATGCCCGTTTCAAGGATGAGGTGCGGCTTCTAGCACCGTCAGCGGACGAGACGCAGATTAACAACTTAGAAAACACGCTTGAGGCGGCTCTGGCGCTGAACTACATATATAGGGTTATAAGGCACTATTACTTGCTTGGCAAGAAAACCTTAAGCCTATACATTATAATGCAAATACAGATGATCTTGCCGATGGTTATGCGGGAGGCTGAAGCCTACGCCAGCGCGTTGAAGGCTTTTGCCTACGGGCAGCCCATAGGTGACGGGGTAGGTGCCTTAGTGGCGGCAAAGCTCATGCACGGGCACCCTATCAGGAAAATCGCCAAAGACTGTGTTGTCGCCACGGTGCCCTTTGAGGGGCGCACCGCCTACGTGATAAAGGCTGAAGGTCCCGGCGGGAACGTGGGCAAGCCCGGAGACGCTATTAAAACGATTATAGAGGAAAACGAGGGTAAAATAGCAAACATAATTATGATTGACGCCGCCCTAAAGCTTGAGGGCGAAGAGGTGGGTGAGGTGGCTGAGGGTGTGGGCGCAGCCATAGGCGGTCCAGGGGTTGACCAGTTTAAAATTGAAGAGACAATTTTGAAGTATCGCATACCGATAAATGCCGTGATAATTAAGGAGGATATTGGCGACGCGGTTTCACCTATGCGCAAAGAGATTTTCGATTCAGTTGACAAAGCCATTGAGAGGATTAGGCAGGTTGTCTTGGAAAGGACTAAAGAAGGTGACAAAATAATCATTGTCGGCGTTGGCAACACCATAGGCATAGGTCAATAGGAGGTGTTGGAATGTATTCGTCAACCGCAAACAAGGTTTCTTCCATGGTGCTGCTGATAATTTTTTTGGCTTTAGCTGTTTCCCTGTCTGCCTTGGTCCTCGCAATTCCCGCATACAGCCAAGGAAATGATGTTGTTGCAGCATACCTCCTTATCCTGGGCTTGCTGGGCCTCGCCTCATG
>JAWBZV010000012.1:0-35372 GCA_038865865.1 Bathyarchaeia archaeon | reverse complement strand
CCTAGCGGTTCATGAAGGACTGCTATTAAACCTCAACGCAGAAGAGATTAGGGCGGTGATAGGCCACGAGTTGGGCCATCTAAAACATAAAGACTACATAGTAATGACAATGCTTTCAGCGCTGCCCTTACTTGCCTATTTAATTGCCCGGGCAACGTGGGAAGCCGGAAGATTGGCTCCCTCTTCAAGGAAGAGAGATGAGAGCAACGTCAAAGCCGCGTTTTTCGCAGTGGCGATGATCTCATACTTAGTCTACATAGTTTCGCTCCTATGCGTGAGGGGGCTGAGTAGACTGCGAGAACACTACGCGGATGCTTACTCAGCGTATCTAACAGGCTCTCCTAGAAGCCTTCAAAGTGCATTGTCAAAAATCACTTATGGATTGTCGCTTTCGCCCAAACCTCCATCTGGGACAAGGGCGTTCTATATTGGGGATCCGGCCACGGCTAAGCTGGAAATATCCTCAATAATTGCAAAGAAGGAGGAGTATGATCTGGATAGGGACGGCGTTTTAGATGAGAGGGAGCTTGAACTGGCCATGGAAAAGGAGGCAAAATCTACATGGACTAAAATTAACACCTGGTTCTCAACCCATCCGCCGACCTTTAAGCGGATACTATTATTACGCGAGATAGAGCGGGAAATGGAAAGCGGGAGATTTGTGGCTGAAAGAATTTACGCGCACATATAGGCCTCAAGGGATTTAGCAACATAATCAATGAAGGCGTTGGTTTCGTCGTTTTCGGGGCTGAACTGGAAGATTCCATCAGCCCAGTTTTTCGCAAGCCATAGGAAGGTATCGTCGACTTCCTTAACTATGTAAACAAGGATACATTTGGCATCAGTTTTCCAACGTTTAAGTATCATGAAGGAGGCTAACGCAGTTTTTAACCTAGCAGAGTCGAGTTCCACCTTAGCGTCAAAAACAATAGCTGGGTCAACGTTTTTGCCGACTTTCTTCCCAATAGATATGTCGAATTCTAAAGAATACTTTTTCCCTCCCTCCCGCCATACAAGACATTTTTCTCCCCAAAAAAGCTCCAGCGGCTTATTAATGCGGATCTTTTCCTTAAGCAAACGGTAAACATACTCTTCAAAAGCGTAGGCGCGGAACTTTCCAAAAAACTGGGCGACACCCAATGCATTCTTATTCTCCATTATTGTTTCGTTGAAGTCTAAGAAGTCGCTTAAGGCAAGGGTTTCAGTCCACAGGTTATACTTTAACTGTAAAAGGTTTCCCAGAGCCCGCCGCGACTCTCCCCTGCTTAAACACAACTCCTGTATATAATCAATAGCCTTTTTCACCCTTGCCAAATGAACACCTTATGAAACATTTTATGCGAAACAGATTTATTGCTTTCATGTCAAAATGAAGGGGAGGGTTTAAATTGAAAGTTAAGCTTCTCTGCCACACACCGGACCCCGAAATCGTATGCGCAGCATCAGCCTTAACTTCACCTGGAAGTGAGGGCACCTCTAAAATTTTTGAGAATTTGGATCTTGAAAAAGCTCGGAAAACGCTTAGGCGAATTTTAAGCTATGGACATTTTTCAGTTATAGAACATGCAAACTTCACCTTTAGCATCGAAGAAGTTTCAAGGGCGTTGACACATCAGCTTGTGAGACACCGAATCGCCTCTTATACACAGCAAAGCCAACGCTACGTGACCTACGACACTCTACAAAGCTACGTGACGCCGCCAAGCATAGCCAACAATCAAGAAGCCAAGAAAATGTTTGACGAAACCTTAGAGGCCATTTCAAAAACTTATCAGAAGCTTTTAGAAAAGGGAATTCCGAAGGAAGACGCCCGCTATATCCTACCGAACGCAGCTAAAACAAACATAGTCGTAACAATGAACGCTAGGGAACTCCGCCACTTCTTTAATTTGAGATGTTGCGCACGAACCCAGTGGGAGCTTAGGGAAGTCGCCATAGAAATGCTCAGACAGGTTAAGAAAGTGGCGCCTTCAATTTTTGAAAACGCTGGACCAAACTGTGTAGAACTCGGATACTGCCCGGAGGGAAAACTGAAACCGCCTGAATGCAACATTGAAGAAATAAAGAGATGGTTCAAAGCCCTATAAACCCATAACCCCGCGAAAGCGATTTGAATGCCCAAGTACAAGGCATGCGCAACTAAGTATTGGCGCCCAGGCGAGGATTATGAAAGGGAAATGATCACAAGTTTAAAGGGCAAAGTTTCTGACGGAGACTTTGTAGTCATATCAGAAAAAGCCATTTCAACAGCCCTTAACAACATTGTTGATGAAAGCTTCATAAAGCCAAGTTTAACCGCAAAAATCATCGCCAGATGGTGGATGCCGATAGTCTGGGGCTACATCCTAGGACCATTGTGCCATCTACGTAGAGAAACCATTCTTAGACTTCGAAGATACCCTTATGAGATGGGTAGCCGCCACAAGCAGGTTGCTCTGCAACGTGCAGGTTTTTTGCAGGCTTTATTGTTCTGTTCTGAAGGAGGCATTGACGGCAGCAATTTGCCCTACTCCTATGTGAGTTTACCATTAAGAAACGCAGACGCCGTAGCGAGAAAAATTCAAAAGAGAATCTTGTTGGAGCTAGGCGTAAAAGTCACCGTTCTGATAGTCGATACAGATAAGACTTTTTCCTTCGGCGGTTTTCACTTCACTTCCCGTCCCAAACCCATTAAGGGCATACACTCCTTCGGGGGGGTTCTGGCATACGTTATTGGCAGAATGTTTAAGCTGAAAAAGCGGGCCACCCCCATAGCGGTTGCGGGGAGCAAACTCTCAGTTGAACAAGCATTAACCATCGCAGATTTCGCAAACCGTGTTAGAGGCTCTGGAGCTGGTAGAACAATTTGGGACATGGCTGAAACCTTCAAGGTAAGCTTAACCGATGTTAGCTGGGAAATGCTTGAAAAGGTGAAACACACGCCCATAGTGCTAATCCGCATAAAGAATTGTAAACCCTTTTCAGAATGAACGTTTTCAAACTAGCGGTCTCATTTATCTTCAGTCAGCCCTTCACGTTTTCTTCAGCTTTAAACATTTTAACTTGATACGCAAAAAATGCAAGAACCACCAGAAAAGTGAGCACATCAGTTATTGGGAAAGTAAGCCAGACACCTTCCAAATGCAAATAGGAAGGCAGTATGAACAGTAATGGAACCAGAAAAAGAACAGGTCTAGATATAGATATAATAAATGACTGAAACGCTTTGCCGATTGCTTGAAAAACCGTGGATCCAACAACCATAAAAGCCATTAAATGGATGGTTAGAAAGATGCGCCTTGACGCGTGAGAACTCAGAGCGATGAGCTCGGCGTCATTCGTGAAAATTTTAAAAAAGATCTCCGGTGAAAAGTAAAACATTGTAAATATGCATGTGGCGAAAGCAACACATGCAGCTGTGGCTAATTTTAATGCCTTTAACACTTTACCGTAATGTTTTGCTCCATAATTGAAACCAACTATTGGCTGTAGGCCTTGACCAATGGCCATGCATGGCATCACCGCAAACATCATTATCTGGTTGATTATGCCAAACGCTGATACAGCGGAATCGCCTCCATAAGTAATTAAAACTCTATTAATGAAAACGGCGGATAAACTGCCAGACAAGTTTCGAGCTAGGGAGGCTGATCCAATAGACAAAATGTCCTTTATTATGCCCCAGCTTGGCCGAACGCTATTTGCACGGAGCCTCAAATGGTTGCCGCCCCTAAAATAGTAGCTGAAGAGGTAAACCGCTGAAGCCACCTGTCCGATCACCGCTGCAAACGCTGAACCCTTTACGCCCATATCAAACAAAACCACAAACAACCAACAAAATATTATGTTCAGCACAGCACCAATTATTGTTCCAACCATCGGAACCCTAGCATTACCCTCAGCCGCAATTAGACTGCTCAGGGCAACGGCGCATGTTTGGAAAAACGCGCCGTAGAGGACTATTCCCATGAAATCCCTAGCGTAGGGGAGAACATCTTCAGAGGCTCCCATAAGCCTTAACCAGAAGTCCAAATTGTATAAGCCAACAACCGTTATCAAAGCACAAAATGTAAGGGTGCAAAGTACAGCGTTGCCAAGGGCATGCTCAGCCTTTTCCCTGTCGCCTTTCCCGAAAAGCCTTGAAATCAAGGATGCACCCCCATTTCCCGTCATCATCCCAACTCCCATCGTAAGCATCAGAAAGGGAAAAACGATGGAGAGGCCGGCAATCGCAACAGGACCAACCCTCTGGCCTATGAAAATAGTGTTTATTATGCCATATAGGGTTGAAAAGAACATGCTAAAAAGAGCGGGGATGGACAATTTCAGCAGGAGCCAACCAATTCGATCAGTCATGAGCAAGTTTTGATCTTTTGCATCGCTCAAAGGGGTATTCTCCTAGAAGTTTGCCATGATAAGGCTCTTGGATTAATTAAACTTTCTACGAATCAGGCACATTCGAATTAAAATTTTGTCAGCCCACAGACGAGAATCAATTATGAAAATTATTGTTAAGTGGACATGTGAAATCAAACTTCATTAAAATATACCTCAACCTCTACAATTTCACCATCCTTCAGATTTAATTTTTCCCGCAAGTTTATCGGCGCTATAATCTCTATAACGTCCTCCGGGTAGCCTTCAACTTCAGGCAAAACAATAGCGCATTCCACGGTCTTCATCAAACGTGCTTTAATGCATTTTCCCCGGCAGTACCCCTCAACAGGCAAAATATCTATAGTTTTTAATTTTTCCACCAACTTTCTAAAAACAACGTTATGTCCCGACAACCGAACGTTCAATGTCCCCGGGTAAGGAATGAACCCTAGTTTTTCCTCTATTTGCTGTCTAACCCATGGAAGCGTCGTGAATCTTGCACCTTCACCAGCTCCGGAGAAAATCTTTCCGGATATGCAAATGGGTTTTTCCATGCTGCCACTTTCAACAATGATTTAAACTATTTCTGCTCCTTTAACCAGTTTGCCACTTTTCTAAACATGGGGTTTGAAGACATGTCTATGACGGGAACCATTATTTTCTCCTTCGTTTCAATGAGAGGTTGATATTTTGGCATGATGGCGTATCCAACAAAGGTCCAATAAACCCTCCCCTGTTCAACAAGCGCTTTAGCCGCTGTCTCGGTTGTGACTGGAAGAGGAAAATAGAGGAAAACAACGCCTTCAGCCCAATATAAACCTGCAGCCTTTCCTCCCGCAATTATCGAGGCAAACCTTGCAATGTCATCTGGAGTTGAGAATAAATTACGTTCCATTATCACTATTTCCTTGAAAGGTTCGAACTTTACATCTACAGCACCTTCATCCATAGGCTTCACCTTTCCATAATGTGGTCACCGTTTCCTTTTAAATTTGCTCCATAACCCAGAAAAGGTTTTAGAGTAGGTAACCATAAACATTTCACTTTAAAAGGGGCGTCACCGTTTGACCGAAATACGCGTGGCAATAGCCGGAGTGGGCAACTGTGCCTCAGCTTTAGTTCAGGGAGTTGAATATTATAAGGATGCAAAAGAGGACGAAGTGGTTCCGGGACTTATGCATGTAAATTTTGGCGGTTACCATATAAGGGATATAAAGTTTGTCGCAGCATTCGAGGTGGACAAAAACAAGATTGGAAAGGACTTGTCTGAAGCCATATTTGTTAAGCCTAACTGTTGTGCTAAATTTGCGTCCGTCCCTCCTTTAGGTGTCAAAGTTTCGCCAGGTCCGATTCTTGACGGGGTAGCGGAACACATGAGGAAACCTTTCAATGTTTACGATGATGGTGAAATCAAACCAGTCGACGTTGTTGATGTATTGAAAAAGGCAAAAGCTGACATCCTCATCAACTATTTGCCAGTTGGAAGTTATCAGGCTACACGCTTTTATGCGCAGGCAGCTTTAGAAGCCGGATGCGCCTTCGTGAACTGTATACCAGAGTTTATTGCCTCAGACGAGAACTGGAGCAAAAAGTTTGAAGAAAGAGGACTTCCCGTGGCGGGAGACGACGTGAAAAGCCAGTTGGGCGCAACAATCCTACACCGAACCCTCGTCAAGCTTTGCGTTGATAGAGGAGTTGCGATTGACGAAACTTACCAACTGAATCTCGGCGGCAACACAGACTTCTTAAACATGACTGTTGAAGATAGGCTTAAAACGAAACGAATAAGCAAAACAGAAGCCGTCACAAGTCTTGTCCCATACAAACTGCCCACACGAATAGGGCCATCCGACTACGTTCCCTTCTTAGGCGACAAAAAGATCTGCTATATCACGCTTAAGGGGAGAAAATTTGGCAATCTCCCGGTAACGATTTCTGCAAAACTTGAGGTTGAAGACTCCCCGAACAGCGCCGGAGTTGTAATCGACGTTATAAGGGCGGTAAAACTAGCCTTGGACCGTAAAATAGCCGGTCCCCTCATAAGCATATGTTCCTACGCCTTCAAGCACCCACCAGTTCAGGTTCCAGACCCTGTTGCAAAGGAGTGGGTTGAAGAATACATAAAGGGCTTAAGGGAACGCTAAACTCCCTGCTAGGCAAGTTTCTCCATGGTTTGAAGCAGTTTTACGCATGAATACATCCACCTGAGATAGGCGTTTAACGCCGCCCTTAACGCCACAGTGTCCTTAGCTTCAACGGTTAAAATAAGCAAGTCACCTTCAATTTTCAAATTGGCTCTCGAGCGGGTTGTTGCTGGCCGCTCCACCTCAACCATTAAAGCTGTATAAACTATTTCTAAAATTCTCTTCGAGGGGATTCTTAAGCGTAAAACCGCCTCGGCTTTCATAGACTAAGCTTCCATATTAAATGGGATATCCTCATGCGTGGGCCTATCTCCACCATTCCTGGAACAAGCTTAAACGTAACTGTTAATACATCCTGCTCATGTGTGATTTGCATTACTGCGTCGTAACCTTCCACAGCCCCAGACGAGATTACAGGTATGCCGAAAAATTTCGAAAAAGTACTTTCAAGTTTCTCAGCTTCTACGGATTCACCTTGAGCAGCCGTAATTGCAACAGATTTTATTCTTTTGCCTTTTGGCATAGCTCCTGGAAACTCCCTTCGAAGTTTCACCCCCCTTAAGTATATTAAGGGTGGAACCGGCTGCAGTTTCTCTCCCCTAATGAAAAGCTGAATTTTCCCCGGTCCCCCTTTCCACCTATCAATGATTACGACTTTGTCAGCGTTAACTTCCAATGCTTTCTCGATCAAGCCGTCTAGACTCAGTTTTCCACGGTTTATACGGAGAGTGTTTGGAATCGTATGTGATAGATCTTTACAGAAAGTTCTAATAGATCTTGTAGGCCTTCTCGACGTGGTTATTAATATCACATCTTCAGCCCGTTTCTTCAGAAGTTTCTACTTCTTCTATTGGCATACCCTTCGCCACACGCTTGGCCACAGCCCCAAGTTTTGTTGTCGGCGTGTAGGCTCCACCAGCAAAGACCAAATCGCATTTTTGGCATTTCCACACGCCCACACTTACCCTTTTGACCTTCTTGAAACCGCATCGGGGACAATTGTGCTTCTTTTTCATTTCCGTGACAATTTTTATGTAGCGCTTTCTAACTGTTGCCCCGTAGCGGGGCCCTAACCCTCTAGTTGGACCAACCTTCTTAGTTCTTTTCCCCACAGTTTTCACCATCCTAGCTTCTTCCGCAATTCTTCAGCTTTTTCCTTTGCAATTTGAACCGCTTCCATTACCTGTTTTAGCGTGAAGTATCCGCTTCCTCCCTTCTGAAGGGCACATATGTTTCCATCATCGTCGATTGTTACGGTGATCCTGGCATCCATTACCTGTTCCTCCTCAAGCCATGGGTCGACAACTAGCTTATCGTTTATTTTTGCAAAGGTGACCGCGATGGGATGTCTTCGTACAGGGAGCTGTGCGTAGCCCGGCTTAATTTTAACTTCTCCATCTTCAACCTCGTAATTAAACATTTTCGTATTTAGAAGCGCGGCTAATGCTGCCAAGGCTGAAGCGTCAATTAAGTTTCCATCATGGTTAAGTACATAGATATCAACAAAAATCACAAAAACCTTCCTTCCAGGTTCTATGCACAGTTTTTCCAGGTCTATGGCCTTCGACTCCCTTATTCCCCTATCCACTATTCTTGCAAGTTCGATGGAGTTCTCATCTGGAGGGCCCGGTTCAAAGGTTGGCGACGCCAAGGGCACAAGTTCAGCGTTCACTGTTAAAACTCCCTCGTTCGGTGTGTCTGGGAAAGGTTGTCCAGTTTCAATTTTCACCCCAACCATCACTTCGGTTTTTCCAAGCAGAACCCTCGCCGAACCCTCTGCCTTTTCAATCATTCCCTGCTCAACGGTTATCGGACGGTATTCCTTTAGGCCCCTTCCATCTAGGCGTTTTCCCTTGGCGATCAACTGGGCGATTTGTTTCTGTTTTACACGCACAACGATTGACATTTACTCTTCAACCTCCTTAACGCTCACGTATTTAGCTTTTAGCGCCTCTTTTTGCAGCGCGTAAATTTTTTTGCATCCTTCTATGGCAAGGTTCACCGCTTTCTCAAACTCCTCGATGGTCAAGATTCCGTCCATCTGGAGTAGTGTCACCACC
Organism: Bathyarchaeia archaeon; assembly: GCA_038865865.1. Taxonomy (GTDB): domain Archaea; phylum Thermoproteota; class Bathyarchaeia; order Bathyarchaeales; family Bathycorpusculaceae; genus JANXEP01. The sequence goes on along the minus strand of JAWBZV010000012.1, from coordinate 26,812 downwards.
CCCAAATTGGGCATGAAAGCCACTGGAACGTCTGCGCTTCCAATTTTGTCTTCCACATCCATCAAATCCACAACTATTGTATCGTCAACCTTTCCAGCCGAGCAAGCTGACACCAAGTCTCGCATGGGTATTCCAGCGTCGGCCAACGCTAAGGAAGCTGCTGTTATGCTTGTGCACCTTGTACTCCCGTCTGCTTGCAGGACTTCGATAAAAACGTCTGTCGCTGTTCGAGGATAATACTCCACAAAAATAGCCGGTTCTATAGCCTCTCTAATAACCTTTGAAAGTTCTACTTCTCTCCTCGATGGGGCTGGGGACTTCCGTTCCTGAACGGAGAAAGGTGCCATGTGATAGCGACATCTTAAAACCATACGGTCTGGAAGAGCCATATGTTTCGGGTGGAGCTCTTTAGGACCGTAAACAGCTGCCAAAATCTTGTTTTTACCATGTTCAATATAGGCTGAACCATCAGCGTTGGAAAGAACGCCGACTTCAATCTTCATCGGTCTTAATTCGTCAGGCCTTCTACCATCAAGCCTTAAACCCTTTTTATCAATTAAATTTTCAGGTTTTTGACTCATCATGAGCCGCACCTCTTTTCTCTTTCTCTTTTTTAATCATCTGGGATACGCGGTCCGTTAACCCGCTTGTGTGAGATTCCTCTTCAATCTTGCGTATAGCCATGATTGCAAGCTCCTCATCCTCAACGCTTTTGCCCGTTACTAATATGATTCCGTTATGTCCGAGAATTATGTGGCAGCCGGTTTCCTGCTTTATTAGGGAGATCATGGAGCCCTTCTTCCCTATAACGCGGGGAATCTTTGTGGGGGTTATCTTCACTATTTGTCCACGGGTTATCTTTCCCAACCCTGGCTCGTTGACTGTTAACTGGGGATTGTGTGTTCTATCGTAGGCTACTATTTTAGCCACAACCAAGTCTCCTACATCAAGTACTTCCGTGAGGTCGTTCTTCTGGGGCTTAAACGGTCGGCTTAAAGCTTCAGAAGCCCTTAAAACGGCCAGGTACGGTGCGTTAATGTCTATGGTCCACCCACCGAAACCCACTTCAACAACTGTCCCTATGACTGTGTCTCCTACTTTGGGGATGTAGAACGCCCTTAAGGCGACAACGTTGACCTTTTTGTCTTCATATTCGATGAGCCCCATTCTCGTAGCGTAAATTTTGTTATCTTCCTTGTACGTGTTTTCACCAGCTAAGTAATCACCTTCAGCCAACAACTCTCCAGGAGTTACAAGCTGCCTTCTATCAAAAAATGTAGGCATAAAAACCTCTTCCTAACCATAAATTTAAGATATCATCTTCGCTTCCGCGTTGCCCCTGGTAAGTGCGCCAATTTTGTCAAGGAACGGCCCATAGAGCCCCGCGGGCATTTCTAAGATTCCAGACCACGAACCGTCCGCCAACCACTCTTCACGCTTTATTGTTCCAAAGGATTTCAGCGTTCCATAGACTTTGGCCGCATACTCTGCTGGTATATGAACGCTAACTGAAACTTGCTCCATTTTCAACGGGAGAACTTGCCTCAGTAACTTAACTACCTCTCTAGCTTGTTCTTCAACCGGCTTGAAAGGATCTATTGAATAGTGAATTTGCTCCATAGCCTGTTCAATACGCAACGGTGGATGGGGCAGGTTTGTCCTAGGGTCTACACTGTTTTTTGATATGAAAGTTATTATTTGCCTCCTTTTCTCCTCTATCATTTTCCTCCGTTGCTCTGTCGTCAGCTGCAACGTTCCCTTTTTTAGGATTATGTCTGCTATTTTAAGCTGATCCGTTGTCCCGAAGGCTTTGCGAAGGGTTTCCTCGGAAACCTTTGTGCCCTTACTCGCGTCTGAGAATATGGTTTCTGTAACTAAAACGTCTGTTATGGCGGAAATTTTTCCCATCCTATAATCTAACGCCTTCTCTGGTTTTACGAGGATTTCAAAATGCTCGTTATCCTTTGTAATTCGGGCAACTGTGTATTTTTCTCCCATTAATTTTCACTTACTTTAACCTAAATTCTTCATGTACTTTTCGACTTTTTCGTCGCTGAGCATTTCCATCTTCCTCGTTGCCGCAGGGATAACCGCTATTTTTATTCTTGGCTGGAGCTGCCTCGCTTCAAGAGCTTTCGTCAGACATTTGACCCCAAGTTTAATAGCTTCTTCCAAAGTCATGTTTTCACGGTACTCTTCTTTTAGAATATTAGTTGCGATTTCTCTTCCAACACCAACGGCCACGGCCTTATGTCCCTTATAAGTTCCGCTTGGATGCGTTATAAACACGCGCTTTCCAGTTTTGTCTACCCCGCCAAAAATTATGGAAACCCCAAAGGGTCTAACGCCTCCATGCTGCGTGTAAAGCTGCTGTATGTCGCATATGCGCTTAGTTACAACCTCCACATCTATCGGTTCATCATAAGTTAACCTATTACTCTGCGCATATATTCGCGCCTGGTCGATCAAAACCCTTGCGTCTGAACTTAAACCCACAATAGCAGCCCCGATGTGCTCATCTATCTTAAAAATTTTCCAAGAAGTTTCAGACTCTTCAAGAGGCTCAATTGTTTCCTCAGCCCCCAAAACTACACCCTCGGGGCATTTTATACCCAAAATTGTTGCCCCACGATTGACAAGTTCCATCGCATACTCAACTTGGAAGAGTCTTCCATCTGGCGAAAAAACAGTGATAGCGCGGTCATACGCGCCTGGAGCAGCAAACACCGACATCAAACATCAACCCCACTAACTCTTGCAAAGAGTCATATAACAACTAAACTAAAAACCTTTTCCTAAGTCCTTTTTTGACTTTTCCTTAATGGTATGTTTTCGTACCTATTTTCGCTTTCTGAAGAGCATTACAACCTTTCACCCGGTATTACTTTTTTTAAGAAAAGTAACACTAAATTTAATAAATTTCTCCCAAAAAGTAACATTATTTCAACATTAAACAGCCAACCAAAGCGAAGAATGCCCAAAATTAGAAGTATTACGAAAAATTATAGAAGTAACATTTACCTTTTCGGAGGGGAATAATGCAAAGCAACCTAATGATTGAAATAAAAAAGTTTGAAGCTAGGCTAATAAATGTTCACGGAAGCCGAACAGAAACTCTTTCAATCAATCAACAACTGCATAAGCAAACTTAAGCAAATTGAAAACTTCGCAGCTAGACTAAAAAGAAAGGATAAACCTGAAACGTTTGAAGAATTCTTCACCCTGCAGTCTATTTCTTCGTAAGATATTCTCCCCCTTTTTGGATACTGTCGCTAATACTGCTGCCAAGACAGTTGTCTGCTCGCCTGGAAATCGCCTTCCTAAAACTTCGTTTAACCTTTTAGGCTTTCCAAATTACATACTCAAAAATAAAGGATTTGATGGTTCAGCGTGCGATGTATGATTTTTTTAACTTGTTCTACAGCCTTTACTTCAGGCAACTCGTTGACCATGCCTGCTATTTCCTTTTCTTTGCTCCTAATTTCGCTCAGAAACTGCTCAAAAATTACGTTATGCTCTTGAAGACAATCCTTAACATGAAGCTCAATTAAGCAGACGGCATGTTTAAAGGAAACAATAAGAACACCATAGACCACAATTTACCACCTTTAAGTTTTACCAGAATTCCACAAAGCCGATGCTACAATTTTGCAACAATAAAAAAGAGGCAAGCACACTTCATTCTTTATTCTATTAGTTGCTGATAAACGAAAATAAGACAACATTGTTATGAAAATAGAAAAAATGTGGATTTGCGGGGGAAATTTCCATTTGTTACACTAAAACCTTTTCCTAATATTCACCCTTTTTAGCCCGAGCCCTACATAAATCTATGGAAAATTTAATTATCAATCAGCATATTAATGAAAGTAAACTCTTTTATAACTGCCAACACCAATTGGGTTGATGGAGCTTTGAGTATGGGTTACTTGACTGTCTGGAAAGTTTTAGAGGAAATGATCACTGACTTTCGAAGGAGAGGAGTTGCCGTTCCCAAAGAGGTTATTGGTGATTTGAAATATGCAAGAACGTTGATTAATGTTTTGAAGGCCGACCCTTCAAGCCTTGAAACAAGTCAAAGAATTGAGGAATACCTCAATAACATAGAATCATACCTAGTTTCTAATGGGCTCGAAAAGTTTGGAGACAAGTATGTAGAGGAATGGTTAAAGCGGTTAGACGAGGCAAGCAAAAAAGTTTTTGACGATGAAGAAAAGGAGATAAGGTTTATCCCGGGGGTCCCCAGGGATCAGCGTTGGATACGCATAAGACCTACTGAGGACATGCCTATTGAAGCGTTGAAAGCTTTAGCTGAAGAGTTAAACCTTTCAATTAATGTGCAGAAAGATGGTTGCCTTCTCGTTTACGGCGACGAGGGAGTTATGAAAGATTTTGTCAAGAAAATGGCTACAAAATATGGATTAAAGGCCAGAAAATAGCGTTGAAAAGTGCATAATTGTTAAAGGCTTAATGATGCAACAATTCAATTATGAAAGTTGCTAGGAATATATTTCAATAGCAGTCCTAGTCCCGTAGAGGTGAGGGCTTAATTTAATGCCCTATATCAAAAAAATTGAGCTTAAAGGATTCAAATCCTTTGGGCCTCAAACAGCCAAGTTGACCTTGGATAAAGGGTTCACAGTCATAACTGGCCCAAATGGAAGTGGGAAAACAAACATTGTTGATGCTATTTTATTTGCATTGGGCGAACTAAGCACGAAGAGACTTCGCGCAGAAAATGCTTCTAATCTGATTTTTAATGGTTCTGAAAAGGCTGGGTTAGAAAGGGCTAAAATGGCTAAAGTTGTAATACAGCTTGACAATGGGGATGGCCGCATACCCGTTGACACTGCAACCGTCACCATCTCGCGAGAGGTTTACAGAAACGGTCAAAGTGTCTACAGGCTTAATGGCAGAAGAATTTCAAGGGCAAATATAATGGAAATCCTTTCCATGGCTGGAATAAGCTCTACAAGTCAGAATATAATTTTGCAGGGCACCATAACCCGCTTGACGGATATCTCATCAATTGAAAGGCGAAAAATCATTGAAGATTTGATTGGAATATCCCAGTACGACGCAGAAAAAGCTGAAGCTGAAGAAAAACTGCAGGCTGCAGAGATTTCCATACGCACAGCAATGGGAAGAATAGAGGAAGTGCAAAGAAGGGTTGAGGACTTGGAGAGGGAACGCAACGAGCTTTTACGATACAATTCTTTAAAGAATGAAATAAAAAAGTTGGAAGTAGTCAAACTGTCCCATGATATCGCCCAAATCCAGGAGAAAATTAAGTTAAACTCGGCCCAGGTGGAAAGAATTAAGGGTAAGCTTGAAAAGATAAGGGCGCTGCGGGAACAGCTCAGATCAAAACGTAGGGAAATTGAGGGAGAATGGCGAAAGCTCAGCTCGGAAATAGTTGAGGAAGGCGGCTCGAAGGTATTAATGGTTCAAATGAAAATCGGAGAGTTAAAATCCAAGCTGACGGAGCTGAATACAAAAATAAGCTCTGGGAAGGCAAACCTTGAGGGCTTAGGGAGGATTAGGGATAACAGCATCCAGCAGTGCGAATCTCTAAGAAATGAAATTCGCGAAAATAGGTTAAAAATAAGACAACTGCGAAGTGAGTATGAAAAAATTTTGAGCGAGATCAGCGTAAAACAGGCGGAGCACGACGCCATCGCACAAGAGGTTGCCCAACTTTGGAAAGATCTCGGTGAAAACAGCAAGAAGGTTCGGGAAATAGAACTGAACCTCGATAGAAATTACAAAAGGCTTGCATATTTAAGGTCTGAGCAGACGAAAAGCCAAACAAACATCAAAATCCGAGAAAGACGATTAAGAGATCTGAGCAGAAGAAGAGAACGTTTTGCAGCAACTTTTAGCGAGCTAGAGAAATCCTTGGCTGAACTTGAGAAAGTTCAGAAAGAACAGAAGAAACAACTTAAAAATTTAGAGCGCGTGCTTGAACGGAAAATAGCGCAAAAGGAAGCCATTGAAAGGGAGATAGCTGAAGCCGGAAAAATAGCTGGATCCGCACGGGAGGCAGTTATAGAATTCGCAACCCAAAAAGAAATTGCAGAAACCATTGCAGCGGAAGAAAAAGCCTTGAGAAGCATAGAAGAGCTGGGAGAGCTTGGCGTAATCGAAGGCGTGTATGGCAGACTGCGCAATTTAATTGAAATTGACAAGGCTTATCGACAGGCAATTGATGTCGCTGCTGGAGGGTGGTTGGACGCTATCGTTGTGAAGGATTTTAACACGGCCTTCGCGTGCATAGAAACTTTGAGGAAAATGAAGCTGGGAAGGATAAAGATCATACCACTAAAGGAAATTTCAAACATCAAACCTATAGAAACCCCAAAAGACAAAAATGTGATGGGCGCAGCCTTCTCCTTTATAAAATGTGCGAAACAATATGAACCAGCAATTTACTTCGTCTTCGGCGACACGCTGGTGGTCCCTGAAGATAAAACAGCATTATCTTTGTCAAGTGAAGGATACCGTGTAGTCACCGTTAATGGTGACCTTTACGAACCCGGAGGGGCCTTGGAAAGCGGTTACTACCGCGCACCCATAGACTTCTCCGCTATTATACCAAGCGAGTCCGCCATAAAAAGTTTAGACGAAGCCGTCAGGGCTCTTCAACAGCACCTTTCCAGAAGGGAAAACGATGTAACATCCCTCGAAGAGGAAATAGATAGAACCCGTGTGGAAATTGCCCGCTTATCCGAAGCGATAGCCACCTTAGAAAGAGAAATATCCAGAGTTAAAAGGACTATTAAGAGGACAAAGGCGAACATTAAGAGGGTGGACGCTGACGCTGGCAAGATCCAGAAAGAAATTGAGGCTGAAAAAACAAAGATATGGACCTATAGAGCTGAAAAAAGCAGCCTTCAAAAAGAAATAAGAAAACTTCAAAGCGATTTAGCCATATTGAGGCGAAAAGCAGACCCCGCAAATATTCAAGCGATGGAGATTAAAAGGGAGAAGTTGAGTGAGGAAATAATTGTTTTAAGACAGAAACTTGGAACTTTGCAGACGGAGATTTCAACCCTCCAGTCGCAATTTGATAACGTTTTAAGGGACGGATACAGAAACGTGAAAATCCAGCTGGCGAAAGTTCAGCAGCAGATAAGAAAAGTTGAAGACGAAGTTAAAATGGCATTGCAAGAGAGGGAGAAGCTAAAACAAGAACTGGAAGAGCTGGAGAAAAGCCGCGTTGAACTTTCTAAGACTGTCTTGTCAGCCCGGGAGGAGTCCAAAAGATTCACGTCTCAGATAGACGATATAGACAAGGAACTCCGCAAACTTGACGCTGAATACGAGGAGACTGATCATTTGTTGAACCATTACCAGTTAAGCGTCCAAACGTCACTCATGCAACTTGAACAATGGCAAAACCAGTTGAAACAGTTAGGATACGAAAAACCATTGGAGGTTACAGCCAAAGATGTTGAAGAAGCTGAGGCTACTTACAGGATGCTCCAGTTTGAACTGGAGAGGATAGGTGCAGTAAACCAGCTTGCGCTATCGCATTATGCGGAACAAATTTCCCGTTACAAAGAGTTATCGTTAAGAATGAATGAGCTTGAAAAGGAAAAACAGGCTATTTTAAAGTTTATGGATGAAATTGAAAGCAAAAAGCATAAAGTTTTCATGGAAGCCTTTGAAAAAGTTAACCAAAATTTGAAAAAGTATTTCTCCAAGCTAACTGGCGGAGGCACAGCCACCCTATTTTTGGAAAATCCAGAACACCCCTTCGAAGGAGGCATAGACATGATCGTACAGTTTCCCAATAAACCCTCAATAGTTGTTAGCGGAGCCAGCGGTGGCGAACGCTCGGTAGCCGCTGTTGCCTTTCTATTTGCTCTAAAAGATTTCACACCGGCTTCCTTCTACATTTTCGACGAGGTGGATGCACATTTAGACGCTTTTCATGTTTCAAAATTGGCAGACCTTCTATTGGAAGAGTCTGAGAAAGCCCAGTTTATCGTTATTACATTGAAGCCTGAAATGGTTAACAAAGCTCAGAAGGTTTATGGGGTTTATGGACGAAACGGAGTTTCTAACATTATTTCAGCCAAGTTTATAGAGGTCTCGAGTTAAATGGCCGCAGCCTCTAAAAAGCCTTTTTATCTACGTCCTCCGTGGAATATCCTTTTTGAGTTTCATAAGTTAGAAAAGCTTACGCCTTGGAACATTAACATCGCCTACCTGCTTACAACATTTCTTGAGGAGATGAATAAGACTGGGCAGATAGATTTTAGAGCGTCAGGTGTAGCCTTGGACTCTTCAGCCCTCATATACCTTATGAAGTCTAAACTTCTGCTGAAACTCGAAGAACCTCCTGCGCCTCCCAGAATTTCTCTGGATTTCGTTCCGCCTCCACTCTTTTTGCCATTAAGACACGAGTTAACATCAACCACGATAAAGCACCTGTTGGAAGTTTTAGACGAAGTTTTAAAAGGCGAAAAACTTTATCATCTTGAAAAACCCACAGAATCCATTCTTCTCCCAACGCCTTCAGAAATTCTTCCACAAATTGACTACTACTTAATGGAAATTGAGCTGCAAATGAATAAGCTGTTTAATGTCCTTTTTGAAATGGTGAAGGGTTCAGGTATCATTGAGTTTTCAACGCTAACAAAGGGCATGACTAAGCTAGAGGCTATACGCACGTTCATCCTCCTATTATTCTTGGCCCAAAACGAAAAGGTAAACTTGTGGCAAGACGAGGAATCGGAGGAAATCTACATCAGCCTTGGAGGATTCACCGCTGCAAAAAATGAAAAAACCGCTTAACAATCCAGATGAAAACCCGCAAGGCAGTGAAAGGTCTGCAAAGGAGCTTGCCTTAGTTGAAGCCGCCCTCTATGTCGCTGGCAGACCCCTCAACCTCTCAGAATTATGTTCGGTTTTAAGGACTAGGTCAAAGAATAAGGTTAAAACGCTTGTGAAGACGTTAATGCAGGAATACGCAAGCAGAAACACAGCCCTTGAAATTTTGGAGTTAAAAGATGAAAGATATGTTTTACAGCTAAAGGCAGAATTCACGCCCTACGTTAAAAAACTTGTTAAGAGACCACTTCTTTCAACAGGCCCGTTAAAGACGCTATCTTACATTGCGCTTAGACAACCAGTTCCCCAGAAGAGAGTTGTAGAAGTACGTGGACGTCACGCCTATGGCCATATAAAACTGCTCAAAGACATGGGGTTGATCGCATCGGAAAGGAAGGGACGTTCCACGGTTCTGAAAACGACGGATTACTTTGCAGACTATTTCGGTTTAAGCCATGATGTGACAGTCATGAAGAGGGAATTGAGGAAAATTCTGGAGGGGGAGAGGGTAGAAGAAGAAAATACAAGCACACCTCAAAGCACGGAGAACGGATAAATTTATATGTCAAGCAATGGATAATGAGCGAGCTTAAGATGCATTGCTAAAAAGAGGGGCGCCAAGATGTCCGTCTGGCACGGTGATTTACATAAGAGGAAGCCGACTGGAGGCAAAAAACGGGCATATAGAGGGAAAAGAAAGTTTGAACAGGGCTCATTCCCTGTGGAAACTGTTCTAGGGGAGCCTAAAAGGAAAATTAAGCGTGGAAGAGGCGGCAACTTTAAAGTTAAAGTTCTAAGCGATAAATATGCTTGTGTAACAGATTTGAAAACCGGGAAAACAGAGAAAGTTGAAATAGTGCGCGTTGTGAAGAACCCGGCAAACGTAGACTACAACCGAAGGGGTGTTATAACAAAGGGGGCAATTATCGAGACAGCCCTTGGCTTAGCTCGTGTAACTTCACGTCCAGGGCAGGATGGAGTGATAAACGCGGTTTTAGTAGGGAAGGAGGAAGTCGACTAAACAATTTTTGAGGCCGTGCGAATTTTCAACAACTGTTTAGCTATTTCTTTCATTATGCTGTTTTTGGTTCCTTTTTTAGACACTAGGAGCATGCCGGTTTTAAGCCAAGGCGTCTTCGGGTAGCAAGCATCCAAAACTAACTCGTGTTCCAAACGTAGTTTTTCAACAGCTTCTTTCAACTCTGAAATTTTCGGCGATGGGACGGCCAAAGTTTTTGGGACCCTCCTCCCCTCCCCCCTAGTTTTCGTGGAGTCAAAGTACGCTGGCCACAAAACTACTTTGTCTTGCTTCCGCAATTTTAAATCACCTACCTGTGAGCGTAGTAAGCTACAAGTTTCATGTTGACTTCTCTTATCCTTGCAAAGCCGAACCTCTCAAATTGCACTATGTCATTCGGCTTCAATCCTTTACAAGCGCTTTCAGCCACACCTTCAGCTTCGGTGGCGTCGGGCATGACAATTTGGCAGGGCATGTCTGCCCCTATGAGTACCCAGTGGATTAGGGGGGCTCCAGCCTTTTTTGCATCCTCGTAAGGTTCGCTTAGAAATGTTGCTTCAACCGAGAATCCTTCATTCTTTTCGATTTTTATGTTGAATAGCTCCATGAGACGGACTGTGCTCCCAACACCCAAGATGTCTGCATCCTTTTTTGAAATCCAAAATAGTGCCATGTTGTCCGGCCCGCCAGGCCTTATTTGATATTCTCTAAAGCCCCTTTCAGGATGTTCCGGGTGAAGCCGAAGCTTTGCAGTGAACGCTTTTGGAATCCGCCTAACTAACAACTGAATTGGGTCTTGCACGAAGAAGTACCTGTTAACTTTGGGATCTAGGATTTTACGGTTATATGCGTAAAGGTTTTCCCAGCTTAAAACGACGTCTGAAGTTTTCGGCCCGACGTCGATTATGAGTTTTTTGATGGCTTCAGGGGTTATACCCCGCCTCTGCAAAGCCGCAAATGTTGCCAACCTCGGGTCGTCCCAACTCTTATAGATCCCCTCTCTCAATCCTTTAACAATCTTTGATTTGCTTAAATAGGCGCCTTTAATTTTGAGCCTGCCATAATGAATTGCTTCGGGATACTTCCAGCCTAAATGCTTGTACATGTATTGTTGGCGAACCATGTTTGTTAGATGCTCTTTCCCCCGGATTATGTGAGTTACCTCCATTAAATGGTCGTCTAACCCGCATGCAAAATTGTAGAGGGGCCAAACGTGGTATCTGGTTCCAACCCTAGGATGAGGATACTTTTCAATTTCTATAACACGAAGGGCTGGCCAGTCTCTGACAGCAGGGTTTGGATGGTTCAAATCCGTTTTTACGCGAACCACAACTTCGCCCTCTTTATATTTGCCTTCAAGCATACAACGCCATCTTTCCATATGTTCCTCAGGCGGCAATTCGCGGCAGGGGCAGGGTTTTTGAGCCAGCACCCTTTCCCTAAAAGCTTGGGGTGGGCAGGTGCAAACGTAAGCGTTGCCGTCGCTAATCAGTTTTTCCGCATATTCATAGTATATGGGTATCCTGTCGCTTTGGATGTATTCCTCGTCTGGCTTACATCCAAGCCATGCTAGATCTTCTCTTATGCTATCGTAAAATTCTAGAATTGGCCTTTTCAGTTTTGGGTCAGTATCCTCAAATCGTAGAATAAATTTTCCTTTGTACATGCGGGCGTATTCGTGGCTTAGTATTATGGCTCTAGCTGAGCCTAGGTGGAGGACGCAGTCTGGGTTAGGTGAAAAACGTGTTACAACTTTTGAGTATTTCCCTACGTTGGGTAGGGGTGGCAGCTTCTTATTTTCCTCAATTTTTTCCCTTACTAGTTCTTCAGGCCATTTTTCCTCAACTATGTTTTTCTGTTTGCTTGCCGGTAGTAGGTTAATTTCTTCAATAATCTGATTAACGAGGGCTGTTATCTCCCTCACTTTTGCGCGCAGTTCCGGTTTTTCGGCAAGAACCTTTCCGAGAACGGGGCCAACCTGGGCTTTTCCATCATGCTTTATAGCGTTGAGTAGGGCAAACTTTCGAATTAGTTCCACTAGGTCAGTGTTTTCGCCTGTTTCTTCCAAGGTTGGGCACGTGCTTTAGATTTTTCTTTCAATAAGGAATTGGGCAAAAGCCTTTAACTTTTCCTTTGCTTCAGATGGGGGTAGAAGGTTTTCAACGTCCCTCCAGCTTTCCGCCACTATTTTTCTTGCAAAGTTTTTGGCATAGTCTATCGAGCCATATTTCTGCATTATTGCGATGGCCTCGTCCCTGATTTTCTGGTCTGAAGTGTGCATTTTAAGAATATCAATCAGCCGTTCCCTATCTTGGGGGCTTGAAACTTTTAAGGTATGGATCACCACAAGGGTGCGTTTACCTTCGGTTATGTCTTGTCCCCTTCCTCCCTTCTTCTCAGCGAACTCTTCGCCTACTAGATCTAAAATGTCATCTTGGATTTGGAAGGCAACCCCTATGCTCTCTGCAAAACGTCCAAGCTTTTCAACGAGCTCAGCGCTGGCGTCAGCTAGAACCGCAGCTATTTTCGCAGCCATCCTCGCCAAAGTTCCAGTCTTATAGGCGCACATTTGCAAGTAGTCTTCTTCCTTCACCTCGTCAGCGTTCGCTAGACCCTTATGCCACGCTATGTCCATAGCTTGGCCTAAACTTAGACTTATCATTTCCTCAACATAGATTTCATAGATTTTTGCAAGTTTTTCTACGCCTACTTTTTCCCGATTTTTTATCAGGGATAGGAGGGGGAGATAGTACATGGCGTTTCCAACGTTTATAGCCACATCCACACCGTAGATTTTGTGAGTGCATGGTTTTCCCCTTCGAAACTCAGAGGCGTCCTCTACGTCATCGATCATTAACGTGCCATTGTGAATTACTTCAGGGATTATGGCGTATTCTATGTAGTCTTCAGGTTTTTTCCCCAAAGCTTCGCATATTAAAAGGAACAGGGCTGGACGCCACCTTTTTCCGCCTCTGTCCAAGAATTCCCATAGTGGTTCAGCTATAGCCTTGTTTATGGCTTCTGTATTGTATGAATATCTTGGCGGGTTAATCTTAAAGATGAGTGTGTTTTTAGAGAAAACTCTTGGAACGTACTTCTCGATGGCTTGATTGATTATTGGCGCTTTTTCCTCTAAAAACTTCTCAATGTCTATTTTCATGATCCGCCTCTCCTCGCGTAATGGTCTATCTCAAACCCCCTAGCCCTAAGCCACTCAGCTGTTTTACCCGTTATGACTAAAGGGGCCTTGCGCAGTTGCTGAAGATTTTCTGCCCCGACCAGAAACATAGCGTTCCTCAACTCTTCAATCAGTAAGCGCAGCGTCTTCTCCGTCTCCCCAGCGCCTTTCATTGCAGCTTCCAAAACGGGTTGTGCAAGGCCCACGAGGCTTACGCCTAAACTTAAAGCTTTAGCCGCGTCTAACCCGCTGCGCATCCCCCCTGAAGCTATTACTGGTATCCGCACCGTTTGTGTAACCTCGACCACACTCACGGCCGTTGGTATCCCCCAGTCCCAGAAAGTTTCGCCAAGCCTGCTTTGGAAAGTGTTTCCCATATCCTTTGCTCGAAAATATTCAACAGCCGCGAAGCTTGTTCCGCCAACGCCGCTCACGTCTATACCCTTCACGCCAGCAGCCTCAAGCTTTCTGGCTTCTTCAGCTGCTATTCCAGCTCCAGTCTCCTTAACTATAACTGGCCTATCAAGGGCCCTGGCAACCTCTTCTATTTTTTCTAGAACTCCCTTAAAGTTTGTTTCACCCTCAGGCTGGACAGCCTCTTGTAGCGGATTAAGGTGTATTGCAAGGGCGTCCGCATCAATCATTTCAACAGCTTTTCTAACCTCCTTCATAGAATATCCCCTCGTTAGCTGAACCCCGCCGATGTTTGCAATTAGAAAGGCCTTTGGAGCCTTCTTCTTAACAACCGTGAAAGTCCTCGCAAGCCTTTTGTCTTCCAACGCTGCCCTCTGGCTTCCGACACCCATCCCCAGCCCAAGCTTTTCAACAGCGGTAGCTATTGCCGCATTGATTTTTTCAGCTTCCGGAGTTCCACCAGTTATGGCGCCAACAATTATCGGTGCAGCAAAGTTATGGTTAAACACGGTTGTCGACAGATCTATTTCCTCTTTGTTAACTTCAGGCAGAGCCCTGTGGACAAAGTATATTTCCTCAAAACCTGTCGTAACCCTTGTCTGCACATTACGGCTTGTGGCTATGCGGATGTGGTCGGCTTTCCGCTGTCTTGTTTTTTCAACCAAAGTTATTCCTTCTCTATTAATGTACCCTTCACTTTTTCGCCTCTAAGAGCTTTGTAAACATTTTTCGGCTTCGTAGCGTTAAAGATTAAGGCTGGAATTCCGCGTTCTAAGGCGGGTATGAGTTCGGCTATTTTGTTGGACATGCCGCCGGTCACGTCGTAAGCATTTGAGCCTCCTATACTGCTTTGAACTTTTTTAAGCTCGTCTAATGTTAGGCGATCATACATCTTTGCTTCAGCGTTAACTTTAGGGTCGACGTCGTATAGTCCATCCACGTCTACACCAATCAAAATATTTTTTGCGTTAAAATGCAATGCGAGAAATGAGACGAGTTGATCTCCAGAAAGTATTGTGAACCCTAACTCAACGTCAAAAACGGCGTCTCCATAAAGGACGGGGATTAAGCCCAACTTCAAAATGTGTTTTAGGGGAGCATCTTCGAAATGGTATATCCTTCCATTACGTGTCATAATGCATGAGGATGGGGTGACGCTTACAGCGGGGACGTTGCGCCAAATTAAAGCGTCCATAAAAAGGCCGTTGAGAACTGTCATGACATGGTGAGTTTCGGCAAAGCCCATTATTTGGGGTTCTTCCTTGAAACCCTCCTTTATGGCGTGTTTCTGCGCAATTGGGTGGCCGAAGCTTCCCCCACCATGGATTATTATTAAATTTTGAGTGTTTGCGTCACGTATTTCGTCTGCTAGGCGACTTATAACCTCCATTTGCGCTCCTAACTCAGTACTCTTGTCCGTAATCACCGAGCCGCCTATCTTCAAAATTGTTGGCTTAGCTTGACTCAACCCTAACTCCCTCATCTGTTTTTTGAGCTACGAAACCGTTTCCACCAACCCTTTGAACAGCTTCTAAAACTTTTTCAAGCCTGTCCCTACTTGTAAGGGCTATTATGCATCCGCCGCCACCTGCGCCTGTTAACTTTGCGCCGTACGCGCCCGCTTTCCGTGCAGCGCTTATTAACCGCTCCAGAGATTCTTCGGAAACTCCCAACCCGCAAAGTAATGCTTGGTTAAAGTTCATTAAATCTCCAACAGCTTCTAAGTCGCCCTCTTCAAGGGCTTTCACGGCGTTTAAAACTATTTCGCGGGCAACCCGCATCATTAAATTCACAACCTTCGGATACCTATCCCTCAAACTTCGAACCTTTAAAACTTGAGAACGCGTCGACCTCTCGACGCCTGTGTTGCCGATAACAAGATTTAAGTCCGTTTTGAAGTTTAGGGGTTTAAACCCTGTGTCCATTTGGAACAACAGTGCACCGCCGAAAGTTGATATGGCGGGATCCACTCCTGAAGGGGTGCCATGCACAATTTTTTCCGCTTCGTATGCTATGCGAAAAATATCCTCTTTCTCCATTTTCACATTTAAAAGGGCGCCAACTGCAGCGGCGACGGCTGAAGCTACCGCCGCTGAGGATCCTAATCCAGCGGCCACAGGCACAGCAGAGTTGACTTCGATGTTTAAACCCACCTTGCCCCCATAGATCTCAAGAACTTTTTCCACAGCACATTTTAATGGCTCAAGTTTCGCCCTTGCCTCTTTGGGGTTTCCAGATTCAGCCCTAAAGCCTCCGTTTTCAAAAAACCCTGAAAGGTTTAGGTTTGATGATTGTATGAAAATTTTTTTATCGTCCCGTAGTTCCGCCCTTGCATAGGCCCTTTTATCTATGGCTAGGACGATTGCGGGCTCACCATAGACAACGAAATGTTCTCCGAAAAGTATTACTTTTGCAGGAGCTGACGCCACAACCCCCATTTAGACCACTATTTGGTGAATTGAACCGCCGCATACCCTACAACGCTTGAGTAGTCGCCGCTTACATCTCCACTGGTCTTGTAACACAACAATTTTGCCTCCTTCGCCCCCAAAATTTTCGCAGCGGTGATGAGGGCGGCTATTGGGCCGTAACCGCATGCTGTTACGCCGTGGCTTTCAATAATGGAGTAAAATTTTGCTCCATCCATGGCTTCTACGGCTTGAAGGGCCAGCCTATCTTTTTTCTCCGCGCTCCTGTGGGGTTCATAGTGGGTCATGTCTGAAGAAGCTACTATTAGGGCGTTCTTTCCAGCAACAGCCCTGGCCACAGCCTGCCCAACTTCCTCAGCTGAGTGGAAATCCTGCATTAAAAAGCATATAGGCACTATTTTAAATCTTAACCCATAAAGATATTGCAGAAATGGAAGCTGAACCTCAATTGAATGTTCATAGCGGTGAGCAGTTTCGTCTATATCAATGAGGCGAGATTCCTCAACAATTTTATTTGCTGTTTCCCTGTCAATTTCAACGTCGCCGAGGGGGGTACGCCATAAACCCTCACTCATAATTGCTAGTCCGCTTCCATAGCCGGTGTGATTTGGTCCCAAAAGGACTACTGTGTCTGGTTTTCCATCTAAAGCCAAACTATAGTAGGAGTGGGCCGCCACGGGGCCTGAATACATGTACCCAGCATGGGGGCAGATCAACCCAACTATGCGCCTTGGGCCCGCCTCAACAACTTTGGGGATGTTTCCAGGTCCAAGGCGATGGAGAAAACACTCCTCGATTTGCCTCCTCAACGACTCTGCTGTTCCGGCGTAGAAGGCTCCGGCTTGGCTTGGAAGCCGAACCTTCGCCATCTCCGCTAGCTTTCCTCCTCTTCTTTTGCTATTTTAGCCTCAAAATCCTCAATTGTCAACGTCATATCCTTGTCCGGCGCCAGTTCACCCCTCTCCCTAAGAATCTGTCTTGCAAGAAGCCAATAAATAACTGCTAGAGCCCTTCTACCCTTATTGTTTGTGGGGATTACGAGGTCAACTCCTGAAAAGTCGTTGTCCGTGCTGCATAAAGCTACTACAGGAATGCCTACGGAGGACGCCTCCCTAACAGCTTGGAAATCTCCCCTGGGATCGGAGACTATCAAAACGTTTGGTTCAATGCGGTTTGGATAAAGCGGGTTTGACAATAATCCCGGGACAAACCGCCCAACTATCGGCGTTGCCCCCGTCACTTCGCAGAATCTCTTGACAGGTTCTTGAGCGTACAGCCTTGCCGCAGCAGCAGCAATCTTAGAAGGTTCAAACCTCGCTAGAAATTTCGCCGCGACACGTATGCGGTCATCCGTCTTTTTAACGTCTAAAACAAATAGGCCGTCTGGCCTGACGCGGTATATAAACTGTTCCATGTCCTTTGTCTTCATTCTTGTTCCAATGTGAATCCCTGCGGATAAAAGGACGTCCCGCGGCAAGAGAAGTTCTTCCTCAACGCTTACGCTGGCTTCTCCTTCAAAAGTTCCTTTCTTATCATCATCTTTTTCCGCCAATTCTCTTCCACCTCAAATAATTTGCAGTTTGGCCATTTTAGCTCTGTCTCCTAAAAACTCCTCAATTCTAATTAGTTCGTTTATTTTCGCTATTCTCGAGCCCTCCACAACACCTGTCTTTATTATTGGGCATTTAAAGGCCACGGCTAGGTGGGCTATATGCCAATCACAGGTGTCTCCTGAACGGTGAGAAACAACCGGGACGTATCCGGCTCTTTTGGCAGCCTCAATGGTTTCTAAGGCGTCTGTTAACGTTCCCACCTGGTTCACCTTAATTATTATAGCGTTTGCCGCCTGCATCCTCACTCCATGGCTCAGCCTCTCAGCGTTCGTGACGAAGAGATCATCGCCGCAGATGATGCAGTTTTTCACTTTTCTGGTCAGTTCTGCAAAGCTTTCATAGTCTTCTTCGTGAAAAGGGTCTTCCACATAAACTAGGTGATATTCCTCAATTATGTCTTTAACAAAGTCTAACTGTTCTCCAGAGTCCAGTTCCTTTCCATCCCTTGCATAGACGTATTTTTTCCGCTCCGCATTCCACAGGGAGGAAGCTGCCATGTCGACGCCTAAACCGCATTTAAAGCCCATTTCATTGCTCACATTTTCACATGCTGAGGCCATGATTTCTAATGCTTCCATGTTTGCGAGGTTTGCAACCCAGGCGCCTTCGTCGCTTCTTCCGCAGCTGAAAAACTCATCCTTCTTCTTCAAGTACTCTTTAACTTTCCTATGGACTTTTATGTTGGCTGTCGCAGCTTCAAGGAAAGAGTCCGCCTCGTAGGGGAGCACCAGGAACTCCTGTATGTCTGGAGACTTTCCATGGGCATGTTTCCCGCCGCTAATCACGTTCCCCAACGGATATGGGAGTTCGCGGGCCGCGTGTCCGCCCAAGTATTGAAAAAGGGGTAAGCCGTAAGAGTTGGCCGAAGCCTCTGCGCTTGCAAGGGATATAGCGAAAGCAGTATTCCCGCCTATTATCCTAAAATCGTTTGTATTGTCTATTTCATGAAGCGTCTTATCTATTTCCTCTTGAAAGTCAACATTTAACCCCAAAAGTTCCGGAGCTATCAACTCTTCAACTTTTTTGATAGCTTCGTCGACTCCGCCTTGCGGGTAATAAACTACCTCAGCTTTTCCACGGCTTTCCCCAGCGGGGGCCGAGGCCCTTCCAAAGCCAGAAGCAGTTATAACGTCAACTTCTATCGTTTCGTCTCCGCGGCTGTTAAAAACTTTCCTTGCAACTATATCCTCAATAACAGTTGAGTTTGACATGCTTCACCATACCTATTGTTGGTAATAATAGCTTCTCGCCTCTTTTCTTTTCTCAGCCTCTTCATAGAAGCGCAAAACCTCATCGATGATTTCCACATGGGAAAGAAGCATACGTCTACAACAGTACCTCTTAAACCCTAAACTATCGAGAACGTCGCCGGGATTTTCCCCACTCCTCACCCTTCTTGCAAACTCCTCCCACTTGTCGCCGACCAGCTTGCCGCACGTGAAACATCTTACAGGTATGATCATCCGCTTCCCCTTTCACCTGTAACTTTTCTGATCCTTCGCCCTTGCACCTGGACCCCCAAACTTTTTAGGCTCTTTTCTTCGAGGGTCGCCCGCAACCATTGTTCTATCATAATCGATGAACACTTTCCGCAGCTTGGGGTTTTTTGTCCACTTTAACAGGCCATTTGCAATTGCAATTCTAGCAGCCTCAGCTTGTCCCATATAGCCTCCGCCTGAAACTGTAACGTCTATGTCCAGTTGACTCCAAACTTCGTCTCCGGCCTGTATAAGGGGCTCCATTATTTTTTCTCGTGCAATTTCAGGCTCATAAATCTCTAAGGGCTTCATATTAATCCTTACCCTTCCAGCTCCGGGCCTTAAAACCGCCCGCGCTATTGCAGTTTTTCTCTTACCACTGACAACCAAAACCTTTTTTGCGGGCATAACTATTCACCCATCCAACCAATTTCTTTAGCCAGTTCCCCGAGGGTGAAGTATGGACACGCTAATTTCTCAGCTTTGGCTTCTTCCAAACTCTCCATTTTTAAACCCTTAAGCTCGTCGGGCACTCCTATAAAAACCTTAAGCCTCCTATAAGCGTCTTTACCTTTCGGCTGCTTGTATGGAAGCATGCCCCTAACAGCCCTCCTAAGAAGCCTATCAGGTCTTTTGTAGTGTATTGGCCCTTTACCCGGGTATCCAACCTCGAGGAACTTTTTCGCTTCCATCACCTTGCTCTGCTTCTTTCCCGAAATCACCGCTTTTTCAGCGTTTACGACAGCTATTTTTTCCCCCTTTAGAAGGCGTTTTGCAATGATGCTTGCCAACCTGCCAAGGATCAGTCCCGTAGCGTCTATGACCGTGTAGCCTTCAAGTTCCAGCTGCATTTTCTCACCCTATGATCTTAACCCCTGAACCCTTTGGGTTTTTCTTTGCAAGCTCCATTAAAGACAGGCATTTCCCCTTCGCCTTCTTGATTTTTTCTTCAGCCTTTTCTGAAAATGCAAAAGCCGCAACGGTTATAGGGTGGTCTAACTCGCCGGATCCCAAAACCTTTCCAGGAACGGCTACAACATCATTTTTTAAAGTGTGCCTGTTTAGGCGGCTTACGTTCACAACAACTCGTTTTCTTCTGGACTTTGCCAAATGTTTAGCCAGAGCCCTCCATATTTCCGCCTTGTTTTCTCTACCACACTTTTTTAGAAATCGTATGAGCTCAATGAGCTGGGGGTTTGTGGCCTCTATTTCCCTCAAGCCTTCTGCACCTCAAACTGTTTTGCAAACTCCTCGAGTTGTTCGTCTAAAATTTTGACGGCTTCCATCAATATTCTCTCGGGAGGAAGCGTCCCTGTCGATTCTAAATTGAATATGAAAGCGTTTTTCTCCCATCCCACCTCTATAGCTGGGGGTTTTTGGGGACAGGCATCTACACAGTCTTGGCAGAGGGTGCAGGCAAGCATGTCGTGAATTTCTATCCTGCCCCCGGACTTTGCAAAAACCTTTTTGGGACATATTTCCACACATTTCCCGCACCCATTGCATTTATTAGCATCTATTTTAAGTTGGGGCAGATACTTGTAGGCGCTCACGGATACAGGTTGCCATTTTGCGTGGTCTTTACCCCTACCAAGCCTCGCATAGGCTTCAAGCCTCAACCTTTGCCCCTTTGCAAGCTTTATTATTGGGATTTTGTCGCTCACCGGCCCCACATTTGGGTTTTCTGATACAAGCTCTCCAGAGTAAACTGTCATTGTTCCCTCTTTCGCCTCTCTATCTAACGTGAAGGTAACCCTACAAAGGTTGCATCCAAACTCGCTTCGACAGGGACATTTTTCTGGGAGGTTATAACTGTCTAGATCTGTTTTTAGGGGTATCAGCCCAAGCCTGTGGGCTATTATTTCGTCGTGGAGAACAGAGGAGTTTTCGATAATTACAACCTCGTCTATTGCCATGCATGGGACTTCCGCAATTACGTTCCTTCTTAACGCATTAATAAATGGGGTGTCAACTCCCCTTATGAGTAAACGTATGTTTCTGTCATCTTTTTCAAGTACCTTTATTTCCACTCGCCTGAACACTCCATAATGGAAGGGTAGCTGCAGTGCCGTTGAATACAATATAGGTGCATTATTTCAATTTTTCTATAGGATGTAGAGAAATAAAGGGTTTTAAACTCTCCTTCCCCTTCTACCACCAGGCCTGCGAGTGCCGTCATGGGGGATGGGCGTAACTTCCTCAATGCGTCCTATACGGAAACCAGCCCTTGCCAGGGCTCTTATGGCTGCCTGCGCGCCTGGCCCCGGGGTTCTCGGCCCCGGCCCGCCTGGAGCCCTTACTTTTATGTGTATGGCGGTTATTCCCTTATCTTTTGCTATTTCCGCCGCTGCCGTGGCTGCACGCATGGCTGCGTAGGGGGAGGATTCCAGCCTATCCGCTTTAACGAACATTCCGCCAGACGTGCGGGCTATAGTTTCGGCTCCTGAAAGGTCTGTGATGTGGACTATTGTGTTGTTGTAGGAACTGTAGATGTGGGCTATCCCCCACCTTTCAGTTTTCTTCGAAGCTGAGCTTCCACCGCTACTTGCACTGCTCACCTACTCCACCTCCTATGTTTTTGCCTCCTTCTTTTGGGACCTTTCAGTGACCGCTATAATCTGACGCATAGGATGACTTGGAAGGGCGAGGGGGCTTTCCGCCGCATAATTTACCAGCTCTTCCTCTTCCCGCGTGACTATGTATCCTGGAACTGTCACACGTCTTTTGCCTATGGCTATATGCCCATGGGTTATGAACTGCCTAGCCTGATAGATTGATTTGGCTAATCCTTTGCGGAAGACTATTGTTTGAAGTCTACGCTCAAGGATGTCCTCAACCGTTAGGTCTAAGACGTCATCTATAACAGCATTTTCATTTATTATCCCAAGCTTTTTTAGGCGGTTTAGGAGAGCCTCCTCCATTTTCCTCCTTTCTTCTGGAGGTTTCCCTATGAGGGAGCGGGCTATGCTCCTAAACTTGGAGAGCATTGTTTTGTGGCGCCATAACTCCCGCTTATTTCTTAAACCGTACTGGCCTAGGAGTTTAAGCTCCTCCTGCAGAACTTCTGTGTGCCATGGGAACCGTGGGGTCTCATACTTCTTTTTCTGCCTTTTCGGGTCGCCCATTGCTATTTACCGCCCCCAGCCTTTGCAACCGCCTTCTTTTTAACCCCTACTGTTTTGCCTTTTCTCCCAGTTGTCCTCGTCCTCTGCCCTCGCACCTTAAGCCCATATGAATGCCTGTAACCGCGCCAAGATTTCAGCTCCTTCATTTTTTCAATATCCATGTTGGTTCTTAATATCAAGTCAGCACTTATTAAATGCATGTCCCTTCCAGTTTCCAAGTCTTTTCTCCGATTTAGGAACCAAGCTGGCAAGCCATGCCTTATCGGCTCTTTGATTATTTCCTCTATTTTTTCCACCTCGGCCTCCGTGAGGAAGCCTGCTCTTATATGGGGGTCTACCCCAGCCTTTTTGAGTATGGCGTTTGCTAGGTTTGTGCTTATTCCCTTAATTTTTTGAAGTGCAAACACGGCTTTTAGGGTGCCATCTACATCTGTATCCGTTATTCTTAGTATGTGCCTAAATTCCCTTGACATTTGGGCCATCCGTTTCTTGGCAAACTAAAAGGTAAACATATTTTATTTAAACTTTCCTAATTTATTTACAGGTTTGGAGGTTACTATAAGGGCGAAAGACATCAACATTCCATTCAAGCGTAGTGGGCGGCGTTTAGGAATGAGCGGAACCTTTCTTGAAGATCTGGTTTCAAAGGCTTTTAAAAAGGCGGGTTATGTGGTTTTCACCCGGCAGAACCACTGCGATGTTTTGGCCGTCAAGCCTGACATGAGTTTGGCATACCTGGTTGAGTGTAAGGATTATGTTCTCTCACGTAAGCAGCAGATCTTAGCCGTCCGGGAGCTTAACCGCAACTACACCCATGCCCTGGAGCTTCTGATAAGGCAGAGGCTTTTCCCGGAAAAAATTTTGAAAGTTCTCGTGGCCAAGGGTTTTGCCTACCAAGCGAGGGGCATACTCCAATATACGCCGGAAACTTTCATTAAGCATATTTCATAGATTGTGGACGAATTTTGGAGCGGATTGGGAAATAAGGTTTTCTTAGTTCTAGGGTCTGAATCTGATTTCATTAATGTTTAGTATTATGTCATGTTTCGTAATATAAGGTTAAATCTTTTAAGGGACTTTGCACATAATTGAAAGGGCAAAACAAAAGCTCGGTTGAGTTTAGATGGCTAAAGTTAGAAATGCTGAGAGTGGAGAAGTGGAGAAGGTTAAGCGTATATTGACGGATCCTAGGCTTTCGGCGATTAAGGCTATGTTGGAGAAGGACCATGCTATTGACTGTATTTTCCTGCTTTATTTGGGACGGGGGAAGTGGAAGGAAGCCAAGGAATTCATGAAGGCTAATGGTTTAACTCTTAGCGATGGCACTTTTAGGGCTAGGATGATTGAGATTGAGGAGCTCGGCTTGGCGAAAAGCGAGCGTCTTGACCCCTTGAAGAGGAAGTATGAGAAGACTGAGCTTGGCGAGAAGGTGGCGAAGCTCCTGCTGGAGTTCTTTGACAAGTTGGAGAAATAGCTGACAGCACACTATCGCTGAACCTTCGGTGGTAGACTTCGATTTGTAGGTTTAGTATTCTTTAAAAGCGATCTATAGTGAATTCTACAGACTCTATTGTGATGTCTGAGAGGTGAGCTGAATGTCAGTTTTGTTGCTGGCGAAAGTGTAAAATTGATGACCCTCTCTAGAATTTTGGCGGTGCAGGTCACATTTTTATGCTTGGAAGACTATTTAAAAACACGCCCCTCTATAGTTTTTCGGCAGTTGTGGGGAAAATGGCGCCT
Organism: Bathyarchaeia archaeon; assembly: GCA_038865865.1. Lineage (GTDB taxonomy): Archaea > Thermoproteota > Bathyarchaeia > Bathyarchaeales > Bathycorpusculaceae > JANXEP01. The sequence continues at coordinate 2,979 of JAWBZV010000012.1, read as the reverse complement.
AATTTTAGCCTATTTTCTCTAGCCCCTTCCCTCTTTAGGTTTTTATGGCTGATTTTATGTTGGTTTGGTTGGTGTTTTAGCCAATGGTTGTCTGGGCTCTCTAGTTTTGTGGTTTGTTGGTGTTGTTTTGTTTTACAAATGGTTAATATGGTGTATTAAGTCGTAAGATTTAAATTCTCAGTTTCCACTAACATACACAGCAACAAAAAGGAGGGATATAAAAGAAAATGAAACTATTCAAGAGCAGGAAAGCCCTAAGCCCCGTAGTCGCATCCATCATACTCATAGCCGTAACAGTCGCAGTCAGCATCGCCGTAGCCGCATGGATGGGAGCCCTAACATTCACATTCACAGCAACAGAAGAACTCAAAATTACAAGTGTGACCTTCAAAGGAACGGAAGGAGACAAACAAATAGAAATTCGCGTAATAAACAGCGGATCAACCAGCGTAACCCTCGCAGAGGAGGTTTTCGTGGGCAATGAGAGAAAAACAGGCGATGACGTTGACATCGTATACGATGGTGAAAATGTCAAAACCTTGGAGCCTGGTAAAGGTGCAACAGTTACAGTCAATTATTCTTGGGTAGAGGGCAGAAGCTACCAAGTTAAATTGCTTACTACAAAAGGCAACACATTTAGCTACGTCGCAACGGCTCCTACATAAACACCCCTTTTTGTTTGTCTTTGGCGAAAGTTTGAGGGGGTAGGGTGGCGGTTTCGTCTTTAATCCCTCTGTTTATTTCCTTTCCAAGCGTAAAAGAGAGGTGTGAAATGCTATGGTGGTTGAGATTAAGGAGTATAGTTCGGCTGAACAGATAGCGGAAACCCTGGACAAGGCCATATCGGATACCAAGAGCATTTTGGGGGAGTACCTGCGCCGCTTGGACGAGATAAGGGCTTTAGCTGAAAAATCCAAGAAAATTCGAGAAGTAGTCATGAAGCTGGCTGGGAAAAAGGCTACAACGGAGAGCCTAGGCGAAATCAGTATAGGCTCCCTAAGCATAGTTCTAGACGCTAATCCCTTCCATGAGTTAACAGCCATAGAACAAGTGGTGCGAAGCTACCAAGATAGGCTTTTGTCTCTTCAGAAGGCCCGCGAAGCCCTGAAATGGCTGGACCAGCTCGGCGACACTGAAGGCTTAAAATATATCGTTGTGGAGAACGACGGCATACCAGAACGCATCCTCTTCAAGATATCGTAATGGGCTGCTTAGAGAGGAATAAATGGCGATGGTTGACAACGAAGCTTACGCCATAGCCCTAAAAGATGCCATAAATGAAGTGCGGGAAATATGTCCAGAAATCAGGCATGTTTTTCTTTTCAGCCAAAACGGCGAACTATTCATGGGAGATGGGGAAACCCCTGAAAGGATTATTTTCCAAGTTAAAAATGCCTTTTGCGACGTTTTTGAAAGGGCTGAAGCCTTAGGTGGCGTTGAATCCGCAACCATCGAAGGCGAAGATGGGTTTTTGAGGCTTTCCCGCGTCAGCAGCCATTATCTTGTATTGGTTGCCAGCGGAGGCGTTAAAATGGAACATGTAAGCTCGGTTGTCCGCATCCTAACCCCAACAGTTCAAAAGCTTTTAGAGGGTATTACCCCTACCCCCATGAAAGGCTCCAAGAAACCAGAAACCGCGCCCCTGAAGGCTGACATGGAACTTGCCCCCAAACCTGCACATAAAACCGAAAACCAAGCCTTGACTGAGAAAACTAAGGCAGTTCAGCTCATGGTTGAGGATCTCCGCGGCCTTTTTATTCCATCTGACACCGTGCGCATCGACAGCGAAACCCTCTTGGAGTGGGAGAAAGCCTCCGGAAAAAGTGTTGAACTTGTGGACATTGAAACTTTCAGCGGCAAAACGTTAACGTGTAAGGTTAAACCCATAAAAGACCCAAAATATTTTGGCAAAGGCGTTGTCCAAATGCCTGACAAGGTGCAGGAAGCCTTGGAAACTAAGAAAGGGGAGCTTGTGAAGGTTAAGCCCTCCATTTTAAACTAGGAGAGAAGTGAATGACAAGCAAGGGAGCCTCTGAAGAAAACTCCGCCGTAGAAAAGGCCGCTGAAACCATCTCCATGGAAGATTTAAAAGAATGCCTCGATAGGATTAAGGAAAGTGAGGGCATTATAGGGTACATCATAAGAAACACCAAATCCGCCAGCATAGACCTCAAAGACCCGTCCAAACTAATTGAATATGCAATCATCTCGTCAGCCTCCCTAGAGTCAGGGAAGGAACTCTCAGAGCTCTTCAGCCTAGGCGAAATAAGCAGCGTAACCATTGAGGGGGGAAACGCTAACGTGATCTCAATAGCCTTCAGCGACTACAGGGTAAGCGTCTTCACAGAAAAAACCGCCGACCTTGAAAAAATTTTGGAGAAGCTAAAATCTTTAAGGGGTTAAGGGCTAAAACCTCAAACCCGCCATTTTTTCTGCTATACATCTACATTTTAGGCCTGGTGCAAAACCCACCTTTTATTTTTAAGGATCCACTAATGGAAAACTAGGTCGCACCCAAACCCTTTATTATAAAATCCAGAAAATAAGACACGATAAAAATGGCAAGGCCTGACTGGCTTCAAATCCTTAAAGAATGCAAGGACAACGTGCAAAGGAAAATAGCCCCAATGCTGAAAACTCTAAGCCAGCCCCAGCCCAGCTTGGGCATAGGCGCCGGCGGAGACCCGATAAAGCAAGTTGACCTTGCAGCCGAAGAAGCCATAATTGAAACACTTAGGAAACATGCTTTGTCGTTCACCCTTATAAGTGAGGAGTCAGGCATACAAAGGTACGGTCCCAACCCCGAGGAAAACTATGTTACGGTGGATCCCATAGATGGAACGACAAACTTAACGAGGGGCATACCCTTTTACGCCACATCCATAGCCATATCCACAAAGCCTGAACTGGAAACGGTGCACACAGCCCTTGTGGCAGACCTCTTTCACGACGTGACATATCTAGCCAAAAAGGGGTGGG
>JAWBZV010000011.1:0-40992 GCA_038865865.1 Bathyarchaeia archaeon | reverse complement strand
ACCTGAAAGGGCAAAACTGCAAATAACCGCTTGTGGCACCGTGAAACCTTGCCCTTACAATGCTGGCTGAACCATTCTTTCGCCTTTTCAATGGTCCAGCCCTTCGAAACATCGAAAAGATAGCTTACGATTTCAGCGGCGTCTTTGCCCTTAGGCTTACCAACAACCGCCCTAACGCCCTCCGCCTCAGACAACACAATATTGCGGAGGCTTTCAGGCTCAAACTCGTCTAGCCTTCGGTGGCCGCTCCTGATATAGTTTTGGCTGATCTCCCAAGGCAAACCTCAAACACCCGCCGCGCCAAGTTTCAGCGAAGAACCTATATGCAGAAGAAAATGAAAAGCCCAACCGTACCCCACAAGGTTCAATGTGCTGAACCGCAAACGGACCAGCAGAAGGGCCAAAAGCAAAAACAACATATGCCGCTTTCCCAAGCTCTACAAAGCCTCCGTAACGTTGACATAAAATTAGAAAAAGTGAACGTTCTCATTAGGACCAAAACGCTGGGCAAGAAGCAGATGCGGGAAAAGGGCAAACATTACATTAAAAGCCCCGAGGTCTATAAAAGATTAGCAAAAGAGGAGGTAGACCTCAAAAAGCAGCTACAAAATCAGAAACTTTTAAAAATTTTATAGAACTTCTGACAACTCCATAAATTAACTCTATGAAATGTCTAAGAAAGGGTTTAGTTTTTCGTCGGCGTCCACCATATGAGGGGGATAAACCAGAATAGAGGCCAGAAAACCCAGTATACTTCAGGGGCGCCTGTCCGTATTGTGAAGGTTGTGCCGCATTTCCTGCACCTTAGGGTGCGTCTTCCAACAAGCTCTAATTCCTTTGAGCCGCATTTTGGGCATGCATAATCTTCGGGCTTTACCGCTGGGGCCAACTCATAATAGGTAGGAGTTTTAAGCCATCTGAAGAAGGAAAAGGTCATGAATGCGAAGATTAAGAGGAAAAACACGAGAACCAAGATTACGGTTATGCTTATTATTATGGATGGAACTTCGATGGCCATCGGCTAAACCGCCCAAGGCACCATTTCTTCCTTTCTCCGCCTTCGATTTAGCCATTGTCTTATGAAATTTTCTATTTCATATCTATTGTGTGGATCTCGCCACCGGTTTCCAGGGCTTGACATTCGTTGGCGGCTCCTATGAGCCCAAAATAGGCTAAAAGCTCATTGTATAGTTTTTCGGTTTCCAAAGAGTTTAGCCACACGCCCATGTGGGCTAGGATGGCTGATAAAACTGTGCGGCTCATGTTTCTTTTCCACCCCTCTCTTTAAGCCATTCCTCATACTTTTCTAGGGCTTTTCGGATCTGGTCTCGAATGAAGTCTTCTGCGTTTGTGTAGGGTGTGTTCATCTCTTTTACGGCTTTGTTAAGTTTTTCATAATCTTCCTTTGGGATTTCCACAAGCTCGTATTCGCCGGATTCCCACCTTAGCATGAAGCGTACGGCTTGGCGGATAAACTCCTCTTTCGTGGTGTAACCCCTCCCCCTGTGGGTTTGGATGAAACGCTCCACCTCGCTTAGGAGTTCAGGCGGCAATATCACCGACTGGTACAGCATGGCTTCGATGGCGTCTTGGTAGGTTTGCATCTTGCTTGTTTGGGCCATGAGCTCGCCGAGTAAAGCTGTGAGCTTCTGGTGTATGTCGTCTGATATTCTTAGGGTTTTCATTTTCAACCCTCTATTGTATTGTTTGTAGCGCAAGTTTTTTAAGCATTTCCTGTATATCAAATATACTGGATATAGCCAATACATGAGGGCGGAAAATGCCCAGAAAAAGTATAGTAAAAGTTTTCCTAAGCAGGGAACAAAAAGAAATCTTGGAAGAACTTGCAAGAAGGCTCGGAGCCAGCGAAAGCGAAACCCTCAGAATGGCGCTAATGGACTACGCAAAAGAGTTAAGTCTAATGAAGGAGCGCGTACGCAAGAAAGCCTTCTAAATAGACGCGTGTATTTTGAACCCAAATCCGATTAAAAGTCGGCATCTATTAGCGCATAACTTATAAAATATCCAATTAACGGCAAATTTTATAATATGAAATCCATAACATTTATTAAACTCTGGAGTGTTTAGGGGTTGCCGCAGAAAACATTCGATGAACTTTTAATTGAAGCTGTGGAAGAAGCCTTCTCCTCCTTGGGCGAGTCTTCCAAGCAAGCGATATACTTCCACCTTGAAAAGAAGTTTAAATTGTCGAAGGAGGAAATCCCGAAGCGACTTGCGGATTTTGCTGAGGGGATAGAGAAAATCTTCGGCCTCGGTTCCAAATTTCTTGAAATCCTAATAATTAGGAAGCTTTACGAGCGCATCGGAAAACCCATCACGTGGGATGAGAGCAAAGAGTTCAAATTTGTCGATTATGTGGAGGATGCAAAGCTTCGTTTTTCAAAAGAGAAATAACGGCCTTTTGTTTTAGGCTTGTAAAGTCATCTATGCTCGCGTATTTCGGATTCGTAAGGGATTTAAGGGCGCGTAGGAAAGTTTAATGCATCGTAAGATTTAATACATGTGGGAGAAAATGCCTCCACAAATCCAAAGAACCCCGTCAAACATTGAAAAGCAATACCGCAGCCTAATCGAAGCCGTCCCGGTCGTCATTTACGCCATATCCTCCGACGGGAAAATCAAGTCGCTGAACCAAGCCTTCGAAAAAATTACTGGTTGGAAACGTGAGGAGTGGCTTGGTAAACCCTTCACAGACATCATACACCCAGAAGACGTCCCCTCGGCTTTGGAGTCCTTCCGAAAAACCCTTTGTGGAAAACCGGAACCCGTGGAGCTTCGCGTCCTCTCAAAGTCCGGCGATTACTTAATTGGAGAGTTTATAGGTGTTCCATGGATTAAAGACGGGAAAATAGTCGGCGCGCTGGGAATAGCCCGCGACATAACGGAACGCAAATTTTATGAGCAGAAACTTCAGGAGACGACTGAAAGGCTTCAAGCCCTCATTCAGGCAATCCCGGACATAGTCTATTTTAAGGATGCTCAGGGACGCAACCTTGTGGTTAACAGCGCCTTTGAAAGTTTAGTGGGTTTAAGCCAGAAAGACATCATCGGGAAAACAGACGACCAGCTTTTCCCAGCGGACTTGGCCGAATACTGCAGGAAAAGCGATCAAGAAGTGCTTAGGAAAGGCGTAATAATCCGTGCAGAGGAACAAACCACTAATGAGAAGGGCGAGAAAAAGTTTTTTGAAACCATTAAAGCTCCAATCCACGACAGTCAGGGGAAGATTGTTGGATTAGTAGGCGTCAGCCGAGACATCACGGAAAGAAAGCTTATGGAAGAGGTGCTGCGGGAGCGGGAAGAGCTTTTCCGCTCAGTTGTGGAAGGCTCCCACGACGGCATAGCAATAGTTGATGAAAACTACAAGATTGTTTATGTAAACAACCTTCTGACTAAAATTACGGGCTACTCAAGGGAAGAGTTGATCGGAGAAGACTTTAGAAAGTTTCTCACAAGGGGAAGCAAAACCACAGTTAAAAAAATAGACCTTCGCAGGCTGATGCAAGAGCAGGGAAAGAGGGAACTCCCGCCAGCACGATACGAGTTCAAAATAGTTAGGAAAGACGGCGAGAAAAGGGATGTTGAAGTAAAGGCCAAAACCCTTATGGACGCTTACGACCGTGTCTTGGTGATAGCCCATGTTCTAGACATAACTGAACGGAAAAGGCTTGAAGCGGAAAGAAAACTGTATGAGAAAAGGCTTTCAGAACTCAATAGGTACGCTCAAAGGCTTAACACGGCTAAGGACCTAAAGGAGGTATTTAAGCTTACATTAGATGCTGCAAGGAAAACCCTTGGATACGAATACGCCTCAATATTCCTTGTTGATGAGAGAAACCTGCGCATGGTAGCCCAGCGGGGATACAAGGGGCCCCCGAGGCTTGTGCTCCCCCTTGACGGGGACATGGGAATAGTAGTTAGGGCGGCTAGAAAAGGCGACTCCTTAAACGTTCCAGATGTTAGAAAGGAAAAGGCGTATGTTAAAGCAAAGGAGGGCATGCTCTCCGAGCTTGCTGTTCCAATTAAGGTTGGAAGCAAGGTTTTAGGCGTTTTAAACGTTGAAAGCTGCAAGCTTTCAGCTTTTAAAGAAGAAGATGTAAAACTTTTGGAGATTTTGGCTTCCCATGCTGCGACAGCCATAAGCAACCTTAAAAGGCAGGAAAGGCTAGCTGCAATAAACGCTTTTGGGCGAAACCTCATCAAAGCAAAGAATATAGATGAAATTTGCAGCTTAACTTTGGAGGCTATGCAGAAACTCTTAGGGTTTAAGCATGTAAGCTTTCTCCTCGTTGAAGGGGATAAGCTTAAACTGATAAAGTCCTTGGACGTGGACTACGTACCTAAGCTGGAGCTGCCATTAAACGGTGAGAAGGGTGTAACAGTCAGGGCTGTGAAAACAAGAAAAACCGTCTATGTTGCAGACACTAGGAAAGACCCAGCCTACGTTAAGGGGGCAGCTGAAGACATTCTGTCTGAACTTGCTGCTCCAATAAAGGCTGGGAACAAGGTTTTAGGCGTTTTAAACGTTGAAAGCCATAACCTCGCAGCCTTCGACGAAGAAGACGTAAAAAGGCTTGAAATTTTAGCCTCCTATGTGGCTATCGCGATAAGCAACATTAGAAAACAGGAAACCGTCGCAAAGCTTTCAAAACAACTTGAGCATTTAATAAAAAGCTCCACGAAAATCATGCAAACTAAAAGCATGCGTAGAAGGCTTAGGGAAATCGTCGAAACCATACAGAAATTTGGATGGGAGAAGGTGACAATATCCCTGAGGGATGAAAACCTCAAACTGAAAGAAGCTGTTTCGGCAGGATTTACAAAAGAAGAAATCAAGACAATGGATGAAAACAGGGTTCCAGGCGATGTTTGGAGGGAACTTTTAAGCCCGAAATTTGAAAAATATAAGATTGGCGAATTCTATTGCATATCGCGGAGCGACCCTACGATCCCAAGCGAGATTTTCTCTAAACATTTCCTCGCCTGGCAATCTTCACATTTTATATACGCTCCAATCCGCACCCCTGAAGGGAGGATAGTTGCAATTCTAACCATGGATAACCCTAGGGCTGACAAAAAACCCTCAGCGGAGGATCTGTTCCCCATTGAACTTTTCCTGCATCAGACGGCAATAATCCTTGAAAACGCTCAACTGATTGAGAACCTCGAAAGGGCGAAATCGGCGCTTAGGGTTTACGCCGACCAACTTGAGCGTAAAGTGGAAGAGAGAACCCGCGCCTTAGCCGAGTTTCAGGATAAACTTTTGAAGGCTCAGAGGCTTGCGGTTATTGGAGAGCTGGCAAGCATGGTAGGCCATGACCTGCGCAATCCCCTAACAAGCATGTACGCCGCAGCCTATTACATTAAAAAACGGCTGGCCCAGGAACAGGATGCTAAATTAAGGGAGATGATTGAGATTATAGAGAGGAACATAGCCTATTCAAATAAGATTATAAACGACCTTCTAGACTTCTCCCGGGATGTAAAACTTGAACTAACTGAAACAAGCCCGAAAGCATTGATTGAACAAGCCCTCTCACTTGTTAAAGTTCCAAAAAACATCCAAGTAATAGTTCAAGTTAAAGGCTCTTTAACGATGAAGGTGGACGTCGAAAAGTTGAAGCGGGCATTCATAAACCTTATCAAGAACGCGGTTGAAGCAATGCCTAACGGAGGAACCCTGACAATAAAAAGTAGGAAGGTGGGCGATAAGGTCTTGTTTACATTCTCAGACACGGGGATTGGAATGTCTAAGGAAGTTCTGAATAAGCTTTGTACCCCCCTATTCACAACAAAAGCTAAGGGGATGGGCCTAGGTTTGGCAATATGTAAACGTTTCGTTGAGGCTCACGGGGGCTCCATAAACGTGAGGAGCGCCTTGGGAGAAGGAACAATTTTCACGGTTAAGATCCCAATTGAACCTAAAACTGGTGATGGAGGTGAAAATTATGGTTAAAGGCGCCAGAATCCTCGTTATTGACGACGACGAAAACATAAGGGAAGTTTTGAAGACCATACTTGAAGACGAGGGCTACATCGTGGACACAGCTGAGACGGGCGAAAAGGCTATTGAAAAGACTAAGAAGGGCTTCTATAACCTCGCCCTCATCGACATAAAGCTGCCGGACATGGAGGGCATAGAACTCCTTACAAAGATGAAGGATACAACGCCTAAAATGCGAAAAATCATAGTGACTGGTTATCCTACAATGCATAACGCCATAGAAGCCGTGAACAGGGGCGCAGACGCCTACATCCTGAAACCTTTCGAAGTGGAAAAAATCTTGGCGGTAATAAAGGAACAACTGAAAAGGCAGGAAGAGGAGGAGCAGTACAGCGAAGAAAAAGTGGCTGAGTTCATTGCAGCTCGCATAAAAAAGCTTGAAGTTGAAGAGAAACGCTGATGGCTAGCGGCACAACAAGCTGCTATATATAACATTTTAATTTTCGAATTTTAACGGGAAAATTTCTTTAAATTATCTAAATAAGTGGTTTTTATCAGATCATTTTAACATGGCAGCTCTAATTCGAGCAGTAACATGCATTAAACTTGGAATTTTCCGCCTTCAATTTTCTCGTAACTTGCGAAATCATGTATATTTTGCTCTTTTAGAAGGGCTTTTGTTTAAATTTTCGCTGCATAAAATTTTTAAAGCACTACATTTAGTGTTTGAAATAAAGTTTAAACACTATAAAGTTTGAAGCACGCGACGGCGTTTACATGAAGTGCCCTTACTGTGGATCTGAAAACATCAAAACCCTTGAAACCCGCGACTCGGCAGACAACACCATAAGGAGACGCAAGGAGTGCGAAAACTGCGGGAAACGCTTCACAACCTATGAGTATATCGAAACCGTGGAGCTCATGGTTCGGAAACGCGACGGAAGACTTGAACGCTTTGACTTAAACAAAATCATTAGGGGCTTACAAAAAGCATGTGAAAAAAGACCCGTAACCATGGAGCAGATACGCTTACTAGCGGAAAAGGTTAGGCAGGAACTCGCGCAGCTTGGCAAGGAGGAAGTTTCATCCCAGGAAATCGGCGACCTGGTGATGAAACATTTGAAAAGCCTTGACCGCGTGGCTTACGTGCGCTTTGCCTCCGTCTACCGCAGATTCGAGGAGCCTGAAGACTTCCGCCGCGTGCTTCAAGAGGTGAAAAAATGAAGTTTGTTAGGAAGCGGGATGGCAGATTAGAGCCCTTCGACCAAGAACGCATTACAAATGCTATTTGGAAAGCCGCCAAAGCCGTAGGCGGAAAAGACCGTGAACTAGCCAAGAGGCTAAGCGACCAGGTTGTGGCTGAACTAAAGAAGCGTTTCGGAGAGGACGGCGTTCCAACGGTTGAGGAAATCCAGGACGTTGTGGAGAAAATCCTTATAGAGAATGGTCATGCACGGACGGCTAAGGCGTACATCCTCTACAGGAAACAGCATCAGGACATAAGGGAGTTGGCAGCCCTCCTAAGCCAAGCGGACCTCGTGGACCAATACTTGGAGATGGAAGATTGGCGCGTTAAGGAAAACTCCAACATGAGTTATTCGCTGCAGGGCTTAAACAACTACCTTTCCTCGACGGTTATAGCCAAATACTGGATAAGTCGCATATACCCGCCCAACATAGCTGAAGCCCACTTTTCAGGCGACATGCACATCCACGACTTGGGCGTTCTTGGGCCATACTGTGTAGGTTGGGACATAAAAGACCTATTGTTAACAGGGTTTGGCGGGGTTCCAGGCAAAATTGAAAGCACACCAGCCAAACATTTCAGGACGGCTCTTGGGCAAGTAGTGAACTTCTTCTATACTTTGCAGGGTGAGGCGGCTGGCGCCCAAGCCTTCTCAAACTTTGACACTTACCTTGCACCTTTTATACGCTATGATGGCTTAAGCCAGAAGGAGGTGGAGCAAGCCCTTCAAGAATTTTTCTTTAACATGAACGTGCCAACCCGTGTGGGCTTCCAGACACCCTTCACAAACGTAACCCTAGACTTGAAGGTGCCAGACTTCATGGCCGACGAGCCTGTTATAATAGGCGGAAAGGTCATGGACGTCGCCTACGGCGAAATGGAAAAGGAGATGGAAATGTTCAACTTGGCTTTTACAAAGGTTTTAAGCGCGGGAGACGCCAAAGGAAGGGTTTTCACCTTTCCAATTCCAACATACTGCATAACTAAAGACTTTAACTGGGATTCACCTGTTTCCCAAAGGGTCTTCGAAGTGGCGGCCAAGTATGGTGCGCCCTACTTCTCTAACTTCGTCAACAGCGACATGAAACCCGAAGACGTTCGGAGTATGTGCTGCCGCTTAAGGATAGACAATCGGGAGCTTCGCAAGCGGGGCGGAGGTTTCTTCGGGGCGAACCCGCTGACGGGAAGCATAGGTGTTGTAACCCTGAACCTTCCAAGGATTGGGTATCTCGCCAAAAACGAAGACGAGTTCTTTGAAAGGCTTGAGGCGCTCATGGAAGTCGCAAGGGACAGCCTAGAAATAAAACGCAAAGTTCTGGAGCAGTTCACCGAGAAGGGCCTATACCCATACTCGAGGCGTTACCTCCACGGCGTCAAGGAAGCCTTCGGAAAATACTGGAAAAACCACTTCTCAACGATAGGCATCCTCGGCATGAACGAGGCGATAATGAACCTATTCGGCTACGGCATAGCTTCAGCTGAAGGGCTTGAGTTCGCCGTGAAGGTCTTAACCTTTATGCGGGAAAAACTCGCAGACTTTCAGGAAGAGACGGGCAACATTTACAATTTGGAGGCGACGCCCGCGGAAGGCGCAAGCTACAGGCTGGCACGCATAGATAAACGCAAATACCCCGACATCGTGGTGGCTAATGAAAAGTACTTGGCTAAGGGCGCAGAGCCCTTCTACACAAACTCCACCCAGCTTCCAGTGGACTGCGAGGTAGACCTGTTTGAGGCTTTAGAGCATCAAGACAAGCTTCAACCCCTTTACACGGGTGGAACAGTGTTCCACATATACCTCGGCGAAAGGCTCTATTCATGGAAGGCTGCCGCCGAACTAGTGCGCAAGGTGTCTTGGAACTTCCGCCTACCCTACTTCACCTTAACACCCACATTCAGCATATGCCCAACCCACGGCTACATAAGCGGAGAACATAGACAGTGTCCAAGATGTGGGGCTAACTGCGAAGTCTACTCAAGGGTTGTGGGCTACCTGAGGCCAGTAGACCAGTGGAACGATGGGAAACAGGCAGAATTCGCCATACGCAAAACCTTTGAAAAAGCGGTTGTGATACCCCAAACAGCAGCTGTTGCCCAGTGACCCGCATGAAGTTCAGCGGCCTTCAAAAAACAAGCCTAATAGACTATCCAGACAGAGTAGCAGCAGTGCTCTTCACGCCTGGCTGCAACCTACGCTGCCCCTACTGCTATAACTGGCGGATTGTGGTGGATCCAAAACCACCCTTCCTAAACGAGGAGACAGCCATACAAATCCTTGAAGAGCGCAAGAGGTATGTGGACGCTGTTGTGGTTACGGGCGGCGAACCCACAATCCACAAGGAACTGCCAAGATTCTTAAAAAGGCTTAAGGAGAAGGGATTCGCCGTAAAGCTTGACACCAATGGCTTAAACGCCAAGGTTTTAGAGGAGTGCCTACCCTACGTGGACTACGTCGCCCTAGACGTAAAAACAAGCCCTGAAAAATACAGCCTTGTAGGGGCAAAAGAGACGACCGAGCTTATGCGCACCATTGAAATTTTGAAGGCTGGGAAAGTGGAATACGAGTTCAGAACCACAGCCGTCCCAAAACTTGTGGAGGAGGAGGACATAACCCGCATAGGCGAAACCATAAAAGGTGCCAAAAACTACGCCCTACAACAGTTCATACCCGGAGACACCTTGGACGAGAGGTACAGAAACCTAAAGCCTTACCCGCCTGAAACTTTGGAGAAAATGGCGGAAACCCTGAAAAAATACGTGAATAACCTCACGATACGCATTTAACACTCCTTACTCTCCAAAACAAGATGTAAACTTCTGAGCGTAGAGAGGATATTCAAAGCCGCTTCCCCCCCTTTTCTCTTTGGCAAGTCTAACGCCTAACCACGCAGCGGCGGAGGTCACACGGTATACGAAATTAGGCTGATTTCAAGCCTTAAGAAAGTTAGCTTTTGGGGTGGCCTACTGGTATTATGTAAAGCGGTTTCTGGTCTTCTGGCAGTTGGAGAAGCTTCTGAACCTGATCGTCGTAAAACGCCCCAACCGTCACCATGCCCAGTCCCAAGGCTGTAGATTGCAAGTAAAGGTTTTGCCCAACATGACCTGCCTCCATGTGAACATAGCGGACGCCCCGCTCCCCATACTTGCTTGTAGTGCGCTCGTAAACTGCAGTCACAACTATGCTGATTGGGGCTTCTTTCACGCTGCTCTGACCCAGCGCAGCCTCAGCCAAGCCTGAACGTAGGTCGCTCCCTAACATGCGTATCAACCGATGCTCTCGGGGATCATAGTGGTAAATGCCGCATGCCAACCCTTCCACGCCATCTTTGCTTACAACAACGTATATCTCTAGGGGGTATGTTGCACCGGCAGACGGAGCCGCCCTAAAATTTTTAACGGAATCCGTGATACCCTGAGCTGCCCACAAAAGCTGCGAAACATCCTGTAAACTTAAGGGTTCATCTGTGAAGCTTCTTGTCGACCGTCTTCTACTGATGGCCTCCTCAACGGACATGGTGCCAACGGTTTTGGGAGGCGGGAGCTTGACAGAGCTATACGCTTCACCCATTTCAAATCCGGCGGGACCAGCTGATTTTAGGTAGGCTGCAATTGCCGCCGCGGAGAACACTACAGCCATTAATATGGCAATTATTACCAGTCTTCCTCTAACCCTAAAATTTTTCATCCAACTCACAATTAACTTTAAACTTTCTACTAATTTAAAAGCGGCGGCCAAACCTAAACGTGCAAACTGTTTCTTAGGAAGGTTGGGGCAAAAGCTCGAAGCATCATTCGACGCGGACGTTATTTAGCGTTTCAAGCTTTGTTCCATTGTGTTATTAGGGTTGGGAGGTCCGATATTAGCGTGATTATATAGTTTGCTCCCGCGTCGGCAAGCTCCTTCATGTTGGAGACTCCGCTGGTTATGCCTACAGCCATAATATTGAGTTCCCTTGCGCATTTTACGTCTGCCACGCTGTCCCCAACCATAAGGGTTTCTTCCGGTTTTACCCCCAAAGCCTTCAACGTGGCTTCAAGGTGTTCCCTGTGGGGCTTTGCATGCTTAACCCTCTCTCTAGGGATGACGGCGTCAAAAAAGTTTCCAATCTTAAACTTGTTAAGAATATAGTTTGTTGTTTTTTCACTACTCACAGTGCATAGGCCTATTTTCAAACTTGCTTCCTTCAAGGCTTTTAAGACATCTGTGACTCCAGGCAGCAGACCTACTGTTTTAGCTGCCTCTAGCTCGTATTTCTCGGTAATCTTGTCCACTTTAGCATATATTTCTTTGAAGGCTTTGGGGGACTTGCCGTTGTTTTTCATGAAAATCTCTGTTTTATTAAGCATTTCAAAAATGCTATCGTTTATGGATAGTATTGAGGCTGGGATTCCCTGCGTTATTAGGAAACTCCTAACCTCAGCCCTTAACGTTTTGTAGTCTATGTTAAAGTTCACAAGGGTTCCGTCAAGGTCGAAAACTACAGCCTTAATCATAGTTTTCCGCACGCTTGCGAAGTTATAGCCATAATAATTGAAGGAAATAAACTTTACCCAAAAACTGCTGAGCTACTTGGGGTAAACGGATAACTAACCCTTTGCCACACCCATTATTATATTATTTTTAGATAGGCCATGAGCCTCGAAGAATATGTTAAGGAAAAGCTTTGGCCCATCCTCGTGGAGACGGTTCACGCCATAGTCATGTACCCCCAACATAAGGCTTACACAAGACAAGTCATACTCAACGAAAAACCAGACATAACGCCCCACGAACTGGCAGCCAAGCTCGGCATACCCCTAGGCGAAGCCCTAGTGATCCTGTACGAATTAAAAATAAAGAAGGCTTAGGCTGAACCGTTTACAGTTTATTCCGACTGTTGCGGCGCAGGTGTTGAGAAAGGGTGCTTAAAACTGAGCCAAACTCATGTTATAGCAATCGTCATTGCGGATCTTTCCCGTTGTCCACGCCTATGATCTCTGCAGCAGCGCCCATAGAAACATGGAAATTGGGTTAGTCGATATGCTCTGATATGCGCATCGGATTAAGTTTATAAAGACAATGAAGTCATAAACAAAATTGCATGTCAAACCCAAATAAACATAAACTCTCCTGCAAGGTTTGGCTTGAATTCCATGGGAAGCCATTGATAGGCAAGGGCGGAGCCGAAATACTAGAACAGATAGATGTAGAACATTCAATTTCAAAAGCCGCCAAAAAGCTGGGTATGTCTTATCGTTATGTATGGAGCTACTTAAAAAGGATTGAGAAAACCCTGGGCGAGCCAGTAATAGAAACCTACAGGGGCGGAAAGGCCGGCGGCGGTGGAGCCAAACTCACAGAGCTTGGGAAAGAACTCCTTGAAGAGTATAAACGCGCCGAAGAATACTTGAATAAGACGCTTTTCAGCGCGTCACATTAGCTTACCAATTTGAAAATACATAAGGACTTCAAAAGCTTAATTAATATTAGGTGAAGCCTTTGGATAAAATTAAAATGCTTTCGTTTCCTTTTGCAGCTTTGCTTTTCTTGGCGGCGTTTCTGGGCTACGCTAGTTATACTCTCCAAACAGAAAATTTGAGGCTTAAGTCTGAACTGGAAAGGCTAAGCAATTCCTACGACACGTTGGAGGCTGAACATACTGAACTGCAAAGTAAATATGAAGAACTATTTGAGAATTACAATTTCTTGAACCAATCTCTTTACGCACTGATGCAGGATTTTAGGGAGCTTTCAGCTGATTATGAGGATGTTTTAACCCGTTACTCAAACCTTAGCGTTGATTACGCCCTGCTCAGTCAAGAGCACTTTTTCCTTCTGCAGAACTACACGGCGCTTTCTGAGAAATATGGAGATGTCTTAGCGGATTACATTGAGTTAACAGTTGCCTATGAGGTGCTCAGTCAAAATTACAATGAGTTATTGGAGAACTACATGAGGTTAAAGGAGGAAGCCGCGGGTTACACGACGCTTTTAAACGAGTATCAAGAGCTTACCCAAGCTTATCAATCGCTATTAGCAAATTACACACAGGTTAAGGAGAAATATGATGCCCTCTATACTGCGCTCTATAAGCCCCTACTTGCCGGGGACAAGATTGTACCAACAACCCAAGAGCTTAGGCAGTGGCTCAAGGAGGACAAGACTGATGAAATAGTGTATAGGGAACCAGACTTCGTCTGCGGCGATTATGCTGTCATGCTTCATATGCACGCCAAAATGAAGGGCTGGGACATGGGTGTGGTTGCCGTACTCGGGAAGCTAGGCGGGAGACCCTTCAACCACGTCTTTAACGCAATAATATGCAAGGAAGGCCTAGCCTACGTGGAGCCACAGAACGATGAAGTTTTCTATGGACCTATAACTGAAACATATTATCATCCAGGTTTCGGAATGGTGCAAGTAAACGAGTTTGTAGTGGTTGTCCTATACAATGGTGGATAAGCGGCTGCTCAGATGTGGCTATCTTACGTCCCTTACTCTACAACGTATCTGTAGGCTATATGTTCGCCTGCCGTTGGGCTTTTGCGGATTATTCGCAGTATGTCGCCTGGCTTAGCACCTATTGCCTTTACCGCTGGATCTGAAGCCTTGATTTGGGGGAGTTGATAGGGTTTAACCCTGTACCTGGCGAGCACTTCCTCACGTTCTTCAGGAGTTAAGATTTCATGTTTCGGAACAAGTTTATGCTCGAAAATGTCGAACACTGGGAAAGTTTTTGGAAGGAGCTCTATATGCCTTTTCTTTGCGGCTTGTTTTGCAGCGTTTGTGTAGCGTCCGCTTGCCACCAAGATTCCCCTATCTATTTTCGCCTCCTTCATGGCCTTAGCCATTCGGTTAACTGTTAGTATGCCAACGTTTTCGTCTGAAACACACCAGATTAGAGCCTGCTGTTTTTCCTTTGGAACCTCAACCACATAACTTATGGCTTCTTTTAACTTTTCCCTCTTAATAAGCTTATAGCCCCTGAGCTTAATTAAGATTTTAACCTTGCGCTCTTCCAGGGTTTCCTCTTCTTCAACGCTCAAAACAAACCCTCGTAGACTAGTATCCGAAACCTAAACAAGCCATTAACCTTTAAACTTTGCGCTTCAAAACTTGAAAGAACACATTTAAGGAAATAGAAGTGGGCTGCTGCGTCCCTCTTGAAGCTTAGCCAGCCCTGACAACGTTTTTGGCGAAAATTTCATGCTGGTTTGAAATAGTACCTCGGCCACTGAGGCCATTGCTGGGTTTTCGGAGCTTCTTCAAACTCCATTGTTAACTGCATGCCTATTTTCAGCTGTTCCGGCGTGGCGCCCTTTATCATTCCTGGAATTTTAACGCCATTTTCAAGCAGCACTATGCCTACTGCATACGGCGCCATGCTTTGAAACTGGACTGGTGCAACGTGAATTACCGTGTATGTTAAAAGTTTTCCATTTTTAGGAAGCTCTACCATCTCGAAATCTTTTGAGAGGCACTGGTCACAGAGCGGTCTTGGTGGAACATGCACCTTACCGCATTTAAGGCATTTCCCACCAACCAGCTTTTTCTGGCTTATGTTCCTGTAGAACTCCTCTATTGTGAAAGGAGGCTGTGCGCTCATTACCTAGCCCCTCCTGTAAATGTGAACTGCGGCTGTGACGCCTGAACCTCCCACGTTGTGGGTTAACCCTATCTCGGCGTCCGCCACTTGTCTTTTCCCCGCTTGTCCCGTAAGTTGCAAATAAATCTCGTAGGCTTGGGCTGTTCCTGTTGCGCCCACAGGGTGTCCTTTGGCCTTTAAGCCTCCGCTCGTGTTCACGGGGATCCTGCCGTCAAGGGCTGTTTCGCCGCTTTCCGCCAGCTTACCACCTTCGCCAGGTTTACAGAAGCCTAAATCTTCGTAGGCGATTATTTCGGCTATGGTGAAGCAGTCGTGCACTTCAGCTAGATCCACGTCTTCAGGTTTAATTCCCGCCATTTCATAGGCTTTTTTAGCGGCTATTTTTGCCGCTCTAAGGGATGTGAAGTCTTCTCTTTCATATATGCCTATGGCGTCGCAGGCGTGGCCGCTTCCAATTATGTGGACAGGTGTATCCGTGAACTTTCTGGCTAGCTCCGGCTTGGTTAGGATTACGCAACTCGCCCCGTCGGTTATGGGTGAGCAGTCGAAAAGTTTGAGGGGCCACGCTATAACCCGCGCCGTTAACGCCTGTTCAAGGGTGATTTCCTTTTGGAAGTGCGCTTTCGGGTTTAGGCTGCCATTATGGTGGTTTTTGACGGCTATATGGGCCAACTGTTTCTCCGTTGTGCCATACTTGTGCATGTGGGCCGTTGCTATAAGCGCGTATAATCCTGGAAACGTTAAACCATTCCATTGTTCGAAGGGGAAGTCTGAAGCCATGGCTAAAAATTCTGTGACCTCAGGAGTGCTTCTATGAGTCATTTTTTCAACACCGCCAACCATGACGACATCGCATAAACCTGAAAGTACAGCGTATATCCCATTTCTTAAAGCTACGCCAGACGAGCTGCATGCAGCCTCCACCCTGACGGCGGCCACAGGGAGAAGCCCAGCCCAGTCTGCGGCTGTAGCCCCAGTGTGGCCTTGATGCTCATAAGATTCTCCCATATGCCCAATGAAGAGGGCTTCAATGTCTTTTTTGGGGTCAAGCTTTGGACAACGTTCATAGGCCTCTTTAACGGCTTCTGCAAAGAGTTCCCGCGCGTACAAACCGTCAAGCTTACCAAACTTTGATAGGCCCGCAGAAACAATGGATACTAGGGGTTTACCCTTCAATCATGTTCCTCCAAATCGTGGTTTTGAAGATCTATACTGGAAAAAACAAGTATTTAAGTTTCATTAACCTTTGGAGAGAAAACCCAAGGATGATAGCGGTGGGAATGGCGGGTGTTAGACTTTAAGAGGGGCCTCTCAACCGCAACAAGCCATGGAAGGGAAAAGAACGGAAGGCCCCGAAGCATGTTTAAAATTTCGTGGATTAGGTCTTCCATTATTTTGGGTGTAACCCTAGGATGCTTAGGGTTGGCAGCCGTTTTCATTTTAAAAACCCTAAATGTTTGGGAAAATCAGCTTTTATTAGACGCGAAAGCCTTTGTTAAGGAATATGGCCTCTTGGGTATTTTTCTAGCTACAATATTGGCTGGGACAATTGTGCCCCTTGGAAGCCCAGCTCTAGTGGTGACAGCAGCTTCCTTTGGGCTTCATCCCGTCCCCCTCGCCTTAACCGCAACCGCAGGGTTTACAATCGGCATGCTGACCAATTATGCCTTGGCCTGCAGCCTTGGAAGGCCATATGTTATGAAAAAAGTTGGGGAGGAAAGGCTTGAAGAAATTTCATTTCTATGGAGAAAATGGGGGTGGATTTTATATGTGATTTTTGGCCTAACGCCCGTCTTACCTGTGGAGCTTTTATCCCTTTTCTGCGGGTTGCTTAAAGTGCGTCTCGATGTTTTCATGGTTTTAAGCTTCACACCGAGGCTTATCGTCTTCATTCTTCTGGCCCATTTCGGAGAACATTTAGGCTTTTGGCTTGGTATAACCTAAACCTAAACAGCACTGATGTTTGGGCTATTCCCTGATAGTTGCTGGGATTGCGACCAAAGTTTGGGTGCGGCGTACCCCATTGATGTTGTGGAGTTTCTCAATTATCCGTCCGAGATCCTCCATTTTTGCAAACTCGACGAAGACAACATCGTCAAACTGTCCAGTCACCGCATGCGCCATCTTAACGCCCTCAATCTTTACGGCGGCTTCTGCAACCTTCCATATCATGCCGGGCTCAGCGTTTATTAAAACGTAGGCTTCCAAACATCTTCCCCAAACCTAACATTTTCGTGGGCAAGCATAAAAACTTTAGAAAGACTTGGGGCGCTGCGGTTCTGAGGTTTTCTTAAGGAGGTTTTCCAGAGCCCTTCTCACCTCTTTTAGGGCGGCAATCCTCGGATGGAATTCTGGCCTATAGGGGCGAGTTTCGCTCTCCAAAAGCTCCTTTAGGCGGGTATAATAGGCTTCAAACTCTTCAGGGGTGTTGCTTTTAAACTTGAAAACCGCTATGTTGCCCTTCGGGTTTTCCCAGCGCCTATCGTAGGCGGCAACAGGCGAGGCGTCTCCGAATTTTTCAACACTTCTCTTAATGAGGATTTCCCTCTCAACATTTAACACTATAAGCAGGCTATGTACAGGCATAACTTTCGAGGTTAAAAGAAATCGGCGGGTCACATTGTCTGGGGCTGTCGAGTCTATTACGACGCTGTAGCCCCTCCTAAGCAGGGCGTCCCGCATTTCAGCAATAATGGAGTAAACCAGAAACTCGTCGCGGCAGGGAAAAGTTTCATAAAAAAGCATCTCCCTCAACTGGTCAACGCTAACCCTTGCGAAGTAGGGGTAATCTGCAACAAGCCTCCTCGCGAGGGTTGTTTTACCGGAACGCGGGTAACCGCTCAAAACAACGTTCCATAAACCCTTAAGGTTGCCTCCCATCACAACCCGCTAGAAGCTAACGGGCGGCAAGCATTAAGCTTTACCGCAAAAATATTCATTTTCAAAATGGTGAAATAAGAAAACTGCTTTAACGGATATAAATCAGAAAAATGTAGGCAAGGGCTGGCTAAACTAGTTTTTCCCCGCAGTTTGGGCAAAACTTAGCCCCAGGCTGAATCTCACTTCCACACTTGGGACATTTGGCAACAACCTTCAAGGGGCTTCCACAGTTGATGCAGAACTTTGCTCCAGCGGGGTTGGACGCCCCGCACTTTGGGCAGTTAACCCCACCTGCCGCCTGCAAGGGTGCACCGCAGTTGCTGCAGAACTTCGAGCTCTGGGGGTTCTGGAAGTTACATTTTGGACACAGAATCATGGGTTGGGCGGGTGCTGGAGCTTGAGCAGGCTGCTGGAACAGGGGTGGAATTATTGCCACTCCCGCTCCAACGGCTGCCCCTGGGCTTTTGGAGAGGCTTTCAGCTGATCTTTGAACAGTTTCCATTCTCAGGACTTCTGTTGCAGCTACGCCTGTTTTTACGTAGAAGAGTCTGTCCCTCCATTCCGGCGTTGTGTCTATCCCCTCAAATTTCACGTCGATTAATTCGAGGCCTATTCTTGAGAAAGCGTCGAAGAGGGTGGTTTTAGCCATGAGGCTGGTTTCGTCTAGTTTGCCGTAAACATCAACAAGCGAGTATTGGCTTAAAGCGTCGATAAGCTTCTCGTTAAAGTAGCCCCTGAGGAAGTTTTGAAGCGCCTCTGTTGTGAAGACTCCTTGGCCGCCCACTACCTCGTTAACAAAAAGGTTGGGATCCCCTGCCCTAAACCAGAAACTTCCGAAAAACTTTAGGGGGGCAAGTTCCTTCGTCTGCCCCTGGGCTCCAAATCTCCCCTGAAACTGTTTTAATGAGACAAAGACAATGGAGCATCTGAAGGGAACCTTATCAAATCCAGCGATCCTTGAAAGAACCTTGGTTAGCAATGGAAGGTTTGCTGTCGACAAAACGTGGCGTCCAGCCCTGAAAACATCATATGCCTTTCCATCTCTAAAGAAGACAGCAGCCTCATACTCATGGACTATGAGGTTGTCTCCCCAGCTGATCTCCTCAATGGGATACCTCCAAACAATGTCCCCCTCTTTTGCTCCAACCCACTCTATAACTTTAGGCATGCAGTTCCACTCCTTTAACCTGCTCCAATCCCTCTGAGGATCTCTGACCTTTGGTCAACGAGCATGTCAAGCTCTCCAACTTTAGATATTAACTCATCCATAGCCTTTTTCCACTCATCCCCGCCTGTTTCCATTTTGACAACACTTTCCACAGCCGCCTTCACAGATTCAGCTTTCTCGATTAAACTCAAGTCATGTTTTATGACCATGTCAAGCTTATCCTCTTTAACTTTAACCGCATCAAAAACTCCGGCATAACCTGCCACAGCCCTCTCTATGCGTTGGGTAACCCTATCCAAGCGGGATAAAAAGGCTTCAAACCTGTATGTATCTTCGTCTGCAAGCCTCTGAACAACGCTGGAGTTTGCAAAACTCCTTCTAAAAGTGTCCTTTGCAGCCCTGAGTCTGCTCACAACCTCCATCCTCACAAGGCGATCGCTTTCCCTCCTCAGCTCCTTCTCCTTATAACCCCTGTACCCTGGGATATAGCCCATAACTTTCTCTAAAAGGCTCCTTTCCCCGCGAACCCTTTCCAAAGAGTCTTTCCCGCCCATGATTTACTCCTCTTGTATGCAAATATACCCATAACCGCGATTATAATTAAAAGTATCCCCAAAACAAGCAGTGGACTTACCACGTTGTAGGAGGCTGAAACTAAGCCCACAGCAAGCATAACGGTTCCCCAAACTGCATAATAAACTGGGTCTCTGCGGGAAAGGAGCGCGTAAATGAGGGTGTACGCCCCAAGGGGGCAAAAGACCCAGGCTGGGAGATTGAGGAAGTTGAAGGGAATAAGGTTTAAACCATAGACTACAGCTGCAAAACCAATAGCCATAATGGTAACAATAAGAGCGCCCGACTCATAGTCCAAAATGTGGAGTTTTCTATTAATTTTCAAATATGGTTCCTCAAATTTCCAATTGCTTATCCCAATCTTCACTTTTAAAGTTTACCATACCGCCAGAACATTGCGTAAAACACTTGCATTGTTCCAACAAACCTGCTTGAGGTTAGATAAAGCCTAAGGGTTAAACCCATCGTGTTAGAGGGTAGATTCCAAAACTAGTGGGTAAATTTCCTTGGCAACGTATTCGAGGTATTTCTCTTTATCTGTGATGTTAAATATTGTTACTGAGGCATCGCGGGTTAAGCCTACCACGTAGCCATATTCCCTTGCCCGGGCAACGATGTACCATAGGTCGCTGTGTTTGCAGTATTCTTCGAAAAGCGAAGTGTTTATGAGGTCTGGCCCGTAAAGCGAAAGCTTGTTGACGTTTGGGATGTCAACGTTGTCGAAAAACGTGATCTTCGTGTCCTCAGGATTTCTAAGATGAAACTCCCTTAGGGTTTCTGGGGGTATCCGCGCCTCCACTATGCCTCCTATTCTGTTAAATAGGATCTCGCTGAGCTTGTTGGCTACGAAGTTGGCTAGGCGCTTTTTCTCAACGACTGTTAAAAGCGTGGCTTTTCCAAGCTGGGATAGGTTGAAAAGCGCCTCAACTGTGCGGGGTAGGGGCGCAACTTTTCCTCTGTGGAAAACGTGGATCACATAATCATGTGAGTAAATGCCTCGAAGCATGTTTTCTTTCAGCAGAAGTCCCATAACCTCAGTTAGGAGAGTGAACTTGTAGCCGCCCTCCTCATAAGTCTCCTCAACGTGATAACCCTCAAGCTTAGAGGCAACTTCATCCAAGGAAAGCGGTTCTGAAAGCCTAAAAATTTTGCCAGCCACCACCACATTTATCCACCGAATTCTCTATTGTTGCAAAGGAAACTAAAGTTTTATGTTTGACACTCTTAGAGGTTACAAATAGATTATTGATGCAAAAATCTAAAATATCCCACGTAAAAGAAGGTATACTTTAAGTATGGCGCAAGGGTGGGGGTGGAAGCCTTTCCTAAAAAAGCTATTTCAAAAATGGTTGTAGCCATAATAGTGGTTATAGTTATAGCTATAGCTACTGGTGCAACCTACCTAATGCTTCAACAACCGTCGCCTGCGCCTTCACCCAGCCCGACGCCTACACCAATACCCACACCCACTCCAACAGTCAAGCCTTCTCCAACGCCAACCCCAACGCTTACATCCACACCCTCACCAAGTCCAACACCGAAACCAACCTTAACACCAACTCCGCAACCTTCGCCAATGCCTTCGCCTACGCCCACGCCTACCCCAGCGCCTACGCCTACACCTACGCCAGTAGCAACACCAACACCCACGCCTACTGGAAAGCTTATGCAGGCTAGTTTATATGATTTCACAGAGCTCTTAAACAGATACAAACTTGGAAAGATAACCATTACAGTGTTCAATTCAACCACGGGGGAAACAAAAACATATTCACTAAAATACAATTGGACGGTAGGCGAGCTTAGTGGACAGCAGGTTAAAATCTTGGATGCTGCATACTCGGGGGAAGATAAGGAAACTATTGCAAGGTTCTGGGTCACCCCAGATTTCTTACAAGCTCTCCAGATGCGGATAGACAATCAAATAATGCCAGGCCCATTGGCTAACATGGTCTGGGGACAGATTTTGTCGGTCTTATCCTCTTGGCTAGTCGCGGGCAGCGGATACGATTATGCATTTCAATTCATTGTTTTTGAGAGTACGGTGGAAGCGGCGAGGCATGGATGGCTTGTTGACGAATTCTACCCAATCCAAATAACTATAAGCGGGATAACCTATGCGGGATATTATGGAAAAGCCACAAACGTGAACGATGTGGAATCAAAAGCGCAAACTGTCGAAGGGAAGGCGGCAGAAATCCTCCCAGAATTATACTACTTGGTATACTGGCGTGTTGTCGAGAAAGACGGAGACGAGTTCCTCATAGAAATTAGTGAGCTGGTGCCTGCCGCATAGCATAAGAGGATTCTTCAGAAACTTTCTTTTTTTAAAGTTAAGGTGGCTAAACTTAACATATTGCTTTAATAAGGGTTTTAAATTTTAAATTAATACCACTTGGAGAGGCCAAAGGATTTCAATGCTGATTCAGGAGGTAATCCTTGAAAACTTCATGAGTTACGAGTATGCTAGGGTTCCCCTTAAACCAGGCGTCAACATTGTCTGCGGGCCGAACGGCGCTGGCAAGTCTTCCCTTCTTTTGGCTATTTCCGTAGCTTTGGGCCAGTCTTACACTGAACGTTCCAGGAAGCTTAGCGACTTGATCCGTTGGGGTAGAGACCAAGCGCGTGTAACGCTTATTTTGGATAATACAAAACGGGGCGGGAGGAGGCCTGTTCAAAAGTTTAGCAAGGATCAGATTTTTCTAACACGGGTTTTGAGGCGGGATGGCAAGTACTGGTTTGAGCTTGAGAATAGGGCGGCTACGAAACAGGATGTTGAAAGGCTTTTGTCAAAGCTGGGCGTCGATCCTGACAACATGCTTATCATCATGCATCAGAACATGGTGGAACAGTTCACCGTGCTTTCTAAACAGGAAAAGCTGCGCATGGTTGAGGCTGCTGTTGGGCTTGAGGCCTACCGCGAAAATGTTGTTCAAGCCCAGAAAAAGCTTACGCGTATCCTAAGTCAAGAGGAATCCATAAACAAGCTTTTGGAGTCAGCGGAGCAGACGCTGAACTATTGGAGGGAACAGTACGACAGGTTTCAAGAGAAAAAACAGTTGCATGCAAAGCGGCGTTTCCTGGAGCGAGAGCTGGCTTGGGCGGAGGTCACTCGAAGGGAAAACATGGTCAGAGAGCTTGAGGAAAAACGCGAAAAAGAGCTGGCCATGCTGGTTCAGCTGGAAGGTGAAACAAAAAACGCGGTGGAACAGCTCCGAGACAGCCAAAGCCAGCTTGAAAAGTTAAGGAGCGAATGGAAAAAGATCTTTGATGAACGAATAACCCTTGAAAGGGAGAAAGCCCAAAATCAGGCGGTAATCACGCTTTGCGAGCAGCTTCTCCAAGAAGCAGCAATAATAGGCGATGTTCGCGCCAACCCCCAGCAGTTCAAGCTTTTAAAAACCGAGAGCCTGAGGGAAATTATAGAAAGTTCGAGTCAGGAGATCTTCAAGCTGGACAAGGGGCTGTATGATAATCAGGCGAAAATGAGGCTTCTTGAAGAGGAGATGGAGAAGGTTGCCGGCCAAGTTCTCGAGACGCGGGTCAAGTTGGCTTTGCTTCAGCATCGCGTGGAGAGCTTAAAGGCGAACATTGAAGAGATTGAAGGAGCGCTTAAGGACGCGAAGGGACTTTTAGCATCCGCCGTGAAAAAGGCTGAGGAAACAGGGCCTAGAATCGCCGTCATTAAAAGCCCAAGCGAAATTATAGAGGAGATCCGCATAACCGACGGGCACTTAGCCGCTTTAGCAAACGTTTCTGAGGATGTGGAGCACATGTATGAGTCCTACTCAAAGCTTTACTTAGAGCTTAAGGAGAAGGCGCGGATGGTTGCGGAAAACCGAGAGAAGGCTTTGGAGGAGGTTAAAACACGGATGCAGGCTTGGAGAACTGTGATTGAAAGCCTTCTGGAAAAGGTGAACCTTGAATACCAGAAGATTCTAGCCCAGTCCCAGGCTTTAGGAGAAGTCAAGCTTGTTGATGGACATGATATAGAGGCTGCCGGGCTTGAAATCTTCGTTGGATTCAAGGGTGGAAAACCCGTACCATTAGACGCTTATACACAAAGCGGGGGTGAACGAACCACAGCCACCATGAGTTTCCTATTAGCCCTACAACAGCATGTGCGCTCCCCCTTCCGAGCAGTAGATGAATACGACGTTCACATGGACAGCCGTATGAGAGAGATTATTGCAAAAATAATTGTGGATTCTGTTAAAGGTTTAGATGTCCAATACGTTGTCATCACGCCAAGCCAGTTGCCCGTTGCGTCTGAAGACGTGAACGTCATAGTAGTTCAAAACGTTGAAGGAAAATCCTTCATCAAAACAGTGGGCTAAAAATCGTTTCAGCTTATGTTCTAACGGTTGGATAATGTGTACTAAAAGTTAGGATAATATCCTCCAAACAGGATGGGTTATAGGGGGTTAAAATGATTAGAAGACCAATTTGGATTTCTGCCGCCACGGCTTCAGCATTAGTGCTCTTGCTTGTCTTAACACCTGTCTGTCAATCTAACCCAATACCCGTCAATTATAGAGTGAAAATGTCTGAGGAAAACATAACCATCCACGTTTACCCGCCAAAGGCTCTGGTTGAGGGAATATACACCTTTGAGAAAATGTGGGGGGAGACAATCAACGAAGTTCAAATGTTCTATCCCCTGCCATCAAACGCCCAGAACATTAAAGTAACTTACGTTAAAGACGGCGAACAGGAAGAAATTAATTGGAAACGCTCCAACCTAACTTATGAAACGGCTGTTGGAAACTACAGCGTCATAGAATGGACCGTGAACGGCTCTCCATCCCTAGCCTTCCCATTCAGAATCTTTGTAAAGTATGATTGTGAAATCCCAAGGCAAAATGAAGCCTACTTCATGCTTTACGCCATGGGTTCCATTAAGCTTACAGACCAGCTGAACCTGCCAAATCTAGTGTACTCAAAAGACTGTAGGGTTACAATTGACACTTATTTCAAAGGCAAACCCGAGGTTTTCGACGCCTACCTTGTAGGTGTTTGGGAGGTTGAAGGCGTTCAAGTACCTGATGGGAAATGGTCCATACAGGAGGGAAAGATGGGTGTGCTCCGCCATGAGTCCAAGTGGGTTAAAGATCGATTTGTGGTTTCAACAGAGCTTAGGCTGGGTTTACTAACGATGAGATGCGACTACGCCCTACAGTTTAAGGAGGCTGAAAGCAAGTTTGCCTGGATTGAGAAAATGTCAACGGGTAAAGGCGCCTACAAGCCCGGAGAAAATGTAACCATAGAGGTTGCCGTGAGGAGGGGCAACGACATGTTAGCCGTTGTCTACGAGGCGGAGGTCCGCTACCGCCTTTTCTTCGGCGGAGAGGAAGCGGGCTTTTTAGGCTCAAGCCATGTTGAAATACCAAGCGCAAACGGGCAGGCTGGGGCTCATTTCGCTTTTAGGCTACCTGATAAAATGAACTTCAAAGGGCAGGCAGTCGTTCAAGCTGAACTCTGGTCGTGGAACAGTAACCTTGAGGACGTGAAAGAAGTAATTTTGGAAGTTATGGAAGATGGGAGTGGAGAGTTTCCGCCAGCAGGGCAAACAACATGGATTTCAGCAACGGCCGTAATAGCCGCGGTCACGGTGATAGCCGCATTAGTTGCAGCGATTTTCATAAGGAAATTTAGACGCGGCTGAAAAGTGGAGAATACCTTTTTATCGTGCACCAGCGAATTCTCATATACACCTGAAGGTTAAGGGTTAACCCCTAACTAGAGATGTTTCCGATGCAGTCCAAAAAGGAACGCGTTAAAGCTGGAAGGGAAAAACTTCAACGCGTCATCGAGATTTGCAGGTCTATTGAGGAGCGTTCCTTAGACCCCTTCCTGCTAAACGTTGATGAGATCTTAAAAATTGTTAGGGAATACTTCCCTGGGTGGGAGGACGTTGAAGACCTATGCCTTGACGCCGAGGCCATCAACCGCATAGCCTCAGTGATAAAGCTTCAAAGCGAATGGGTTAAGCACCGCTCCACATCGCTTTACACAGACCCCTTCCTCCTTGAAGAGAAAATCCGAAGCTTGGGTAAAGAGGAAATGGTTGAAATCTTCCTTAAAGCTTGGCATCCAATTGTTGAAATGGAGCAAATATCCCTCCACAGCTTGGCTGAGGCCATCCGTTACTGGGATGGCCTAACACCCCTAAAGGAGAGGTGGCAGACTTTCCAGCAACCTGAGACGGAGGCCGGCTTTGTCACCCTTGAGGAACTTGTAAAGCAGCGAATTTTGAGGGAGAAGGCTTTCACTGAAGAGCTTGAAAACTTCTGGGAGGAGCTTAAGAGCCGTGTTAAGGCTGAAGGCGTGGACGGAAAAATTCGATACTGGGACTTTGTGAGGGTTGCCACCTACAAGGACACCGTGTACAGGGCTTTCATGACAAGTTTTCTCGTCACATATGGCTATGCAACTCTTGAAATCCACCCGTTGGAAGAGGAGATTTACATTAGGCCTTACGAAAAGCAGGTGAGGCTTAAAACCAAAAAACAGCTGGTTTCAGTTCCCATAGCCATAACCTACGAGAAGTGGAAAAACGAAAAAGGGCTGTCCTTTTAGCGCATGCATTCGAAGGGTTTTTATATAAGGGAACCCTTACCGGTTCAAGGGTTGGGGAGCTGGGCGGTGACCCGGCTGAGAGGACGGCTGAGCGCCGTCGACCCTTAGAACCTGATCCGGGTAATGCCGGCGGAGGGATAATGGAGTGAGCTGTTGTGACTACAAACTTCTTTAAAGCGTTAATTTTAGTTTTAGATAAGGGAGGTTTTCTGTGACAACGCAGATGGGTGCAGCTAAAAATGGCCATATAACCCAGGAGATGCGTATCGTCGCTGAGGATGAGGGGATATCTCCGAAAAGGATCTGCCGACGCATAGCCAAAGGCGTGGTCGTTATAACCCGCAACATTCAACGCGAAAACGTCCACCCTGTGGGGATCGGCCAGGGGTTACGCACAAAGGTTAACGCCAACGTTGGCACAAGTCCAGACATGTGCGATTTAAACCTCGAGGTTGAGAAGGCCAAAGTTGCCGTCAAATATGGCGCAGACACGGTTATGGATCTAAGCACAGCAGGCGACTTAGACGAGGTGAGGAAAGCCATAATTAAGGCTGTAAAAGTTCCAATAGGAACCGTCCCGATCTACCAGGCAGCGGTGGAGGTTGCGAGGAAGAAGGGGGCAATAATTCACATGACGGAGGACGACATATTCAACACCATTGAAAAACACGCCAAGGATGGGGTTGACTTCATGACTGTGCACTGCGGCGTCACACAGCAGATTGTCAAAAAACTGGCCAAGCATCCTAGGCTGATGGGGGTTGTGAGCCGCGGCGGAACATTCCTAGCTGCATGGATACTCCACAACAACAGGGAGAACCCCTTATACGCGAACTACGACTATCTGCTGGAGCTTGCCAAAAAATATGATTTCACCCTAAGCCTAGGTGATGGTTTAAGGCCCGGCTGCATATTTGACTCGACAGATTGGGCTCAAATCCAAGAGCTGCTCACAATAGGAGAACTTGTTGAAAGGGCGAGGAATGCAAACGTGCAGGTCATGGTTGAAGGGCCCGGCCACATTCCCCTCAACGACGTGGCTGCAAACGTCAAGCTTGAAAAATCCATCTGCAAGGGTGCCCCCTTTTACGTGCTAGGCCCTGTTGTCACCGAGGTGGCGCCGGGATACGATCACATCGTTGGGGCTATAGGCGGAGCGGTTGCGGGTCTGGCGGGCGCCGACTTCCTGTGCTACTTGACCCCTGCGGAGCACCTTGGCTTGCCGAGCTTAGAAGACGTTAAAGAGGGTGTGATAGTAACAAAAATCGCAGCCCACGCCGCGGATATTGCAAAGTTTGGGGCTAAAGCTGCTAAGCAGGATTTAGCCATGGCCAAGGCTAGGGCGAATCTAGACTGGGAGGGACAGTTTAGAAACGCTATTGACCCCCAAAAAGCTGAGAAAATTCATGGGCGGGTGAAGCCGAAAAGCCCTGGAACATGCTCCATGTGTTCAGAATATTGTGCTATAAAAATTTTGAAGGAAGCCCTCAATGTGGAGGGCCAATGCCTATGAAAAGCCGTATTCCAGTTGCCATAACAATAGCTGGAAGCGACTCCGGCGGAGGCGCAGGAATCCAGGCGGACCTGAAAACTTTCGCAGCGTTGGGTGTTCATGGAACAGTCGCCGTCACGTCCGTAACAGCTCAAAACACCTACTCGGTTAGGGCTGTTCAAGATTTAAGTCCAGAAATTGTTAGCGAGCAAATTAGAGCTGTCGCCGAAGATTTCGGCATCGACGCTGGAAAAACAGGCATGCTTCACACGGGGGAAATTATAAAAGCTGTGGCCTCAACGATCTCAGAGTACAATTTCCCACTGGTTGTAGACCCGGTGATGATTGCTAAGTCTGGTGCGCCCTTACTGAAGCCTGAAGCCATAGAAGCCCTAAAAGGGCAACTTCTCCCCAATGCAACTGTTGTTACTCCTAACAAGTTTGAGGCCGAAAGGCTTTCAGGAGTCGATATTAAAAACTTAAGGGATGCCGAAATTGCCTCGGAAAAAATTTCAGAGATGGGCCCGGAGGCGGTTGTGGTTAAGGGCGGACACATCGACGGCGCGACAGTTACAGACATCCTCTATTATAAGGGCAGGTTCTGGAGGTTCACGTCGCCCAGGCTTGACAAGAAAACTACCCATGGAACTGGATGCAGCTTTTCAGCCGCCATCGCCGCCGAACTCGCCAAAAAACTGGATATTCCAAAAGCTGTGGAAAACGCCAAGAACCTTGTGGCTTTAAGCATAAAGTTCGGCTTAAAAATTGGAAAGGGCTATGGTCCAGTGAATCCTATGGCTTATCTCTACCGGGAAGCTTCAAGGTACGAGGTTTTGCTAAATTTGGAGAAGGCCAAAAACCTTTTAGAGGGGTGTCCAGGAGTTGCGGAGCTTGTGCCGGAGGTGGGTATGAACATTGCCATGGCTGTTAGGTATGCTGAAAGCGTCGGTGACGTCGCCGCTATAGAGGGGAGAATCGTTAAAACATTGAGCGGTGCTAGGGCTGCCGGAAGCCCAAAATTCGGGTGCTCCCGTCATCTAGCCAAGTACTTGGTTGAAGCCATTAAATATGATGAGGATAAAAGGGCGGTGATAAACCTGAAGTTTTCAGAGGAAACCCTGAAAATTTTGGAAAAACGCGGCTTGACCATAGCCTCCTATGACCGCACAAAAGAGCCCGTGGAAATCAAGGGGGTTGAGGGTATGACAATACCTTGGGGTGTGAGTGAGGCTATAAAAAGTGTTGGAAGGGCGCCAGATGTGATCTATCATAGGGGGGATTTTGGCAAGGAACCCATGATAGTTGTTTTTGAAAGGGATGCTGTTTCCTTGGCAAAACTTGTAGTTGAAATTGTTGGAGGAAAATTAGACAGTGTTTAGGTTATATTTGGCGTTTAAGCCAGTTCCTAGACCATTTCCGCAGGCACTCTTCAGAACAGAAAATGTAAAGCTTATTCACACAACACGTTTTGCGCATGAGGGGTTTCCCTGTTATGATTTTTCCGCAAACTTGACACCGCATGTTTGGTCACTTAATGAGGAAACGGTTTTAAAGCTGTATAAAGCTTTTCCTAAGGGCTGGAGGAATAACTAGTGGCTGAAAAGGTTAGGGAAGTCGAAGAGGAAGTCATAACAAGGGCAATAATTCAGAAAGCAATGGAAGACTGGATAAACTTGGCTGAAACAGACGTCGTAGTCGTTGGAGCCGGCCCATCCGGCTTGACCGCTGCTAGACATTTGGCTAAGGCTGGGCTGAAAACTGTTGTTTTTGAGAGGAAGCTATCCTTTGGCGGGGGAATAGGCGGCGGAGGCATGCAGTTCCACAAAGTAGTTGTGCAGTCGCCAGCGGACCATATTCTCAAAGATGTTGGCTGCAGACTTGAACCAGTGGAAGACGGCCTTTTCATCGTGGATGCGGCTGACATGATGGCGAAATTGGCCTGCGGAGCTGTTGACGCAGGGGCAAAAATAATTTTGGGCGTAACTGTTGACGACTTAATATATCGAGATGCGCCCCTTAGGGTTGTCGGCGTTGTTGTTCAGTGGACATCCGTCATCATGGCGGGCATCCACGTTGACCCTTTGGCTGTTAAAGCAAAAGCCGTAATTGACTGCACAGGCCATGATGCGGAGGTTCTCGCTGTAGCCTCTAGAAAAATTCCGGAACTGGGAATAATCATCAAAGGCGAAAAGTCCATGTGGTCCTCGCTGGCTGAGGAGTTAACGGTTAAAAACACGAGGGAAGTTTGCCCTGGACTTTTTGTTGCGGGCATGGCTGTTGCCGCCATAGACCAAACGCCACGCATGGGACCCATATTTGGAGGAATGCTTCTCAGCGGCGCAAGGGTTGCGCAGCTAGTTGTAGAGAAGCTTAAAGGCAAGGGCGCCTAAAACTTCATGGACCTATGCGCCATTTGTAAAAGAAGAGTTGCAAGCTACACTTGCCGAAGATGCGGTAAGCGCGTCTGCAGAAGCTGCCATTTCCACCATGGAATTTGCGTGGAATGTGCCAGGCTTTTAGGAAAGTAATATCCTTTCAGGAACGCTGTAGACGTTCATGCGATTCCCGCGGACAAAGCCTATAAGCGTTAAGTTCGCCTTCTTGGCGATTTCTATACCTGAATCCAGCGCCGCAGCTATTGAGGCGACTATTGGTATGCCAACCCTAGCAGCTTTTAAAACTATGTCGGCTGAAAGTCTACCGCTTAGAGTTATAAAACACTCTTTGAAATTCGTTCCATTCAACGCGCACTTCCCTATAACCTTGTCCACAGCGTTGTGGCGGCCTACATCTTCAGCTAAAGCCAACAGGGTTCCGTCAGCCATGTAGACGGCGGCCGCATGGACTCCTCCTGTTTTTCTAAAGGTTTCCGCCATGCGGTTCAGGTTGCCTGTGCAGTTTTGGATGGTCTCCGCCTTAACGGTCAGCTTTGACTCGATTTTTTTAAGTCTCTTCAGGGCTTGAGGCTGATATGGGCCTCCACAAGCTGAGGGTATTATGCGGGACAGCCGCTGGGCAAGCCTCAACCGAGCGTCAAGGTTCACGGTAGGTTTTAGGCTTATGTGGCATATTCCGCCTTCAGCAAAGGTTATTTGCTCTATTTCCTCAACGTTTTTTATCACACCTTCTGAGAGAAGGTGGCCTACAACTAGTTCCTTAAGCTCCATTGGGTAACAGAATATGGTGACATATTGAGTTTTGTTTATGAATATGTTCAGGGGCTTTTCTTCGGCAACGTAATCCTTAATTTTCTCGAACTTTTTAGACGCAACGTCAATTTTAGCTACTTCCACTTCTATTAAATTGGGTGCCCCCTTTACTTTTTCAGTTCTGAGAGCACAAAGCTCACGATTTCATCTGCAATGTTTATGTCTGTTACGGATTGTAGGCCCTTCCATCCAGGTTGACTGTTGACTTCGATAACCAGCGGCCTAGGACTTTCGAGGATGTCCACGCCTGCAATTTTGCATCCTATAACCTTTGAGGACTTAACGGCCAAATCTTCAAGCGAACTATCCAGTTTGATGGGCTCCGGGCGGGCACCTTGACTATAGTTTGTCTTCCAGCTTGTTGATACCCGGCGCATGGCAGCTGCCACACGGTCGCCTATAACGAAGGCACGTATGTCCGAAAAGCCGTGGGGGACAAACTCCTGCATGTATATTACTCCATGATAAAAGGTTATGGCGTCAAAGATTGTGGCTGCAACATCAGGGTCTCTGACGCGGGTTGAGCCCACCCCCCTTGAGCCGAAGAGGGGTTTCACGACGACGTCTCCGCCTAGTTCGTGGAAAAGCTTCAAAGCCTCCTCTGGATCTTCAGTTACAGCAGTGCGGGGAACAGGAACGCCATTATCTTCCAGCATGGCTAGGATGTCATATTTGTCGACGCAGTGTTCAATTGCCTCCGGAGGGTTCACAATGTATAACCCTTGCCTTTGCAGCCTATAAAGAACGTCCATCCTGAAAACTGTTTCCTCTAGGGAGCCCCGCCCGATTGGACGGATTATTAGGGCGTTAAAATCTCTTAAAATGTCGTGTCTACCTCCATTCAGGTATGGCTTATATCCAACGCGTGCAACGAGCTTTGGAAAACTTAGGAACTCGTGTGGGATGCCCCGCTTAACCAAGGCTTCCCGCAGAGCTGTCGACCCATACGCGTTAACATTTTTTGCTACAATCCCAATTTTCAAAACGTCTACCGCCCTTTTAACCATTGGAAATGCTGCCCAGCTTAGTTCTTAAAGTTTCCGCGCGTTTTTATAACCAGCCCTTAAAACTTGCGAATGTACGGGATCAATTGCTCCGCGTTTTGAAACTTTTTAGAAAGGTCCAGGACGAGGTAGGCTCCATAATCGTTGAAGTAGGGTGGACCCTTCCTTGAAAAAAGGGTTAAAACGCGGCCTTTATGGTCTATTTTGAAGCCCTCCGGACACGGTTCATGCCCCCTTATAAGAATTTCCACGTGGAAGCGGCCTAAAACTTCCCTTGTTATTTTTTCGCCGAAAAGTTTTCCTGCACCCCTTGGAGAACCACATGTCTCCTCGATGATTTCATTTGGGTCGCTCCAGAGCATATCCTCAAGGAGGCTTTCCCTTGGATGTCTCTCATGGGCATAGGCTAAGTCCTCCACCGTTTTTGCCTCAGGTGGCAAGCCTCCATGAACTGCTAAATAGCGGCCTTCAACGAGCACTGCGTTGTAAAGGCAGTTGAACAACCTCCGGATTTTGGCGTAGGCTGTTTGCCATTTTTCACCGAACTTTCTCCGAAACTGAACTGGCAGGTCGTGGGGTGAAGCCAAAAGGTCCTCTGGGCCTTCGTGGTTTCCCCGCATGAGGATTAATTGCTTTGGGAAAAGCAGCTTAAGCCTTAAAATTGTATAGTAAACCTCCGCGGAGTAAACTCCCCTATCTCCGTAGTCGCCTAGGAAAATTATGGATAAACTGTCGTTCTTTCGCATCTCCTCAAGGAAACCGCTTCCATCCAAAATTTCAACCAGGCTTTCTAGGTCGCCGTGCAGGTCGCTGATGAACAGCGCCCTGCCCAAGGGTGCAAGTTTTGCAAGCCTTCCAACAGCCTCAAAATTTCCGATATAGCCCTTTTCGCCGCAAATAAGCTCCCCAGCCTCTTCAACAACTCTTTCAAATTGTTCGCAGTTAGCTTCCAGAGCCTCTTTAACTATTTGTCGAAGGGTTGCCTGCAAGCTCAGCCCTTTTGCCTTAAATTTTAATTTATCTTAACAAGCGAAATCAAAATATTTCTTTCCATTCAAATCAAACTTTCGGTTTAAATGTTTTCAACTCTTTTTTGAGTAGCTACTCTTAAATAATAAATCAGTTAGAGTAGAAGCGGGTCGTACATGAACACAAAAACCATCACATTCGCGTTAATGATGGGAGCCCTTGGAAACGTGCTATTCGCAATTTCATACCACGCTGGTCCTCTTACCCAAGGTGTTGCTTTAGACTTCTCCCTGCTGGCTGCGTTTATCGCAGGATTCTACGGCGGACCGGTTTTGGGGCTGGTTTCAGGCTTTCTTGTCGGGATTCTTCCGGGAATAATGTTTGGACCCATGGGTATGGGTTCTTGGCTGGGCTTAATTGGGCTCCCGGTTGGTAAGGGGTTAACAGGCTTAACAGCGGGGGTTTTTGCAAAAATTTTAGGCCTAGCCCAAAATAAACGTTCTTCCCTTATAGCTATTCCAGTCACGCTTTTAGCCTATGTCCCAGAATGTATTTTCACCTACGCGTATTTTGCATATTTGATGCCCTTCTTCCTAGGAAGTGGAGGGGCAGCAATATTCATCTACTACATTTTACCAAAGGCTTTGGTGGAAATTGTTGTAATGAGCTTTTTCATGGCTGCCTTGATTGGAAACAGGGGTTTCAATAGTTTCCTAAACAAATTCTTCATAAGCCCCCAAGTGCGTTCAAGCAGGTCTAGCTAGGCACAGTTAGAAGCCAAAGGACTCTTTTAAGGCGTTTATGTTAATTTCTCCGGATTTAAACCCCTTGCCCGTCTTTACATTATTAACCAGCACC
Source organism: Bathyarchaeia archaeon (assembly GCA_038865865.1). Classification (GTDB taxonomy): domain Archaea; phylum Thermoproteota; class Bathyarchaeia; order Bathyarchaeales; family Bathycorpusculaceae; genus JANXEP01. The sequence continues at coordinate 7,463 of JAWBZV010000011.1, read as the reverse complement.
ACTGCCGGAGCGAATATGTTTGGATCTATCTTGTAGAAGTCGTATCCCGCTGCCTTGAAGATTTCAGAGAAGGGTCGCCCATAATCTTTTGAGGCCTTGGAGGGGGCCTTCTCTACAATTTTAGCTAGTTCTTCGTCATTTTCAAAATCGACAGCGTAGTAGCTCACTCCCCCGTAGAGGATGGCGTCGTTGGTTCGCCCCATGGCCTTCACAAACTTTGGATGCACTGGCGGTATTGGGGCGCATCCCCAGCCATGCAGAACAATTTTTGGGTCTAGGCCCAACCGTTCAAGCTTGTGTAAGCCTGTCTCAACAATTCTTCCTGCAACCTGAGTGGCTCCGGCAAGGCTGGCCGTTGGGGCTAAAATGAACGCCAAATTCTCGCAGGAAACGTGGCAGTCTTCAGCCACCCGCCTCATTAATTTTTCCGGTGGCTGTTTGTCCGTTTCTAGGACAACCACCGCCTTATCATAATCGTCCCTATACCCTATTTTCTCATATAATTCTTTAGGCTTCAGGGATAGGGCTCTCGCCGGCCCAGAGCCTATGGCTGAGTAATCGCCCTCTTTTATGTTCCAGCCTGCGAACTGGGAGCCTAGGGCAGCTATTGCCGGGTGGTCCGTGTAAACCGTTATGGATGGAAGTTCCAGCTCGCCATACTCCCTCCTTGCTATTTCCGCTTTAGCCAATCCGCCCATGCAAATTTCGGTTATAATCCTCCCAGCCTCAAATCCTCCCTTAGCCCTTATCCCTGCGTCAATAACCATGGCGCCGCATTCTGTCCTCTCAACCTTCACTCCGTAAAAGTCTGCTTTTTCGCAAAGCTCTTCCAGAAGCCTCCAAGCCAGCTGGTTCACACTCAAAAAGTTTTTCAAAACCAGTCCCTCTTATTACTTGCTAGAGGAGTTTTTCAAAGTGGCTTAGTTGAGGGTTGTTCGCCTTGGAAACGTAAAGTTTTCCTGTGCCGTTTTCCGTTAGGTCTCCGAGGAAAAGGTAGAAGGGTGCTTCGACAACTTCACCCTCTTCGATTTTAACCCTTTTTCTTAAGCCTTCAAAGGTGAAGCTTGGCAGAACGGACTCCATGAAGCCGCCTACGACAATTGTTCCATCTTTCATGCAAGCACCAGCCCTTCCCGCACAGTCTTTCTGCACATAGATCAGTCCGTCATACATTCTCAGACCCGCAAACTGGCCTGCGCATCCATAAATCTTAATTAGGCCCTTTCTCATGTAGGCGCCAGCCTCATTTCCAACGTTTCCATAAACTGTTATTTTTCCGCCTTTCATGCCTTCCACGCTTCCCCTATATGGAGCGCCAAGGTAGTCGCCTGCATCCCCATGAATTTCAATGGTTCCTCCAGCCATCATTGAACCAGCCCATCCGCCTGCATTTCCATAAACTGTTATTTTTCCGCCTTTCATTTCTTCGCCGAGGTGCATGCCCACATCCCCCTTAATGATTATTTCGCCGCTTGTCATGCCGGCGCCTATCCTTCGGACTTTGCCTACGTTGCCGTGCACTGTTATCACGTTTTCCGCTTGGGCGCCTTCCGCCTTTACCTCCTCAACCCTGAAGAGTTCTTCAAGTTTCCGTTTTTTGTTGCCTTCCCAAACTTCAAGCTGCTTTATTTCGCTGATGGTTTTTCCTTGGAAAACATCTGGGTTTATGCATTCGGCAACTACGGGCAGTTTAAACTCTTTTATGGGGTATAGGTTTATCATTACACATCAGCCTTCACGGTTATGGGGCGGGAAATGGCAAGATACTTTTCTGAGACGGGATAGTTTTCATACTCAACGGTCCAGTACTCCCTGAACCTCCTCTGCATTTCAGTATTTATCTCCATCTCAGAGGGGTCACATAGCTTCACGTCAAGCCACATGGTGGCTCCATCCTTATGCTTTAAAACTTCTCCGTCCTTGACAACAATTTCTCCGCTTTTAATGGTGTACGCAGCCCTCTGGAACGCCCTAATTATGGCCTCGTAATCCTTCTCCGGGTCTAGGGTTTCAGGGTTCAAATTGTAGATGGCTATGTCCGCATCTGCGCCCACGCCTAAATGCCCCTTTTCCTTAAGCCCTAATGCTTTAGCTTGGCCTGCCCTGGTTACTATGGCTATTTCGTAGAAGTTTAACTCGCGGTCTATTGATGGGAGGAGGCTTCTGCTCCTTGCCTTGGGGTTAACCCTTTTCAGAACAGCCTCCCTTGCTTTTTTGCTCATGAGCCAAGCCACAATCTGTGGATAAGCAATAAACGGCCCGCCGTTAGGGTGGTCCGTTGTCATCATGATCTTCCACGGGTCCTTAATTAGTAGGGCTAGCTCAAGGCCTATGGACCATTGGATTGCGTGGACGGAGCTTTTTGGGCGATAGTGGAATGGCACCACGCCAGAACTTGTCTCCGTTTCCACGTCATGGTTTACCCACTTGTTCCCACTTAGAGTGTAAAGCGTGTATTGGAAGGGGCCGTCCGCCGTCATAGTTGTGGTGTCCGTAAATATTACTTGGCCCATGTCCATAGTCACGTGGGAGTGGCTGTTAACATAGTTTGCTATTTCTTCAGCCCCAGACTGGAGGGTTCTCCAGTCGTCTCCCTTGAAGGCGGAGAATTGACAGTGGGTTATGTGTATTGCCGGCTTGTCGTCGTCGGCTAAATCCTCAACACACTTCATAGTGTCCAACGCTGTGGTATAGTTTCCTGGAACCCCTAAGTTGTTTGTGTGCACATGGATTGTGTGGGGCAGGTTTAAAAGCCTATTGACCTTACATAAGCCCCGGATAATATCGCGGGGGGTTATCCCAAAATTGGGGACAGGGTCGTCTATGCTTTTTACGTTACGCCCGAAGCCCCAAGCTTCAAGCCCACCTGGGTTTACAAGTTTTATAGCGTATCCTTTTGTTGCGGTTATCATCCAAGCCACATGTCTGGCGCACTCCTCAATTTTCCCATCCCTTAAATATTCAAGCACAAACCACCAGTCGCCTATAAGGGGGTAACTAGCCTTATCAATTATGGGCGTGTCGCTTAACTCTTCATGGGTGTGACGGGCCTCTAAAGGAGGCATGGCTGGATCCATAACCGTTGTCCAGCCCATCCTCGCGTAGCGGTAACCCGTAGTAAACGTGGAGGGCACGGAGTAGCCTACCCCGGACCTTGTTATGGGAGTTTTCCTTTCAAAGTCTTTGAAGTGGTCTTCCGGCCTAAGCAGCCTCCCGGAGTTCACCTTCCCGCCTGCAATGTGACTGTGAATGTCAACTCCACCTGGCATTACAACCATTCCAGAAGCATCAATCACCTTAACCCCGCGTCCCTCAATTTTTTCAACGATTTTTCCATCCTTAACTGCTATATCCATTTTTTCGCCGTTAACCCCGTTGATGGGGTCATAGATAAAACCGTTCCGTATTAGCAGTTCCATTTAGGCAACCCCCCTCGCCCTTTTAATTTTTCTAACTTCGTCTAGGATTCTTTTCAAAATCTCCTCGTCTGGAAGCAAGCCTTTTGGAGGGTCAACAACCTTTTTTAGCGGTATGGGCACGTGGTCCATGCGATAGGCTGTTCCCTCCGCCTCAATACCCACAAAAGCTGATGGGATAATAACGTCGGCCACCTGGGAGGTCACGTTCATGTGGGGGTCAATGACTATTAACGGGTTTTCCACGAGGTGTTCAGCCGCCTTCTTTGGAAAGTTTGAAACGGGATCTGAAGCCACTATCAGGGCGGCGTCTGAATCCTTTCGGAGGAGGACATCCACGGCGGAAGTTTCGCCCGGGTTATACCTTGGATAGCCCAAGGAGAAGTCGACAGCGTAGGGGTAGCCTGTCTGCCATGTGAAAACCATGTTGGCGCCCGTCACGTTGAAGTGGCCCCTCATGGGCATTATCACAAACTTGGTTCGCATGTTTAGGTCGCGTACGAGGGAGAGCGCAGCGTCGATGTTCCTGAGTTTGCCGCTGCTCATGGTTAGCCCAAGCCCGAAAAATAGGGCGCCGAAGTCGCAGTTTACCATGGCGTCTGCCACCTCCTCTAAATATTCAACTGGCACGCCTGCAACCCTGTCTGTTTCAATTTCCTGATCCCGAATCAATGCCCTGAAGGCTTGGAGGAGCTCGTAATCCTTGCCGGGTTCAACTTGGATGAAGTAGTCAGCGATAACCGCGGACCTCGTGCGTATAACATCCACAACTATCAGTTTTCTCCCCTCTTTTTGTATGAATGGTTGGGGCTTCTTTTCAAGGTGAAAGGGCAATGCCTGTCCCTTTCCAAGCACTGCCCTTTTTAGGGCACTTCTAAATTTTTTGAGGGCAATTAGGGCTCTTGTTTTTGAGATGTAGCTTCTCCAAGCACTTTTTTCAAATCTTCCTTCTGAGAAGGCTGTGTAGCGTTCCATGTGTCTCGGGTGAGCGCTCCATGGGTTGCATCCCCAATAGATTATAAGGTCAGCTCTATGCCTTACCTGTCCAAGGGTGCATGTCGATATTCCCACGTCTTGGATGCTTAGCTGTGAGGGGCCATGGCAGACCACTGAAGTGTTGTCGATGACTCCTCCAACCTCCTCAGCCAACTCGATGCCCACACTTATGGCTTCGCAGCTTGTGTTGCTCCAGCCATACAATAGTGGGTAGTTTGCGTCAGCCAAAATTTCAGCGGCTTTGTGTATGGCTTCTTTAAGGGGAACTTCAAAAAGCTCTCCATTCTTCCTTATCATGGGCTTTAAAACCCTATGTTCACAGCAGTAGCCCAGAAACTTGGCTTCACACATGGCGCAGCCGTTCTTAACTTTAACTATCCTCCCATTTTCCACGGTCAACTCTATGTCGTCGCAGAGACAACCGCAAACCGGACACGTTACGGCTTTAACAACTGCCATCCTTAATCCTTCCCAAACTGTGTTTTGAGAAGTTCCTTTAAGCCTAAAACAGGCTTGTCGGGGGCGGGTTCAAGCAATGCAGGTATCCCCTTAAAAGAGGGCATGCCTATGCTGTGGGTTTCAGGGTCGACAACGACGTTTGCCCATGGCCCATAGGGGATGAAAATTACCCCTGGATGGGGGTTCCTGATGGACTTTACAGCCCTCACAACCACCATTCCAAACTTTGTGGAGACGGAGACGTTTTCACCCTCCTTCACCCCAAGTCTTTTTAAATCTTCGGGGTCTATGTAGCATACGGACACGCTTTCAACATATTCCTTTGAAGATTTGCCGTGTTCTTTGCCAACGCCCTGCTCAATGGTTCGCCCCGTTATCAAAGTTACCTTAAGTGTTGGTTTTTCACTCATGCTTTCAGCCTGCTTTGGTGTAGAGGCATAAGATGATATTAAGTTTAGAGTAGATATTTTCAAATCTTGGGTTTATTTATCTTTTCCAATTTTGCGTTTAAAGTTGTTGGAAGCTGGAAAATAAACGCTGGTTGTCCCTACCCGCTTTTCTAAAAGGTCAATGGTGATGCTTTAGTTTTCAGTTAAGGCTTGTATCCGGCTAGGTTATTTAGGGCTATAGCTGCCGCAATTATGTCCGCTGTTGTCCCCGGGTTTAGGATGTTGCTTTCCCTTCTTAACGCGTTGTCCAACTCTTTCAGTTTCCGTCTTCCCTTGTATGTTTTCAGTCCACCGTGTTTTAGGACCTCCGCAGCCATGGCTGAAACCCACTTCGCCCTTTCAATACCAGCCTTTCTCGCTATGAACGTGTCGGGATAAGCTGATAAAACCTCCAGAAAAGTGTGGGTTATGGCCACGTCCAGGTTTTTGTCTTCCTTTATCCGGCTTAAGAGTTTTGGGTAGGCAAAGTCGAAGGTTATAGGGTAACCATTCACCCACTCTGAACAGACATTGTCATAGCCTGAAGCTATTTTGAAAACTTGGTATAGGGAGATCTTCTCCTCGCGTATGCGCTTCACAGAGCTGGGATCGTTAACGTCTAAGTCTGGAGCCTTTCCAAGCCCGCTTGGCTTTGCGATGGCTATGGCTTCATAAACAGCCACGGCGTCCTCTGGAGTTGTGGATTCCACAACTTGCCTTAACCTCCACCTTAATTCTGGGATTTCAAAGATGTTGCCGTCTGCTGTTGGGGTCATCCCAGCAGCCACAGCTATGGGCACGAGCAGAATTATTGTGCCGAGCAATGTGTTGCCGCCGCTCTGCCACGAATTTATGTCTGCAATGCAGTCCCTTATGATTTGACCTACTTGGGCGTCGTTTAGGCTTAGTTCACCCTTGGCGACAGTTATTCCCCGCTCAGCAGCCGCCTTAAAGTGGGGAGCTGCAGCGACAGCGGAGGCTAAAAAATGCATATGGTTTGTGCCCTCAAAGCCAACGACGAGATTTACGTTTCCAGGCTTGTCTGCGCTTACCTCTAAGAGTATAGCCAATTCTAGGCATTGAGCTATATGTGTGGCTTTATCGGTGTAGGGCATGCCCAAAGGTTGCACCTTCACCTTGAGCTGTATTGCACAGAAAACTTTATTAATGTTGTGTAAAAAATTACACGGCAATGAACATTATTACATAGTGAGGTTTAAGAATGAAACTTTCAGCAAAAAACGCAGCCTTAACAGCCATTTTTGCTGCTTTATATTACGTGCTTTCGCTGGTAACGCCTTATATTCCTGCAGTTGCTATTCCTGAGATAAAAATAAGTTTGGAAGCCCTTATCGCCTCTGTTTATGGACTACTGCTTGGACCTTATTTGGGGAGTTTGGCAGCTTTCGCCGGGGCGCTTATTGCATGGGTTTTGCCTCCCGGAAGCTTTGGCCCCTACGGGATGCCTTTCTTGTTGTCGCCGCCATTAAACGCTTTAGTGACCGGGCTGGTCTTTTACAGAAAATGGAAAGCAGGCTTTTTAATAAACGCCATCCTAATAATAGCTTTTCTGTTTACACCGCCCGCCCAGCCCATCAACGAAAATTTTTATGTCGCAGTAGCAGTTTTATGGGACAAGATTATTGCTTTGCTTCTGATATTGCCTTGTGTAAAGTTTGCCAAGCGGTTGTCTGGCGCTAAGTCTCTCCCATTTCTGTATTTTCTACTAGCCTTTATTGGAAATCAGGTTGACAACATGTGGGGTTCGCTGATTTTTGCAACGCCGCCCGTTTATGAAGGAATTTTCGGATTACCCTTGGATGTTGTCCGTTTCCTGTTCATAGTCAGCCCCTTCGTTTATCCAGCTATTAGGCTGTTACAGGCGATTATCGCAGCAATAATCAGCACACCCCTCATGAAGGCGCTGATTGGCACGCCTTGGGTTTTCCAAGAGAAAAATATACTATCCGCTTAGCCCATGCTATGAAACGGCGAATATTCCGTGGCATGATTCCATCTTCAAAGGAGTCCGGCGTCCAAAAGATGTGATCGTTAACAATGCTCTACCGTAAGCGCGTCATGGGTTTAAGGCTAAGCGGGTTGGGCTTCAACCACGAATTTGTATGAACTGATGGCTACCCAATGTTTTACTTGCTTTTAATCA
>JAWBZV010000010.1:0-44897 GCA_038865865.1 Bathyarchaeia archaeon | reverse complement strand
GAGCTTATATTGCCTTGCTCCCTAGCCATAATAGTTCCAATTTTAACCATTGTATTCCTGGGAAAGGAGGCGTTGGCGGGATTTCTAGCAGGAAGCATCGTTACAGGCATAATTTTCGCTTTATTCATGTCTAACGCTGGCGGACTTTGGGACAACGCCAAAAAATTCATCGAATCCGGAGCGCACGGCGGTAAAGGCTCAGAAGCCCATAAGGCTGCGGTGACAGGTGACACTGTGGGAGACCCGTTTAAGGACACAGCCGGACCATCGCTTAACACTATGATCACCGTGATGTCCCTTGTGGCTGAAGTCTTTGCACCGTTGATAATACTGCTAACCCTTTAAATCTCCCACATTTTTTGAGTAAAACCAACCTCACATAACTGCACGTACAGAGTGAATTTTATAAGTAGGTAAACTGCTTATGTGTGTTAATTAATATAAATCGTAGGGTTGAAAATGTCTAAACCTTGGCACACAATGGAAGTAAGCGAGGTTTTAAGGGAACTGGGGGTAACCCGTGAAGGTTTATCCTCGCAGGAAGCCCTCGAAAGGCTCAAGAGGTATGGTTATAACGAAATTAAAAAAGTTAAGCGTAGAACAGCCCTTCAAATGTTTTTAGACGAGTTCAAAGACATATTCATCCTACTGCTTATCGCGGCAACCATCTTTTCAGCGGTCATCGGCTATTGGGAAATGATTCATGGCGGAGAATTTATGGAAGCCTACGCAGACACCATCGTGATAGGCGCGATAATCATCTTATGTGCAGTTACAGGTTTTGTCCAAGAGTATAGAGCGGAAAAAGCTGTAGAAGCCCTGAAAAAGCTGGCTGCACCAAAAGCCCGGGTAATACGTGATGGTAAAGAGATTATTATACCGGCTGCGGAAGTGGTTCCAGGCGACATCCTCGTCTTGGAAGAGGGAGACCATGTTCCTGCTGACGCACGATTAATAGAAGTTGTTGAGCTTAAGACAAACGAGGCTGTTTTAACGGGTGAATCTGCTCCAGTTAATAAGGAGCCGGTTATTTTGGCTGAAGACACTCCAGTTTCTGAAAGGCGGAACATGGTTTTCTCCGCAACCCACGTGGTTTATGGAAGGGGGAAAGCTGTAGTAACCGCCACAGGCATGAACACGGAGTTCGGAAAAATCGCTGAAATGGTGCAGACAGCTGAAGAGGAGGAGACACCCCTTCAGAAAAAGTTGGACAGATTCGCAAGCAAAATAGCTAAAGTCGTTATAGCTGTTTGTGTTTTAATATTTGCGCTTGAAGCTTTTGAAGTAATCATGCAAAAGCATTTCGAGATAGAAGGCTTCATTCAGGCCTTCATGTCATCAATAGCCCTGGCAATCTCCGCGGTTCCGGAAGGGCTTCCCGCAATAGTGACAATAGCCTTAGCCCTCGGCGCAAGAGAATTCGCAAAACGTAACGCCATCGTGAGGAGGCTGTCTTCAGCAGAAAGCCTCGGAGCAGTGACAGTAATCTGTTCAGATAAAACAGGAACCATAACAAAAGGAGAAATGACCGTCCGCCAAGTTTACGTTGACGGAAAAATCATTGAAGTTACAGGCGTCGGCTACGAGCCGAAAGGCGAATTCCGCCAAGGACAAGACGCGGTGAAACCTGAAGGAGACCTGAAACTCCTGTTGCAGATAGGCGCCTTATGCAACAACGCAAGTCTAAGAAGAAACGACCAAAAAAACATGTGGGAAATTTTTGGAGATCCTACAGAAGGCGCATTAATAGTGTCGGCTTCCAAGGCTGGACTTGAAAAGGAAGCTTTAGAAAAAGCTTACCCCCGCGTGGGTGAAATACCCTTTACTTCTGAAAGAAAACGCATGACCACCATTCACAAGACCACAGGGGGCGAGATATACGCTTACATGAAGGGGGCCCCAGAAACCGTACTGGAAAGATGCACCCACATAGTCGAGGAAGGCAAGGAAAAGAAACTAACAGATGAAAAACGTAAAAAGATTCTGGAAGTCAACGAGCAGCTGGCCAGTAGCGCTTTACGAGTTCTAGCCATGGCATACAAGAAACTTCCAGCAAACATAACCAAATACGATGAAAAGACAGCTGAGAGTGGGATGGTCTTTGTAGGGCTGCAAGGCATGATAGATCCCCCGAGAGAGGAAGCCATAGAAGCCAACAAGCTATGCCAAAAGGCGGGAATAAAAACTGTAATGATAACAGGCGATCATAAACTCACAGCCGTCGCAGTGGCCAAAGAAGTTGGAATCTTCAAGGAGGGCGACATGGTTTTAACTGGCGCCGAATTGGAGAAGATGAGCGACAAAGAATTTGAAGAAATTGTTGAGAAGGTAACGGTTTATGCAAGGGTTTCCCCTGAGCACAAGCTGAAGATCGTTAATGCGTTAAAGAGGAAAGGCCATATTGTGGCGATGACCGGCGACGGAGTGAACGACGCTCCCGCGGTTAAGGCTGCAGATATTGGCGTGGCAATGGGCATAAGTGGAACAGACGTGACAAGAGAAGCCTCAGACCTTATCCTGACAGATGACAACTTTGCAACAATTGTCAAGGCTGTTGAGCAGGGAAGAGTCATTTATGATAATATCCGAAAATATGCGCGTTTCCTGTTAGCCTGCAACTTCGACGAACTGTTGGTTATAGGGACGTTCGCCATTCTAGGCGGAATATTCGGCGCGGAAATGTTCCCGCTCCCGCTTCTGCCAGCAATGATACTATGGATAAACCTTGTAACGGACGGCGGTCCGGCTGTGGCTTTAGCAACAGACCCCCCAGACGAAGGCGTCATGGAAAGACAGCCGCGGAAACCAGAGGAGGGAATTCTCCACGGAATGGGCGCGTTCATAATCGCCTCATTCCTGTTGCAGGCTACGGGAACGTTCCTAGTCTTCTGTCTAGAATATTATGTGTGGCCAGCCCATCCATGGCTGCTTCCGGATGGAACCATAGACGAAATTGCGAGGGAGCTCACATACAGAGAGGCTACCACAACAGCCTTCGTGCAAGCTGCAATGTTTGAGCTTTTCGTCGTATGGAACTGTCGCTCTGAAAAACGTTGCGTATGGCGCATGGGCAGGAAAGCCTTCCAAAACAAGTTTTTCGTAGCAGCTGTTTTCGTTTCAATAGCTTTAACCATTGGAATAACTTATATACCAGTAACCCAGCAGCTCTTCCACTTAACCGCCTTAAGCCCGATAGATCTAATGTACGTAATAGGCGTTGCTAGCTGGGGACTTTTCGTTTTTCCAGAACTGCTGATGGGCAAAAAAGTCTGGAAATGGCATTAGACAGGCGCATTACGCGCCTCACCCAAAGCCGAACATGCAGACACACAACGCTTCTTATTCTTCAAAGTTTTTAACAATCCTGCATCGTGGATTTTCAAAAAGGCTTTTATAGAAGTTATGTGGCTCCATTTTCCCTTCTACACGCCTAAGGGTGTAAAAAGTGCAGGAGACCTGCAAAATATTAGGCGTAAGGGCGGAGATTGGAAGATGGTTTTTGGTTGTATCCGGGTTAGTAATAATGTTGTGCCTCGGCGCAATTTACGCTTACAGCATAATCTCTGTGCCCTTAAGGAGGGTCTTTGAAGCCCCTCCCCCCGAGGGTTACGGTTTAAAGGTAACCTCTACAGAAATGCAGATGCCCTTCATAGTTTTTCTTCTAATTTTCGCCCTTACGATGCCCTTGATGGGCAGGTACATTGAAAAGTACGGGCCGAAAAAGATAGCCCTCCTAGGAGCCGTATTCGTCGGCCTAGGATGGTTCCTAGCATCCTTCGCAACATCACCAGCAGCTCTAGTGTTTCTTTACGGCGTGATTGGAGGCCTAGGTGTTGGAATCGCTTACAACTGCCCCATAGTAACTTCAACGCGGTGGTTCCCAGACAAGAGGGGCTTAGCCGTGGGCTTAACCCTCCTAGGGTTCGGCTTCTCAGCAGCCCTTATAGGTCCCGTCGCAGACTTTTTAACCGCAAATTTCGGCATCTTCACAACCCTCAAAATTTTCGGGGGAGTATTCTTCATTTTAATGGCGCTTTTCGCTCTGCTCCTCCATTTCCCACCGAACGATTGGAAACCAGCAGGGTGGAACCCCCAAGGGAAAAGCCCGGCAAAGGTTACAGCTAAGGATTTTGCGAGAAGCGAACTGGTTAAAACAAGAGCCTTTTACGCCCTATGGGTCTGCTACACCATCGGAACCCTCGCAGGGCTAATGGCAATAGGAGTTTCCAAACCCGTTGGGCTAGAAGTCGCTGCAAACGCGGGAGTAAGCGAGGCAGAAATATCGGCTTTGCTTACAACTTTAATAATCCCATTTGCCTTCTGCAACGGATTCGGTCGACCACTATTCGGCTGGATAACTGACAGAATTTCCCCGAGAAAGGCTGCGGCAATATCCTTCACCCTGATCATTCTAGCTTCTCTCCTAATGCTTACAAACACAGCGTCCATAGCAGCCTACGTTATAGCCTTCGCAATATTATGGCTGAACCTCGGAGGCTGGCTTGCAATAGCCCCGGCGGCGACTGCCCACTTCTTCGGCACAAGGGACTACGCCCGCAACTATGGGCTTGTCTTCACTGCCTATGGGGCAGGAGCCGTAATTGGCAACTTGCTGGCGGGGCAAGCTAAAGACATATTTGGCGCGTATACGGCGGTCTTCCAGTACGTGTTAGTCTTAGCCCTGTTAGGGCTTATTGTAGCGGTTATGTTAAAACCGCCAAAGCAGGAATAATCCGCAAGCACCGCCAAAATTTAAGCAACCTCCGTTCCGTGAATGCTTATCAAGTGTTCCCATCAATTGTAGCGTGAACTTGACACAAAAAGGTATATTAGATGGAAACTGAACACTGCTCTGCTCTAAAAAGGGTGGTGTAGATGTCTCAAAGCGCAGAGGCGTATAAAGAATTCTTTGAAAGCAACATTATTCCACCAAGTTGGAAGGACAAAGTCTGGGACAAAAACGACTTCAAAAAGTTCCACGAGAGCACCACTTCAAGCAAAGAAGCTATAGAAAAATGGTGGGAAAAATGGGCCAACGAACTCTTCTGGTTCAAAAGGTGGAGCAAAGTGCTCGACGACAGCAATCCACCATTTTACAAATGGTTTGTCGGCGGAGAAACAAACCTCGCCTATCTAGCCACAGACTGGCAAATTCAGAAGGGCAGAAAGAACAAGCTGGCATTAATATGGGAAGGGGAGCCGTGGGATGAAACCCTAAAACAGCCAAAGGAAGTTAAAAAGTTCACATACTACGATTTGTTCAGAGAGTCTAACGTTATCAGCTATGCCTTAAAAGAAAAATTACGGGTAAAAAAGGGCGAAATTTTAACGTTTTACCTGCCAATGATTCCTGAACTTCCCTTCTACATGCTTGCAGTTCAAAGACTCGGCGCAGAGCACAGCATAGTCTTCAGTGGATTTAGCGCCGAAGCCCTCGCGAGCCGAGTTTTAGACAGCGGTTCAAGAATAATAATCACAGCAGATGGACTTTACAGAAGGGGTAAGATTGTACCTTTGAAACCCATAGTTGACGAAGCCATAAAAATATGCGAAAAAGAGGGCTTGAAAATAGAGAAGGTTGTAGTTGTCAAAAGGGCAGGAATCGAAATACCATGGGACAAGGAGAGGGACATATGGCATCACGAGCTCATTGCAGACATATCGCCAAACGTTTACGTCCCTGTTGAAAGGAGAGGGGAGGAAGACGCAGCGTTCATCCTCTACACGTCAGGCACAACTGGCACGCCGAAAGCCGTCCAACATTCTGTAGGCGGCTACGCCGTCGGCTTGTATGCAACCATGAAAATGCTGTTTGACGCCCGCGATGACGACGTTTTCTGGTGCACGGCTGACGTTGGATGGATAACGGGGCACTCATACGTCGTTTACGGTCCGCTTATAACAGGTTTAACAACAGTGATGTTTGAAGGATCCCCAGACTATCCGGAGCCGGACAGATGGTGGAGCATAATTGAAAGGTACGGGGTTACCCTATTCTACACTGCGCCGACAGCCATCAGAATGCTAATGAGGTTCCCAGAAGACTATGTCAAGAGGCATGATCTATCAACCTTAAGGGTTGTCCACACGGTCGGCGAACCCATAAACCCGGAGGCATACCTATGGTACTTCAAAAACCTAGGCAAAGAAAACATTGTTGCCTCAAGCGCTTGGTGGATGACGGAAACTGGACACATAATAACCGGGCATTTCCCAGGCCTAGGCAAAATATTTCCCATGAAGCCTGGCACAAACGGCTACTCAATACCCGGAGTTACCGTGGACGTGGTGGATGACGATGGAAATCCATGCCCACCTGGAGTTAGAGGATACTTTGTTATAACCTCACCGTGGCCTGGGATGCTTGAAACCCTCTATAAAAACCCGCAAAGGTACATTGACGCTTACTGGGCAAGGTTTAAGGGTAAAAGATACTTCTACACCGGCGACTTCGCCGTCAAAGATCCTGATGGATACATTTGGGTCTTGGGAAGAGCCGACGACGTCATTAAAGTTGCAGGCCACAGAATAGGAACCGCCGAAGTCGAGTCAGCCCTCGCTAGACACCCTGCTGTCGCTGAAGCAGCATGCGTCGGTAGAAGCGACCCTGTGAAGGGACAGGTGCCAGTAATATTCACGGTACTTAAGAAAGGATATTCGCCGAGCCCAGAATTCGAAAATGAGCTGAAGAAATACCTTAGAAGCACCATCGGACCTGTAGTGGCATCAGACGCGATAATAACTTTCGTCGAAGTTGTTCCCAAAACGAGAAGCGGCAAGATTATGCGGAGGCTTCTGAGGGCTGTTGTCGAAGGAGCCACCTTGGGCGACGTTACAACATTAGAAGATGGGGTGGCCATTGAAGAAGCGAAAAGAGCTTTTGAAACAGTTAGAAAAGCGTTAGATAAAAAAGCCTAACCTACCACCTAATTTTTTCCATTTTAAATTACGGGCAAACTCTGTTTATGGTTCTCGGAAATGGAATAGCTTCCCGTATATGTTTAAGTTTACATATCCACATGACGGTTCTTTCTATTCCCAGCCCAAACCCTGAATGAGGAACTGATCCATACCTTCTTAGATCGATGTACCACTCGTAGGCTTTTTTAGGCAAACCAAACTCTTCAATTCGCTGCTCAAGCAGTTTTAAGTCGTGGATTCTTTGGCTTCCCCCAATTATTTCGCCGTACCCCTCGGGCGCTAGGAGGTCCGCGCATAGCACCACCTTCGGGTCTTGGGGGTCAGGCTGCATGTAGAAAGCTTTGGCTTTAGCTGGGTATCTGTGGACGAAGACAGGCTTTTCAAACTGAAGGGATATAAACCTCTCATGGGGCGCCCCGAGATCCTCCCCCCATTCTATCTTGGCCCCAGCCTTTTGCAATAATTCGATGGCCTCCGTGTAGCTTATTCTTTCAAACGGAGGTTCCACCTTCTTTAGGGGCTCTATATCCCTCTTCAGAGTTTCCAGTTCCCTTCGCCTCTTCTCCAAAACAGTTTTAACTATATAGGTTACCATTTCCTCTTGAACTTTCAAGTTTTCCTCAAAGTCGCAGAAGGCAATCTCGGGTTCCACCATCCAAAACTCGGTTAAGTGTCTAGGCGTCTTAGATTTCTCCGCCCTAAATGTGGGGCCGAAACAGTAAACCTTTCCAAAAGCGGCTATTGCAGCCTCTACATAAAGCTGGCCGCTTTGCGTTAGAAATGCTTTGTCTCCAAAATATGGAACTTCAAAGAGGGTTGTCGTTCCTTCAACTGCGGAAGGCGTAAAGATAGGGGCGTCCGTTAAAACGAATCCCCTCCCGTCGAGGAAATCCCTGCAAGCCTTCACGACCTCAGCTCTAATCCTTAATATTGCAGTCTGCCTCGGGCTCCTTATCCAAAGATGTCTAAAATTCATGAGAAAGTCGATGCCGTGCTCCTTTTTCGCTAAGGGGTAATCCCTCTCCGCCAAATGAATTATCTTCAAGTCGTTTACCCTTATTTCACGGCCGCCCGGTGCCCTCTTGTCCTCCCGTACAGAGCCCTTAATTATAACTGAAGACTCCTGTGTTAACCCTTCTGCGTCTTGGAAAACTTTTTCATCAACCTCATCCCTGTGGATGGTGGCTTGAATCAGTCCAGTCCCGTCTCTAACGATCAGGAATTGCACTCCGCCGCTTGAACGCTTCGTTACAATCCAACCCTTAATCTCAACCTCGCTTCCATCCAGTTTTCCATTCAAAATGTCAGTTACACTCATCGCCCAACCCTCCTCAAAACTCCAGCGCAGACAGTCTAATTTTGAGTAGAGGCATCGCTATTCTAGGCGGTGTTAAAGCATTCACCCTGCACTTTGATACCCACATAACATACACGCATCCAATTTTAAAGTTTTTGTTTCAGAAGCCTTTCGATATCTAAAATAGTCATATCACTTCACAACTCTTAAATCTACAGCATCCAACAAACTGTTGAAGGTAATGCGCAACGAGGAAGAAAAACTTAGAAAATTAAAGATTTCCTTCACCACCATATGCAGCGTCGTCGTTGTAGAGGTCGCCTTGGGACTTGCCGTTGGGAGCTTGGCCATCCTAAGCGACGGTGTCCACGCACTTCTCGACGCTTCAGCCATACTTATCCTCTTAGTGGCGACAAAAGCCTCTTTAAAGCCTCCAGATGGAGAACACATGTATGGACACGAGAAAATGGAACCTTTAGGCGGGCTCCTAGGCGGGATAATCCTTCTCGGCACAGTCTTCCTCTTGATGGGGGAGTCAATTTTGAGGCTTATAAAAAACGAGTTTTTCTTAGTTCGAGAGTTGGAGTTTGCAGGCTTTGCGGCTATAGCCTACACTTTTTGCGTTGACATTTTAAGGGTTAAGGTCCTACAAGGGGCAGAAAGAGAAAGCGTCACACTTCAGGCGGGCTTCTACCACGCCATAGCGGATTTAGGTTCAACACTCGTCGCCCTCTTTGGGTTTGGACTGGCCACTTTCGGCTTTCCTTTTTCAGACGCTTTAGCCTCTCTAGTTTTAAGCGGGGCAGTAGCCTACTTAAGCATTAAGCTTGTTTGGGCGAGTGGAATGGAGTTGAGCGACGCGGTTTCAAAGGATTTCTCGGAAAAAATTAGAATGGAAATAGCGTCTTTTGAAGGAGTTTCCAAGGTAGAAGGCCTTAGGGTTAGAAGGGCGGGAACCAAGACATTTGTTGAGGCCACCGTCCAAGTTCCAAGTTACATGGGTTTTGAGGAATCCCACGCTTTAGCCTCAAAAATAGAGGAAAAATTAAAACGCTTGCTAAAAAACGTCGAAGTTGTGATTCATGTAGAGCCTTTTGAAAAAGAGATGGCGGCAGAAAAGCTTGTAGAAAAACTGGCAAACGAAGTTGAAGGGGTGAGAGAAGCCCACGAAGTAAACGTCGTTTACGCGCATGGCAAATTGTACATAACTCTTCATGCACATGTCGACCCAGCATTATCGTTAGAAGAAGCCCATAAACTGGCTGAGAAAATAGAAAAAAGGTTGACTGAAAAAATTGGAAACGTTGGAAACATAACAGTTCATATAGAGCCATTTAACGGCAAGCTTCAGAGGGGCCCATCCACAGGTGAAGAGGAGATCCAGAAAATAATTTATAAGACTGCTGAATCCCTCCAACACTTCCTCACGGTGGAGAGGATAATAACTTATGTGGTTGGTGGAAAACGCTACATAAACGTGGACTGCTGCTTCAAGAGTAATATATCAATTGGGGAAGCCCACAGGATTGCTTCAAAAATCGAAAATGTTGTGAAGAGAAGGTTTACGGAAACAGTTGTCACCGTGCACATGGAACCGAAAAAGGGGGAGTCGTCCTAGGGGAAGACTATTTGCTTTGTTAATGAGAGATCCTCTAGACTGTTCATTTTTATTTTCCTCTCAGACACCGTGTATAACGTGTCTCCAATGTAAAGCGCCCTCTTCACCCAATAAGTAGTATCCCCTTGGTCAAAGCCGTTTTCTTGATGGGTTATTGTTCCCCTCAATGTAAGGCTGTAGCTTGAAAGAATTCTGAAGATGTAGGCTCCCTGCCAAACTGAACCTCTGTCATACCGCGCTATCGCCACTGGTATGACCAGCAACTCTTTTCCTTTGTCGAGGAGAAACGCCTTATGATCTTCTAAAACCAACGTGGTGGACCAGTCCCCTTGAACTGTGTACTTGTCCACCTCTAATGGGCTGCTGACATCGCTTACGTCAAATATTGATATTTTCACAGCGTTATTCTCGTTTATCCCTATACCGATCAAATGGTCCTCATCATAGGGGTGCAGGTACCTTGTAAATCCAGGAATTTTAAGGTAGCCCAAAACCCTCGGGGCTTCTGGATCCTCAACGTCTATCACAAAGAATGGGTCTTTACGCGCAACAGAAGTTGTTAGATAGCAGCGTCCTCCTATGAATCTGGCTGAATCTATGACCTCGTCTGGTGCGATGTTTGTTAAATTGCCTGCAATGTTCAAATCCATCCCCAATATGTAGACGTTGTTCTGGGTTTTTCCGTTCTCCCACGTTGTGGTTGCTATTCTAAAGTGGTTGTTGTATTCATCCATGGAAAACTGGTTTAGCTCATGTCCCGGCACTGTGCCCTTGGCTTCAGGGATCATGTTTTTTCCATCAATTCTCACTCTATATATTGATGTTTGCCCGTCAAACTCGTGGAACGTTATGTAGATGTTTTTCGTTGAGACGTACAAGTTGCTTGTTCCCCCCATCAAAATAGTCAGGATTTCAGGGTCCTCACGGTCGTTCAACACATTTACGGCGACGACGCTTGTGTACGCGTAATACTCGTCAGTGGTATTTGCATAATAGATTTTGGAGGGCTCTATCTCCTTTAATCCCTTTCCCAAATACATTTTTGGAAGGATAACTGTGTCGTAGATTATGTACGCCGGCTGACTTATGACCACATATACATAGTCACCTATCATCCTCGAGTTGAAATAGCCGCCGCTCATCGTGAAGTTTCTCGTCAATGTGGGACTGGTTTTATCCGAAATATCGTAAACGAACACGAAAGTCTTAGTGTCCACGTAGAGGTAAGCATAAAAGTACCGCACTGGTGGGAGAGTATACTTGCCTCCTAAAACCACTAACCTGTTGCCGTCTGAACTAACAAAAATACCAGCAGGATAAACGTTGTCGCCAAAAGTTATTCTCGAAACCAACGTTGCTTCCTTAGGCGGATAGGCCTTCAGGATGATGACGCTTCGGTTGGCTATCACGTAAATGTATTCCCCGTCAGTCTTTACAATGTCTGCCTCATCAACACCCGCAACCTGGACGTTTGTAGTTGAATAATCGCCGCCAGCCTTAGGCTCCAGGGGCGCGGGTACAGGTACTGGAAGCGTTTCCAGCCCCCTTACGGTTGCATCCAAAGGCCCAAAAAATGGAAAAACGCCTTGAGTTTTTGATTTTTCTGCCAAAAAACTTCTAAGTTCCTCATGGGACATGAAAGTTTTGAGAAACTTCGGCGATGGTTTAGGAGATGGCTGGATAGTTGCTTGC
Source organism: Bathyarchaeia archaeon (assembly GCA_038865865.1). Lineage (GTDB taxonomy): Archaea > Thermoproteota > Bathyarchaeia > Bathyarchaeales > Bathycorpusculaceae > JANXEP01. The sequence goes on along the minus strand of JAWBZV010000010.1, from coordinate 33,369 downwards.
TGCTCCGCAGGTAAGGCTGCAAAGTTATAACATAATGTTCCCAACACGATGGCTGCCAAGACTGCGGCTAGCCCGTATATTTGCGAGCGCCTCTTAATTTCCCTCTGCATTTTCTCACCACCTTAAAGGTTATTTCCCCACGTATTTTATCCTAATTTTTAGTACAGCTTGTCCAGCAACTAGAATGGTTTTAAGGACCAGATGCGAGCTGTTTCATACCAGAATATCGCCAAGGCAAAAGCTCCAAAAATAATGATGAACAAGCTTTCTCGCGTAAACCCCTGCATAAACCATAGGAGGTAAATTAGATAAAGTGTTGTAGAGAAAACCGCGTAAAAGAAGTATCTTGGAAAGAGGAGTCTCCCCAACTTGATAAAATGGCGGAGCACACCAATTTTAACTTCGCCGACGAGAAAATATTGTCCGCCCGCCTCTTGTTTCTGAACCAGCCCGATTTCGCGGAGCTGTTCAAGATGATGCTGCGCTATGCTTGGACTACTGAAGTGCAGGGCTTTTTGAACCTCGCGGGCGCTCATGGGTCGGCCATTCTTTAAAAGAAGCCAGTAAACTTTCCATGCCTTGCCGCGGAGGGCGTATTCAAGCTCATTTTCATTTTCTGTGTCCAACTACACGCACTTCTCATCTAAATATTTCGAGAGCCTTTTATAGCTCCAACTTTTTGAAACAGTCAAAACATTTCGCCGTCAACTCAGGCTTCCTCCCATGAACGCTAACAATCCCGTGAGAAACCAAACTAAGACGTGGTTTTTAACTCTTTTAGCATTTACCTTCGAGTAATCCTTCAAAAGCATGAATGAGGACATGGCAAACCCCGCATCGGTTATTAATGCTAAGGGGATAAACCACACGGAAACCAGGTTTAGAAGTGGCGGGAGCGGGGTTAGCGCCACCGCTGAAAGGTAAAAGGCGACAGCTGCCAAAGCAGCCTTTCTTTCGCCGTAACGCACAGCCAGGGTTTTCACGTTCATCGCTCTATCCCCTTGAACATCTACAATCCCCTTGGTTATTTCCCTACCCGTGTTAGCGAGGAAAACCATGAGAATGAAGATCCAAATCTTCAGCCTAACCTCGTTAACAGCTGCTAAGCTCCCGTAAATAAAAGGGGCGGAGACACATGCACTTACAAGGAAGTTTCCGAGAAGACCTGTTCTTTTTCCAAAAGTGACATAGGTCACAGAAATAAGCCAAAAGAGTAGGGCAGTTGCAAAACATGCGGCAGGGGGGGTGTTTGTCAAAAATGCTGTTGTAAAACCTAAGATTGACAGTAAAAAGGCGAAGACCAACGCTTCTCCAGGCTTTATTAAGCCGCTCGGAATCGGCCGGCTAGGCTCGTTCACGGCGTCTATCTCCCTGTCATAGTAATCATTTATAACCATGGAGGCTGCTGTGAGCAGGAAACCGGTTAGAAAGCCGAAAAATAAATTTTGCAAAGGCACCGCCAAAAGGTTCGAGTTTACAACAGCCGCCCCCACAATAACTGCGAAGCCCAGCATTAAACAGTTTATTAAACGTATCATGCGGACAAAGCCAAGAAACCTGTTCATGTCCATCCAAACCATTGCACTAACATAGGCATACCAGAGCTATTAAAGTCACCTTTCAGGAAAAGGCCTTTCCATTTCACGGTTTAAACCATTTAAAAATCAAATACCTCACTGTTCCTTTTTCAATGTCTGGCATGGCTATTATAAATCGCTTCCGCACAGTTGTCGCCAACCTTCCAGTCTTCACGATCTCTGTGGCCGTTACATTCGCTTCAGGCTTTTTTACCGAAACCATGTAGGGAGCATGCTCCAATCCTGGTCCATACTTATAAACGGCAAAGTCGCATCCAAACTTTATCCCAGGGGTGACGACAAAACCTTTGTCGCGCAGGTCGCGGTAAACCGCATATTTCTCGGCGAACTCGTCATATAGTGATTTAGCTTTCTGCCGCAGTTTTTTAAGATTAACTTTCCTTTTTTCCGGGCCTTCGTAAACGTTTATTATTCCTTTCTCAGCTAGATAAACCCCTTCCATTAAGTCGAGAATTAACGGAACATTGAATTCTGGAACTTTTGGTTTTGGAATTCCAAGGGGTTTGCCGTAGAAGCCCATCTTATAGAGTTCAGAGCCATCCGTCGGATTCCACACTACGAGAAAGTTTTCAATAAGCTCCACTTGTATCTTGCGAGGCATCGATTTTGCCTCTACATTATAAAGGATAGGATCCTTGCAGCGTCTGCAGCGTCTTCCGCTTTATCTGCAGAGTCTTCTAAAAGTTGTAAAATGTCCCTCAAAAGCAGCAGCACTGGGATTTCAAGTCTGCTGTTGAGAAGTTTTATGTCAAGGTTGCGGTACAACTCGTCCACTGCCTGTTCAGCCACCTCCACTTCGCCAGCTTTCTCTAAAGCTTTCGCAGAACCATAACTTAAAACCATTACAACCTCCCTAAGTTTAAGCACCGTTTCCAGCATGGATTCTGAAAGCTTTAAAAGGTCTGTTTTTATATTTGTAGGCACCTTCCAATCGTGTTCCATTAATTGCATTATGCGGAAGGCTATTCCCTCCGCGAAGTCGGCAATTTCGCCGGTTAGGTTTGTGAATCTAAGGAAATCCTCACGGCTTAAGAGTATAGCTCCTATCTCAGCAAGTTCCTGCGAAACCATTCGTCTTGCGTTGTCAATGTCTGCCTCACCTACCTTAATTTCGTTATAGAGTTGTTTGGCTTTCGCCTTATCATTTTCTATGAAGTGTTCAATCAGTTGGGGAACCTTCCGAGTCAGGTCTAGAACCTTCCTTAAGTGTTCTTGGCAAGCGCTTAAAGCCCTATATTTAACGCGTTCTTCCGTCTCTGTTGGAAGCACCAAACCTTTTCCCGCCGCAAAATCGGCGCCGTTTTCTTTACCTTTCTATTTGTAGAAAATATTAAAAAAGCTAACGAAATATAAGTCAAAGGGGCTTACCTAAATCCTCAAAGTTGATCTTCTTACTAAAGTATTTGTGCAGAAGCTCTGCCAAAGCATTTATGTGATTTCTCACCTGCCTCCATGTGTCGCGGTCGCGAATGGTAACAGTATCATCTTTAAGTGTTTCATAGTCAACGGTTATTCCCAACGGTACGCCCGCCTCATCTGCCCTTGCATATCGCCTGCCAATAGAACCTGCTTCATCATATTCCACGCTAAAACCCTCATTAGTTAGCATGTGGTACACTTGCAGAGCTTTTTCAGGCAAGCCATCCTTGCTCACGAGGGGATAAACCCCAACCTGTATGGGTGCGATATCCCTTGGAAAACTTAGTATCACCCTATCATCCTTTACGCGGTAGGCGTACTCGAGGGCTACATAGCAAAGCCTGTCAGAGCCGAAACTGGGTTCGACAACGTGGGGAATAAAGCGCCTCCCTGTTTCTTTAACCTTCACCCCGACGATTTCTATATATTGGGGTAAGATTTTGTAGCTTCCAAGCATATAGTAGCCCTTCTCTTTCATAGAGACTTCAATTTCTTTCGGATCCGCTGCGGCGAGCATTTCGGCGATTTTATGAGCCTCTTCTTTGAACACAGGTCCAAGTTTCGCCATCAGAGGCTTAACATAAGTTTTTTCTGTTTCAACAGGGGTTTCATATTCCTTGAAAACCCTTGTGTCAACTCCGCTGAATTGCATATGCCTTTTCAAATCGTAGTCTGTTCTATACGCGTGACCAGATACTTCAATCCATCCCCAGCGGTCGACGTAAACTTCTTGGTCGAAGCTTTGTTGCGAATAGTGGGCGCGTTCCCAGGGAAGTTTTTCGACAAACCGTTGTTTTTCCTCTGGGACGCCTAAATCTATTAAAAGCCTTTTGGCCAAAGCCATAAATGAAGCTTGCCATGGAACTTTTATGTAACCTTTTTCAAGCGCTTCTTTGACGGTAACTTCCACTGTTTCCTCTGAACCCTTAAGTCTGCTTTCAGCCAAAACCAGCCGCAGTTTCTCGTTCTCTAAATCCTTAAGTATGAAACATTGGGGGTCCTCTGGGTCGAAGAAGAATTCAATGTCTATTATGGTGAATTCTCTCAGCCTTATCAAGCCCTGTCTTGGAGAAATCTCGTTTCTTAACGCGTGGCCTATTTGCATTGCGCCGAAGGGAAGTTTCTCCCTAGCCATCTCGTATAGACGTCTGAACTCTACGAATATTCCTTGAGCTGCCTCTGGTCTTCCATAACCAAGGGCGTCTGAGTAAGGCCCTATAGTTGTTGTAAACATTGTCAAAAAATATTTTGGTTCGCCAAGTTCTCCTCCGCAGTCCGGACATTGAACCCCAAACTTTTCAATTTGCTCTTTAATTTCCTTTAAACCCAACTTTTCAGACTCTGACGCGCTCATCTTCAGCGCTTCTTGGAGGAGGTGGTCTGCACGGATCTTCCTTTTGCATTTTTGGCACTCCACCATGGGCTCTTTAAAGCTGTCAACGTGGCCTGAGGCTTCGAAAACTTTGCTGGGGGCTATAATTGGCCCTTCAATCTCCATAATTCCAAGTTTGTTTACAAAAAGTTCTCTAACCTTATCCTCAATTTTTCTTTTAAGTTTTGCGCCTAGATGCCCGTAAGTGACGAAACCGCTGACGCCTCCGTACATTTCATAAGACTGCCAGAAGAAACCTCTTCTCCGAGCCAGCTCGCTGATCAATGTGAATTTGTCCGCTTTTTCCATTTCGTTCCCCGTTTTCATACTTTCAAGCTTTGAAACGGTTGAAGGTTTTATAGTTTTCTCAATATAATTAATTATTTGAAAATTATCTGAAGAAGGAAGGCATTGCGGATTTTTGAGGCTATTCAAGTTCTAAATGTTTTGCAACCTCAACAGCCTTAATCTTTCCCAAATCGTCAACTTCAAATTTGAGGATTGCCCTATCCGTGGCGTTTTTCCTACTATTAAACTCTTCTCCACAGTTTCCACATTGAATGTCCGATTCCATTTCCACAACATACCACGACGCGTCTACGTAATTGCTTCTACAGTTTGGACAGCGTAGAACGGAAACATCAAACCACACGTACAACGACATCACCTGCTCATACCAGAGAGCATAGGGTTTTATAAATCCGTATGCGATACAGAAACCAAGCTGGTGGTGCACTTTGCCTGAGATAAAAGTTGCTATAGTTGGCGTTGGGAACTGTGCGTCAGCCCTTGTTCAAGGCCTTCAATATTACGGGAGGGTTGAGGAGGCAAAAGAGTGTGTTGGTCTGCGTAACCTCTACCTTGGAGGCTACCACCCAAGAGACATCAAAATTGTCGCCGCCTTCGACATTGACAGCAGGAAAGTTGGAAAAGACTTGTCTGAAGCCATTTTTATGCCGCCTAACAACACTCCAAGAATTGTGGATGTGCCTAAGTGCTCAGTTATAGTCCAAAAAGGACCGGTCTTGGACGGTGTAGGTGAATATACCAAGCAGGTTGTGCAGGTTGATGATGGCATGCCAGAAGTTGACGTGGCAAGCGCTTTGAAAGAGAGCGGTGCGGAGATAGTGCTTAATCTGCTTCCCAGCGGCGCTGTGAAAGCTTCTGAGTGGTATGCAAGCCAATCATTAAAGGCTGGATGCGCTTTTGTAAATGCAACACCCGTCTTCATCGCAAGCAACCTGCTTTGGGCTGAACAATTTGAAAAAGCAGGTCTCCCCCTCGCCGGAGATGACCTGATAGACCAGATTGGAGCCACGGCGCTACATAAGACACTGCTGAAACTTCTTTCCGAGGGGGGTGTGCGTGTTACTGAAACATACCAACTCGACGTTGGCGGCGGTACAGAGTCCCTTGACACTTTGGAAAGAACCCGCGAAGTAAAGCGGAAAATAAAGACGGAATCTGTGATGGCTGCTCTGCCATACGAAGCCCAGGTTGTTGCAGGTTCAATGGACTATGTGGATTTCCTGCAAAACAGGCGTGACAGTTATTTCTGGATAAAGGGATGCTACTTCTGCGGGGCGCCAGTTCAGATAGATTTACGGCTCTCAACATTAGATGCGCCAAACGCTGGTTCTATGTTATTCGACGTGATAAGAGCTATGAAAATAGCATTAAACAGAAAACTCCGAGGGGCAATCCTGCCAATATGTGCATACGCCTTCAAACATCCGCCCAAAGCAGCACAGCTTGAGATGGCTGAAAGAATCTTTGAGGATTTTATCATAAACAAGGCTTGAGCAGAACGGCGTTGATAATGTGAAATAAAATGCGATTGTGCCCGTAATTTCCCAAATTTTCCTGCCTGTTATAAATAATTCATCATCATTATGGACTCCCCTCATTCTGCAATTTGGATCCTGCTGTACAAATCATTTCCTAAAAGCTTATTCAAAAGGCAAGCCTAATGATGAAACGGATGTGTAAAGGAAAACTTTGCATAGCCATACCCGCATCCCTAGTTTCCGATGTTCCACACTTACGAGAGAAAACGTTAAAAGTTGGCCTGATAGGAAGAACGGCCGCAATATTTGGGGTTAAAGAAATAATCATCTACCGGGACACGCCTGAAATAGACCAGGAGGCTGACGTAAACCTACTCACCCTGCTCCTTAATTATATGGAGACCCCTCAGTACCTGCGGAAAAAATTGTTTAAGCTAAGGCCTGAATTGAGGTATGCGGGCATTCTGCCACCATTAAGGACGCCTCACCACCCGTTAAAGGATAGGCTAGCAGACTTGGAGGTCGGCGAGTATCGTGAAGGGGTGACTATTGCAAGGGTAAGTGACGGCACCCTTGTGGATATAGGTGTTGAAAAACCCGCATTAATTAGGGGAGTGAAACTTCCCCTGAACAAGCGTGTGACCGTAAAAATAGCTTGCGTTGATAAAATTGCTATAGCGGATTTGGCGAAAAGTCAAGAAATTCCGTGCTATTGGGGTTATAAAGTCAGAGTTTGGAAAAACTCTTTTGGAAAGCATATAAGGGATGAACCGTTTGACCTTAAAATCGCCACGTCAAAATACGGGATACCCTTCACCAGCATTAATCGTGAAATTGCTGAAAGGTGGAGAAAAGCAGAGGCCGTGCTGGTGGTTTTTGGGGCTCCAACGCGGGGGCTTTACGAGATAGCCAAGCAGGAAGGTTTAAACCTTGACGAATTTGTTGATTTCGTCGTCAACACGATTCCCGGACAGAAGACTGAGACTGTGCGAACTGAAGAGGCTCTTCTCGCCACGCTGGCCATCTTTAACTGTTGCCTTAATCTTTAAAGGTTTAAATGTTTGTTTATCCGTATTTGCGTTTATGTACTTCGATGTTGCCATGCCCTCGGCGCTGTTTGCTGTTACCTTAGTGTCCCTTCTGTTAAGTGAGAAGGTTGAAGGCAGGCTAAGAACAATTTTTGAAGAGAGGCAGTTTACAAATAAGGACGCCGTTTTACTTGTGATTCTAATTGGGATAGCTGTTACTTTGATTGGTCTAGGTGCACGTTATGGTTTCGTAAACATATTGATGGCGCTTTTCCTCTTCTCATATTGTATGCTCCTCTTCCTTTTCACTTATGTTTCCCTGAATGAGCAGCGCTTCTTGGCGGTTGTGCCACCAGCGGTTTTTATTCTGCTCTACTTTCTTTTGAGGGGTACCTCCATATGGTCGGTTTATTTGGTGAATGTTTATGCCATCATATTCGCGGTTTTAGTCATCTTGTATCTTGGAAGTCTGTTCACATGGAAAGCCACATGGGTCTTTGCCATTTTGATAACAATTTTGGACGTTGTCCAAGTCTTTATTACCGGGGTTATGGTTGAAGCTGCAGAGACGGGGGTTTCGCTTCAGTTGCCCGTTATGGTTGCAGCTCCCGTGTTTCCCTCGGCTATAGGCCTGCTAAGATTAGGGCTTGGTGATTTTTTCCTTTCAGGATTATTATCCATACAAACTCTCAAGAAATATGGCAAGAAGCCCGCCGTTTTATCCGCCGCAACTATTGCAGTTGTCTTCTTCATGTTTGAAATCTACTTATTAAACTATTTTCAAGGGTATTTCCCAGCAACATTAATTGTAATCTTAGGCTGGTTACCCGTCGCTCTTTGGAAAATCCTAACGGCAGATTTCTCTCCTACAATTCGTCGGATGGAATGATTATGACACCGTTCTTTTTCAATAAAGCCGCGGTCACCCCATATCCCTTAATAATCTTGCCAGTGAAGCTACCGTCGTAAATTCTCCCACAGCCACAGGATGGGCTTCCCTGTTTTAAAATTGCTTCCTTAACATTAAACAGTTTAGCCAGCTTTAAGGTCTGTTCCGCCCCTCGCTTAAAATTTTCAGTAACGTCTATACCTGACCTTGTAATAACTTTCCCTTCCCTGATTTCCGCTGGCTCTCTGGGCGTTGGTAAACCGCCAAGCTGTTCTGGGCAAACTGGAATAAGCGTTTCCACCTTTAATAGTCCAACGACTTTCTTATTAAGGGCGCTTCTCCCATCGTACCTGCATCTTACCCCCAATAAGCAGGCGCTACAGAGCTTCATAGTAAATAACAAATAACAAAAACTAAGTTAGATTTATCGTTAACTTGTCCCCGCTGGGAAGTCTTAATGGAAATTAGGGTTAGCCAAAAAGTGCTCCTAACCCTTCTAAGGCAGCTTCTTCTCTGGCTTTCTCCTCTTCCTCTTTCTTCTTTTCCTCCTCTTTCGACTTAGCTTCAGGAGCCGGGGCTCCGGCCGTCGCTGGAGCTGGTGCTGGAGCAGCCATCATTGTCGGGGCTGATTTAATAACTTCGTCGATGTTAACCTCGGCTAAGGAAGCCACTAAAGCCTTAACTCTTACAGCGTCAACGTTTATTCCCGCTGCCGTTAGAACTTGGGTTAGGTTTTCCTCGTTTATTTCCTTTCCAGCTTTGTGGAGGAGCATTGCAGCATATATGTATTCCATATTTTTTCACCTCTGTCTCCAACTATTTTAACTTTTTCCACCTTGTTTAGTTTCTCCTTCCAAATTAGGTATTCTCATACTTAAGCTTAGCATCTGAATGTGGGCTATTTTTATAAGGTCTTCTATCGTGTCTTTCGAGGGTATGGCTGCACCTAACGCAAGGGCATACGCCTCTTGATGGGCGAGCTGTATCAAGACTTGAATATTCTCTTTAGTTGGATAAGCTGCGCCGACTGAAAGTTTGAAGGCCTCAATGTGGGCGTTTTCAAGCTGCTTTTTAGTTTCGTTAATGTCTATTTTTAGTTGTTCTCCATCTATTATTAAACCGTCATCATATACGGCTTTGAGTACGAGTCCTGCTTCCACGGGCTTTATTCCAAGTTTTGAAAGCACACTTGCAAGCCTCTCTGAGATTACATCACCCTTACGGGCTACAAGCGTGTCCTTTGTTATCCAAACACTCCCAGCCTCTATTCTAGTGGGCAAACCAACAGCGTTAAACTGGCTAATTATTGGGCCTGGAGGCTGACCCGTGTTTCCCGCTGGAACTATAACGTCGAAAGATGCAATATCCCCTGCCTTTGCAGCCATCCTAACTTTACCTTTTTCGAGCATAAGGGCCAATTTAAAGGGATTCAAGTTTGTAAACAGGAACACGTTCGGGCCCGTTAAGTAACTTTCCATTTTTTCAAGGTTCTGTTTATCCATGCATTTTTCAATGGCCTTCTCCATTAAGGTATTCTTTATAACTCGCATGTGGACGTCTGCCGCCAACTTCTTCTTTAACTCTTGAAGTTGCGAGGCTCTAACTTTTTGTAAGCTGGCGACACCTATTACCCTATATTGGTTTATGAGCTCTTTAATTTCTTCAACTTCTTTTATCTTTTTCATCAACATCTGTTGAGATGGCAGATGCTCTCCCTCTCCTACAGCTTAATTTTTACAGGAGTACCCATGGTTGTTTTTATGTATATGGACCTAATGTTTTTAATTCCCCTTTTCAGTTTTCCCTCAACGACCCTTAGTACGGCTTGAATGTTTTCAGCTATTTCTTCCTCCTTCATGTCTTCTGTTCCAACGCGGCACTGGACGATTGGCTGGTTTCGCATCCTAGCAACGACGGTTCTGCGGTATTTGTTAATTAAACTTTCAATGTCAGCTGTTGGCGGAACTGGGACTGGCATTTTTCCCCTCGGGCCTAGAACAGCGCCGAGGATTTTGCCTACAAGGGGCATTAAAGAAGCTTCCGCCAAGAAAAAGTCGTACGCGTTGGCTATTTTGCGTAACTCTTTTTTGTTGCCCGCTAACCCCTCAAGTCCGGCTCTTTCAATAACCACATCTGCGTTTGCTTTTTTAGCCCTAAGAGCTAACTCTCCAGTTGCGAAAACGCATATTCTATTTGTTTTCCCTTTAGGGGGATAAGGAAGCTCTATGCTCTCTTGAATTCTTCCTTCCGGAGACTTCATGTCTATGTCTTGTAAATTTAAGACTAGTTCCACTGACTGGGTGAAGTTTCTTTTCCCCGCCTTTTCCTTGGCCTCTTTCACAGCTGTTAAAATCATTTTTTGTTCTATCGGCATTTAAACGGGCCTCGTGCCATTGATGGAGTGGAGAGCTATTATAAAAACATTCCTTCAAGCTTCACTTTTAGCAAATATTTGATCGTACCTTCCTTCGTCAATCTCTCTTATGACTTCCTTAGGATCTTTGCCTTCAACAGTGACTCCCATGCTAACGCAGGTTCCCAAAATCTCTTTAGCCGCGGATTTTAAAGATTTCGACAACAGTTCTGGGCGTTTTATCTTTGCTATACGTATTAGCTGTTCAATGGATAAGTTTCCAACTTTCTGCGCCTTCGGAGACCCTGAACCTTTCTCGATTTTCAGCTCACTTACAATCAAGGCTGAAGTTGTGGGTACTCCAACGTTGACTTCAAACTCCTTTGTCTGCGGGTCCACTATGACCTTCACCGGCACCTTCATTCCTGCGTAATCTCGGGTGAGCTCATTTATCTTATTCACGACGGCCATAACGTTTAATCCCAACGGTCCTAAGGCAGGTCCCAATGGTGGACCCGCTGTTGCTTGTCCTCCGCTAACAAGCAGTTCAACAACCTTTTTTTCGCTCATCAAACGCTACCTCCTTCGCTCTTTGATTTCTCTACAAGTTTAACGTAGTCGGAATGAACTGTTATGGGCATAATGAAGCTAGCCTCAAGCAATTCTAATGTGACCTCCTCTTTAGTTTTGTCTATGCGGGTTATTTTTGCTCGCATCCCCTTGAAAGGTCCACCCGTCACTTCAACTATGTCGTTTTCGCTCAGCTCTTCTATGACGGGTTTTCTGACTATATACTTTTCAATTTCTGAAAAATTGACGAAATCAGGCACCCTTGACCTCACATGTTTAACACCGGCTATTGCTTGCTCGACGAAATGGGGACTGTCCGCCTCCACTAAAATATAACCCCTTAAAGTGTCAGGAACAAGGATGGCTTTTATGGGTATATTATTCATTTCTACTCTCGCCTCGACGAACTTAGCCACGTTTCTCTCTTGTCCCGTAGTTACTCTCACAGCGAAAATTTTCGTCGACTGTTTCTCCAACGGTTTCTCTCCCCTCGAAAATTAGACTGGAATAGCGCTTGTTAAAAGCTTGATTATAAAACCAACCAGTCCCACGGCACCTATTCCTAAAAAGCATATTTTTATTGATAACCACAGCTCGCTTCTGTTGGGTTTTACTGCCAGTTTCAAAGTCCTTGAACATTGCGATAGGAAAGACCTTAACCCCATCTCACATACCGGCAAGTTGCGTTCTCATAATACATGCATTTCTATTAACTTTTCTGTTCTAGAATTAAAAAAGGAGGAACCGATGTTAAACTTTTCGGATATTTAGGCCTATTCCATCGACTATCTTAATAATTTTCTGTCTATCCTCGCTTTTCATTCCCTTCCAGTCTAGAAAGGCCAATTCCACCTTCTCAAGAGTTCTTTCCACACATTGTCGCAGGATTTCATCGTCAATTATGGGAATCGCGTATTTTGGAATTATATGGCTGAAGGACGCTTCGTCCTTCAAAGCAATTTTAGTGAACTTCTCGTTGTAGTGCGGTCCCCCTATTCCGAGCGCAGCGTCACACTTATTTACTTCAAAATTTTGGACTGACTCCATCACAGCATGGGCAACGATTTCTGCAGCCTTTTGGTCGCCCCAGTTTTTAGGAGAACTTCCAAGCTCAGCAAACATTGCTGGCACATCTAGGGAAGGGCCATGATGGGTGCATTCGTAGGAAACTTCATAATTTATCCGCTCTTCTTCCACAAGCTTATTCATCGTTTTTAATGCAACTTTCATGGCGTTTGCCGGGGATATAGAAACCTTCCTTGAAATTCCTCCAAGCTCAGCAGCGCCTAGATTTCCGGGGGTATGCACCGAGAGAGTTGGCTTTCCACTGGCGCTGCTATGTTTTGAAATGAATATTACTAATTGAGTTTGTGGAAAAAACCCGATTATGTTTTGTGCATAAACAAGTTCTTCATTAAATAGGGCAAGTTTAACAGTTTTCCCGCCAATCTGGGATATATAAACTGAGTTTCCTTGAAACTTCTCTTCGGAAATACTAAATGGGTAATTCTTTAAAATCTGCCTCATGATGTTGACGCTTGCCGAGTCCCTTATCGAAGCAACGAGCAAAATCATTAACTTCCCAATGCAGAAAAGGAACTCTCCCAAAAAAGGTTTTCCATAAAAAACTTTATAATGCATGGATGCCGTTGAGACTAATGTTTAGAACGGTGGAAAAATGCTGATTAATTTTAAAAATTTGTCTGGACAACAGCTTATGGAAATCATTGATAAGGCTATAGAGGTTAAGCAAAACCCTGAAAAATATCGGAAGGCGTTAGACGGCAAGTCTTTAGCGATGATTTTCCAGAAAACCTCCACGAGGACAAGGGTTGCCTTCGAAGTGGCTATGACGCAGCTCGGCGGTCACGCGCTTTACATCGACTGGAGGACAACAAACTTTACAATAGCGGACCTCTACGATGAAACAAAGTACTTATCGCGTAATGTTGACTGTATCTTGGCGCGGCTTCTGAAAAACTCCGATTTGCAAGTTATGGTGCAAGCTTCAAAGGTTCCGGTGATTAATGGGTGCGATGAGAAATATCATCCAAGTCAGGCTATAGCAGATTTGATGACAATGAAAGAGAAGAAAGGCAAATTGAAGGGTTTAAAACTTGTCTACATTGGGGTACACAACAACGTCTGCAATTCCCTCATTGAGGGATGCACAAAAACTGGAGTGAAAATTGTCACGGTTACGCCCATATTCAATGAACCTTCAAGGGACGATGAACTGCTCGAAGAGGCGAGAAAAACTGGATTGTATGAGACCACTTTGGACGCTAAGGAAGCCGTGAAGGACGCGGATTTTGTTTACACTGACACATGGATTGACATGGAATTTTTCACAGATCCAAAATTCGCAGCCGAAAAGGAAAAACGTATTAAAATTATGATGCCTTACCAAGTTAATAAGGAGCTATTGCGAGGGAGCAATGCCTACATAATGCATGACATGCCAATTCATAGGGGTTATGAAATAAGCGCAGATATTATTGAAAGCCCAAACTCAATTATTTACGAGCAAAGCGAAAACCGCCTTTACTCAGCAAAAGCCATACTTCTTAAACTGCTTACTTAATTACTTTTGATGAAGTTTTACAAGAAGCGAGTATGAGACAACTGGCCATCATGACTTTCGCCGTGTCGAATGCACAGGCTTGCCCAACGAGAAAACATGAACCTCACTATGGTGTCAATAAGGTGGTTAATCCTTTTGCTTGCGCATCTTTGATGTCATTCTTTTATAGCAAAAAATTTATAAAAGAAAGAATTTTCGGAAAGATTTCAGAGGATAGAAAACGTATGCATAGTTGGCTTAAAGCAGCATATGAAACATGCTTCCGAAGTTCGACGATGATGTTGGGTGTTCGGTATGGGCATCCACATTATCGCCGAATTTCGGGGTGTGGATCCCCAGAAAATTTCCAGGGCGGAAAATCTTCGAGTGATTTTAGATAGGGTAGTTGCTAGATCTGGTTTGCATGTTATCTCTTCAAGTTTTCATCAATTTGAGCCCTATGGGGTTTCTGCTGTCTACCTTTTAAGCGAATCACATTTAAGCGTTCATACATGGCCTGAGCATGGTTATGTGGCTTTAGATATTTTCACGTGTGGAAATGACGGCCCAGCCTGGAGGGCTTTTGAATTGCTGTTAGAGGAGTTCCGGCCTAAAAGTGTTGAAAAACGCGTTATTAGGAGGGATATTTTTGGAGAGGTTAGAAGCAAAAATACTGCGTGAACTTGCATTTTCAAGGAAAAACTTCTGGGAGCTTCTTGAAAAAACCAACAGCCCCCTAAAGGATTTTGTGGCTACGCTTAAAAGGCTTCATGAAGAAGGGCTTATAGCTGCTGATGAAAAAGGCTTTTATATAACTGAGATAGGTAAAACCAAAATTAATCCAAGGAGCATGGATTTTGAAGGAAAAATTTGCCAGTCATGTCTTGGCAAGCGAATATTGCCGGAGGCAAAGTTCAAGGAAGTTCTTGAAAAGTTCAGGCGAATTGCTAAGAAAAGACCAAGCCCATCCCTAAACTTTTTCCAGGGTTATATGCTTGAACAAGACGTTGTTGCGCGGGTAGCCTTAATGCACAATTACGGCGACCTAGACGGAAAAGCCATTGTCCTGGTGGGTGACGACGACCTGCTTAGCGTTGCCTTAGCCCTAACTAGTCTGCCTTCCCGCATAACCGTTTTGGACGTTGACAAACGGTTGGGTGATTTCTTGGGAACGGTCAACAAGTATTATGGTTTTAACATAGAATTTTTTAAATACAACGTGGCTGAACCGCTACCAAAAGAGCTTCGAGGAAAGTTCGACGTTTTCTCCTCGGAGCCTCTTGAAACTGTTTCAGGGTTAAAGGCTTTCATAATGAGGGGTGTATCTTGCCTTAAAGAGAACGGTGTTGGATATTTTGGTTTAACCCGCTACGAGGCTTCGTTGAAGAAGTGGTTGGCCGTACAGAAACTGCTTGCAAACATGAACTGTGTCATCACAGATATCATTCAAGGCTTTTCCGTTTATCCAATGGACTATGGTAGGATAAACTACGAAGAATTCGCCTATAATTTGGGTTTCAACGTGGGCAGAAACCCGGGAATTAACTGGTATAAATCCGCCTTATTAAGGTTCGAAGTGCTCGGTATGGCAAAACTTCCTGCTGAGGTAGACAAAAAATTGAGAGTTGAGTTCATCGATCCTGATGAGGACTTGACTCATCCAAGAGTGCGCCATAAAATTCTTCAGAAATCAAGCATTGTAAGCAACGGATCATAGTAGCTTAAATTTTGGGAGTGATTTAATGCCGTCTGATAAAACAAAACTATCAGACGTCACTCTTTCAAATGTGAAGATTCGACACGCTGATGAAAAGGATTTACAGGGAATTGTTAGGCTCTCGCAAAAACTTGGACGAGACGAGAGCACCATGGATTCTATGATTTCGCCTCCACCTAGCGAGTTTCAAAGTCCAAGCTGGATTCTCAAAAACATAAGAGGTGAGAACACCGTGGTTTTCGTCGCTGAAGTTGAAGGTAAAATAGTTGGATACTCGCTTGGCTGGGTTAGCCAGCCTTGGGCTTACAAGGGCAAAAGGGGCTATATATGTGACTGTTTCGTCGAAAAATCTTACAGAAGACATGGTATCGGCAAGGCACTTATAAAGGCTATGCTTGAATGGTTCATAGAAAAAGGTGTGGAATGCGTGGAAGCGGACGTTTACTCCAACAATATTCCTTCTTTAAAGCTGTTCAAAAAGTTAGGTTTTGAAGAAATCTTTAAGAGGTTACGTTTCACAGTAAACAAGGGATAATCACCTATTTCAGTATCATGTCCACAAATTTTTCAGGCTGAAACTTCTCTAAATCATCATACTTTTGTCCTGTTCCAATGAATAATATGGGTTTTCGTGTAACGTATGTCACGCTTAAAGCTGATCCGCCTTTAATGTCGGCATCCACTTTTGTTAGTATTGTAGCGTCTATACCAACGCTTTTATGAAATTCTTCTGCTTGCATCACCGCGTCATTTCCGGTTAAGGAGTCAACTATCAAAATGGTTAAGTCAGGATTTACGACACGCTTTATTTTTGCAAGCTCATTCATCAAGTTGCGGTTTGTCTGCATCCTGCCAGCAGTATCTATTAAAACGGCGTGAATTCCATGAGCCTTTGCATGGCTTATGGCGTCATAGGCCACCGCAGCGGGATCCGCGCCATACATGTGCTTTATCATTCGTATGCCTAAGCGTTTGGCATGTGTTTCCAATTGTTCAATGGCCCCAGCTCGGTAAGTGTCACTGCATGCAAGCACAACGGCATAGCCCTTACCAGTTAAAAGCTTAGCGACTTTGGCTATAGTTGTCGTTTTTCCAGTACCATTTATCCCTACAAAAAGTATGACAAAAGGTTCGTTATTTCGGCGTTTATCTTCAACAGCCTTAAAAAAGTCTATTTTTTCGTTCGCAAGCATAATTTCCAAAAGCACTTCACGAAGATTCCCCTTAACAATTTTCTTTTTATCTTCAAGTCTTCTGACACGTATACCAGTTAGGCGTTTTTCTAGCTCACTGCATATGTGTTCTGCTACTGGAAAGGCAACATCGTTTTCAACAAGGTTCAGCTCAAATTCAGAAAGTATTGGGCGAAGGCTTTCTGCGTTAAACTCTGTTGTTGTGATTTTGTTAACAAAGCCACTTAATCCTGACTTCAGCTTTTCAAACATTCTTTTGAGCTTTCTCCTTTGTAAGTTCAGCTGCAAGCTCCTCAAATCTTTCTCTGTCTTCGGCTATTCTCTCCGCCACCTGGGAGAATTGTTGTTGAAGGGCAGATCGGTTCTTCTCTAACTCTTCAAGCCTTTTTCTGATTATTTCCTTAGCTTCCTGTAACGTTTTTTCAATGGAAACTCCTGCGCCTACTCCCAAAGTAACTTTATCTGGAGTTTCAAGCTTCGCTTTTATGTAGGATCCGCCGCCTATGGGGACTAGAAGTTCAGCATTCGCTCCTTCTTTTTCCAGTCCCTCTAATGTCATACTCGTGTAGGTTAGTTCGGTGATTAGGGCATCAATCATCCTTATCCTAGAATTTAATGCCTCAGCCGTCTGTTCTAGTAGGCGTATTTCGACGCTTAGCCTTCTAAGTTCGTCTTCAATTTTTTGTGACATTCGCCGTTTCTCCAGCTGCTAACTTTCGTATGAGGGGATGTTTAACTTCTTGGAATGGAATTTCTTCCACCTTGTCTATTACAATGTGAAACCTTTTAACACGATGTCTGCTGCCCAGTTCCGAGTAAACCGTTTCAACGGCGTGTTGGGGTTTAACTGCAATGACCTCTTTTTTAAAGCTAGTTTTAAGGTTTGGTTTCTGAATTTTCCCCGTAACTCTGAAAACTTTCAATTCGCTCATCTTCCCTCATTACACCCAAAGCGTGTCCGATTATAAACATTTCTGGTCCCGTTGTCAGCGAACCAACAAGAGCTGCATGGCTATTGCAAACAAGCCCTAATCCCACATATGGAATTCCACAGTTAACTGTGCCCACATCGACGGGAACCTTTAAGACATCCTCCAAGATTTTGCGCTCAGAATCTTTCAATAGTGGATGCGCTAAAACGCCTTTGTTCGTTGCAACCGCAAGGGAACCCACATAAGGCAGCTGGGCAATCTCACCTGGGACTGCTTCAACGCCGAGGGTATCAGAGATTTTCTTAATCTCTGCAGGCTTAAGCCTTGGATCGACTATTGCACCGTAATCGTTAGCTAAAACCATGTTTCCATAAGCTGTTTTCTTTGTTTCCATTATTGTTAGATTTCCGTCAAAAGAAGATTTTATGGCCTTAACCTCTTCTTCCCTCACATAATGGGGGAGTAGAATTCCATTAGAGTTTGCACATGCTAGGGAGCCGACTAAAATTGAACCGCCTATATTTGTGTGCACAAGCTTAACTTTCAACCAGTTACTTAACTTTTCCGCCTTTTTAACTGGGACAAATTTGGGAAGTATGAGGATTTTCTCTGTGGCTAATGAATAAACACCTATGCTTGCACTTCCAAAAAGGCTTGCTTGATAGATTGCCACATCAGTCTCCTTCAGCTAAATAAACTGTTACGTTACCGTTTTTATCCCTTGCAGCTCTTATGCGGATTTTCCGCGGAGGCTTCTCTATGCCCCTGCTCCAAATTTTCTCATTAACTTCATTACTTATAATTAGTTTTTTAGGTTCTGCTTCTTCCTCTTCCACATTGGCTTCAAGTTTCATATGCTTCTTAATAAATTCCTTCAATATCCTAACAGCTTTAGGGGCTCTTTTGTTCGGCGGCATAAGCCAAGCCTTTCTTAATGGAATAGTGTAAAATCTTTCTTCAACAATATCCTCTTCAGCTTCTTTTTTCAATTTAGGCTTAGCTTCTTCAACCAGCCCCTCTTCGGTTTTTTTCTCTAAGGCTTCCGTGGCTTCTTCTGTTTTCTCCACTTGTTTGCTTTCTTTTTCGGCTTTTTCGTTATTTCCCTCCATCAATCCTCACCTAAGCTTTAATCTTTTGTGTCCTCCAATGGCGTCTCTTTGGATGGGTTCTGAACTTTCCAAGTGTTTTAACTATAACCCATGTTGGAACCGCCTTTTTCTGTTTTCCAGCTTTCGCCAGCCTTCTCTTTTTAGCAGTAGGTTTGTTTCGAGCCATTTTAGATCCTTCTTATCCTTGTTTCACGTTTTCTAGCTTGAATCTGAATTAATATTTGTTTGAGCTGCTCGTCTGTTAAGGGTATGGGCAGCCTCCCACTTTGGGCGAGCTGGATTAACTGCAATTCCAGCTGGGATGCGAACTCTGGCTTTACTAGTTTTAAGTTTGTCAGCCTCTGCCGAGCCTCAGGAGTCAGTATGCTCTTTAGTATGGCTTGTTTCTGCAGTTCTATTTGCTGTTCCATTTGGGCTTTCTGTTGCTCTTCTGCAAGTTTACGTTGTAGTGCTAACAGTTTTCTTTGACGCAGTTCCTCAAGCTCCTCATTCGACATTTGTTTATCACCTTTGATACTTAGCTAGGTTAGGATTTTCTTTAAGCAGGTCTTTCTTAACATCTTCTGCTATCTCTTCTAGAAGCTTCCTCCCCTTCCTTGTTATCCTTCTTCCCTTGTTCTGAAACTTTTCAACTAATCCGGCGGCCTCAAGTTGCTGCAGGGCCTCTCGTATTATTGCGCCGCCAGCTTTGACTGCGTGTTCAGGCCTAACCCCGTAATCTTTCCTTCCCCCATATTCAGCACGAAGTCTTTCTATGCCTACAGGTCCATGGATATAGATTTTCCTCAGAAGTGAGGCGCAGCGAATGTACCACCAGTCTGGGTTTTCAGGGGGTCTTTGGACATGGGCACCAGTTTTTACAATGCTTGCCCAAGGAGGCGGTGTCACCTCATCGACATTTTCCTTTAAGTAGTTAGACAATTTTTGAATGAACTCATTTGCAGGGACATCATTTGGGGTTAGCAATTCCTTCTTTCCTCTTACGTTTCTTTCAGTAATTCACAAAGCCCAAATATAAAGGCTTTCACTTTCCTAACCCCTTTTTCGACGCTTATAGAGTATGAAAGTATGTCCCCTAACTTCAACTAAGGCTGCATCCGTTTGTTTAGCAATGGCAGAAGCTATTTCGCTGGCTTTGTCTTCGCTGAGGGCGCTTTTCAAAATTTTAATTTTCACCACTTCTCTGCTTTTCAATTGTTTTTCGATTTCCCTAATTAGCTCTTGCGAAACTTGTCTTTTGCCAACCCAAATTGTAGGCTTTTCCCCGCTAAACTCGTTTATAATTCGGCGTTTCATGCCGGCCGTAATGCCACTCAAGGTTTATTTTTCCTCCTTAGGGGTACTCGCATATGATTGCCACATTTCAAACACGTAATTGTTACGTGGGGCTCCCTTCGCTGCTTTATGCGGACCCGGCAGTTTACGCCTGGCAGGAGAAAACTTTTACAGTGGCGACATATTTGGCGCCTATACTCTATTGGAAGACGAACCTTAGCAGCCATTGCGATCCTGCGGGCGATGTTTACATAACGCTGGGCTAGATTAGGATCTTCACGATAGGTTTCCCTAGCCAAAAGAAAAAGGGTGACTATACGTCGCATGGCTATATGTTTTACGGCAACGTCCACCTTTACATCTCCATCACTAAAAGCACCTAGAGAATTATAAAGTTAGCCATATAATGGTTCAAAGTCGTTCCTTCTGCTAACATTTATCTATCAATAGCGCCCTAATGGATATATGGGCGCCTTTCGAATGCTCAGCCAAGAAACAGCTTACAGCCAAGAACTTGATGTGGTCAAAAGCATCGGCTTGATTTCAGACACACATATACCCGTCCGGGCCCGAGAACTTCCGAAAAGGGTTCTTGAAATTTTTGAAAAAGTTGATTTCATAGTGCATGCAGGAGACCTCGTTGACTTGTCGGTTATAGACAACCTTGAACAGATTGCACCCGTTTTGGCCGTTTATGGAAACATGGACGGCCCCGAAGTTCGAGGGAAACTTCCAAAATTAAATTCTATCAAAACTTTAAACTGGAAGATTGGGGTTATGCATGACCCAGGGGTCCTTTTTGGGATGGGAAAAATGCGGGAAATAGTTAAACAAAACGGCTTCAACGTGCTTGTTTATGGACACACCCATCATCCAAACATAAAATGGGAAGGAGATACTTTATTTATCAACCCTGGAAGTCCAACAAATCCTTTACCACCCTTTGTAGCTAAACCCACTGTGGCTTTGCTGAAGATAACGAGAGAGAAAATATTCCCCGAGATCATTCAGCTCTGAATGGTGGAAACTTACAAATCACGTGGCTCTACTCTAGCGGCAACAACGTCTGCGGAGCCATTGTCTATTATAACGATGCCCTCAAAGAAAAAGGTGCTGTTTGTAACACTAACGGCAACCGCCAGAATGATTAAATTTGCCATGGGAGTGCCTAGAGCCAATGAGTTTTGGAGAGTCTGCTCAACATGATGACGAGCTTGCCACATTATTAAAACATAATTGTCAGCAAAAGCCTGTAGGCTATTCCTCCAACAAGAAGGGCAAGGGACACGTCAATGAAAGTTATGGCTAAAGCTTTTCTCCATCCGAACTCCCTTACGAGTGCCGCTATCGTTGCAATACATGGTATGTAAAGCATGGTGACCGTGGCGAAAATAATAATCTGCACAGCTGTTAGCGAGCTTAATGAAATGAATTCTGAAAGCAAAATTATGGCGAGTTCTTTGCGTAAAACTCCAAATAATAAGGGGATGCTTGCCTCTTTTGGAAGCCCAAGCCACCAGCTTGTAAGGGGTTGCACCGCCTCAGCTATGTAGCCCATGAAACCCGCGTTTTCTAAGCCGACTATTGTTAGGCTTCCAGCAACTATTATTGGGAAGGCTATGTAAACAAAGTCTTTGGTTTTGTTCCATGTTTTAGTTAATATGTTCTTCATTGAAGGCTTTTTGTATGGAGGCATTTCCATGATAAGGCCTACTGGTTCTCCGGGCAAAGCCTTGAAGGCAACCCTGCCCATGAGGAAGATTAGGATCAAGTCTAGAACATATAGGGCTAGGGCTGCATGAAGCCCAATAAACTTTCCAACAAGTCCTAATATGACCACGCTTCTCGCGGCGCATGGAATTAGAGTGACAACAAAAGCGGCTAAGAAGCGTTCCCGTTCCGTTTCCATGATTCTGCAGCCGATGCAAGCGGGAACGCTGCAGCCATATCCGAGGATGAGGGGAATGAAAGCTTTGCCGTGCAAGCCTATCTTGTGCATCAGATTGTCCATTAGGAATGCCGCCCTTGGCAGATAGCCGCTGTCCTCAAGTAAAGCAAGGATTATGTAGAAAGGTACAATGTATGGTATGGCTATGGTTACCCCAGCGATGAACCCTCCCAGAATCCCTCTTCGGATTAAGGCGGCAATGGTGCCTGGCAGAACATTAACAAGCACTGTTTCAGTATACGATGATAGTATATTGAGGGCATATTCAAGGGCTAATGAAAGAAAATTTCCTCCAACAAAAATCAGGGCAAAAGTGGATAGCACAACGCCTGCCAGAATGGGATAGCCTAAAAACCTGTGGGTTGTTATTGCGTCAAGTCTTTGCTCAATGCTTATTCTTGGCGGTGTCTCGACAATAGTTACTTCTTTCGCTATTTTGCCTGCAATGGCATACCTTTCCGAGGCGACTATGACTGGGGAGTTTTCACCGTGGATCTTCTCTAATTTAGCTGCAAACCTATCAGCCCATCTTAAAATTTCGGCGCCATTTTCATACTCCTTAATTTTTCCAGCAATATTCTCGTCCTTTTCCAAGAGTTTAACAGCAATCCATCTCGAAGGGTATATTTGGCAGATTTGCGGAAGCTTGAGCTCAATGATCCCTTGAAGCTTTTGCACCACCTTTTCAACTTCGCCGCCGTACCTAACCTTTAAAGGCTCAAGGTGCCGCTCACCTCTTGCAACCTCCACAACTGTGGAGAGGAGTTCGTTTACACCGCTTCCTGTGATGGCTACTGTGGGGACAACGGGCACGCCTAGGATCTCCGAAAGCTTGCGTACATCAATCCTTATGCCCTTCTTTGCCGCCAGATCTACTTGGTTTAAGGCTACAATTACGGGAGCTTCAAGCTCAAAGAGTTGCAGTGTGAGGTATAGGTTACGCTCAAGGGCGGTGGCATCAACAACATTGATTATGACATCAGGCTTTTCTATGGCTATGTAATCCCTTGAAACGATCTCCTCCACAGAAAACGCTGAAAGCGAATATATGCCTGGCAAGTCGATCAAGCGTATGGTGTAACCTTTAAAATGCAAGGTTCCCTCCGCACGTTCAACAGTCTTCCCTGGCCAGTTTCCAACAACCTGGTTCAAGCCCGTGAGTTGGTTGAAAATAGAGCTCTTTCCAACGTTTGCATTTCCAGCTAGCGCCACCTTTAACTGCTTAGTCACGGGGATCTGCCTTTATGGGTTTTACAAAAACTTTTGAGGCTACTCCACGACCCAAGGCTAGGGCGACCCCCCTAACTTCTATTTCAACGGGGCCGCCTAGGGGACTTTTCCTAATGAGTTTAACTTCAACGCCTGGGGTTAACCCCATCTCAGCTAGGCGTCTGACAAACCCAAAACCGCCCATGGCTTTTAAGATTATGCCTCTCCCTCCTTCTGGCAAATCGATCAGAGTTGTTATCTCCCCGCTTTCAGAAATACTAGGCCCTTGGATGTTTCCCTCGTTTTTTGAAGTCATCATCTTCCTCCTTTTGTTTTAACCCAGACGCTTGCAGCTTCTTTTTGGTTTAACATTTGCTCTTTTCCATCAACGCATACCATGACGTTTGCATGCACTTTCTTTATGATTCGAACCGTAACGTTTGGTTTTATTCCCTTTTTGGCTAATGAAAGCAGGGTTTCCTTCCTCTCGTCTATGATCTTTGCGACAGCATATGTTTGGTTCGGTTCAGCGTCCGTTAACGGATAACATTCAACATCATTGATTTCGCCGTTCAATGTTGGTATAGGGTTTCCGTGGGGACAAAACTTTGGATAACCAAGGCGCTTTTCCAACAATAAAACTAGGTCCTCACTTAACGCATGCTCCAACCTGCAAGCTGCTTCGTGAACGTCACACCATTCAACCTCCAAAATGTCTGTAAGCAACCTCTCCGCAAGCCTGTGTTTCCTAACGATGTTTAAAGCTATCCTTTCGCCTTCTGCGGTAAGCCTCACACCCCTATATGGGATATGCTCAACCAAACCATGCTTTTTCAAGTGGGCTACAGTGTTAGTTATTGAACCTGGAACCACTTTCAACTCCACCGCCAATTCCATCGTTTTGGCAACTCCCTTCCTATTCTGAAGTTTATATATTGCCTCAATATACTCCTCCGCTTCCTGTGAGAATTCATCCATCAATCATGTGCCCCATAAATTTTACGAGCGCTCGTAATTACCAAAACAGGGGATATAAAGCTTTCGGAAACTCCGAATGTAAACGAAGTTTTTATATAAAGAAAAATAACAGTGTGAACAGTATCTTCCAAGACAATCTTGAAACATTGCCTTGCATTGAAAGATGGATGAAAAGCATCCGTTGGCATCATCAATGTTCTGGCAAAACTTTGTCTAGAACATCTAGTCTTGCTCTTTCTTTATTGTGTAAAAAGGCGAATCAAAATTTTTTAGCATAAAGAATTAAAAAATAAGAAAGTGAAATTAGGTTAGGATGGAAAAATTGCAAAATTTTATCAACTGTGTTGCTGATGAATGGTCGATGGTTATGCGAAGTTTTCGGACAACTCGCTCAAGCTTTTATCCCCCGCAAGATGTAAAGTTAAGATTCCCTTACAGCTGAGGTTCGGTTAAGCGTAACCACAATTTCCCAATGATTGAACGCAGTACGCTACATAAAACGCGATCTCCTCATGAGTTGCTGGAAAATAGGGGGTAGTGTATTTGTTAAACTCCTCCAACCACAACTATAACCTCATCTTCATCGAGAAAACTAGGGGGGAGACTTTCTCAAGCCTAACAGGTGTTGCTATTCACCTGCCTCCCCAATCACTTGGATTATTATAGTTCTACTCCGGGGATGCACGTCCGTTTCCACAAAAATCAACGACTGCCACGTTCCAAACTCTACCCTGCCATTGATAACAGGCAGAGTTTTATCTGGTGGCATTAAGACAGACCGCAGATGGGAATGGGCGTTAGAAGGGTGCCTGTAGGGGCCATTCTTGGGTACAAGCCTCTCAATAAAATCCTTAATATCACCCAGCAGACCATACTCGCTTTCCGTCAGAATGAGCACCCCGGTTGCATGAGGAGCGAAAACATGCACTATGCCATTTTTTATTCCCGACTGGGAAACCGCCTCCTGAACCTTATCTGTTAAATCTACAAATTGAATTTCGCCTTTAGTGGAAAAGTTGTACTTTGTATTATAGACCTTGAAAGTTGCCAATTTCTCCACCTCCTCAACTATTCGCGCATCTTGTAAGTGTGTAGGTGCCATCTTCGAAAAACTTTTGCGGAACTGTCCAGTTCCCAACCAATTTTCTCGCAGAGGTTTAAAATGTTTGCACCTTCATTAACAATTGCATTGATAAATCCAGAAACTCATCAAAGTCCACCCATACGGCTGCCTTGACCAGTCAAATTGCAAGTGGAACGAAAACGCGGATACTGTTGCTTTTCCTTAAATGTTGACAACACGTTTCCCTCAGCTTGCCCCCGCTTGCCGAGCGGCAAGTTTAACACAGCATTGGACCATGAAACTTTTCAAAACTGAAATGTGAAGTTCGTCGATGCTTTTGTATACAGAGAAGCCCTCTGAAAGCGCTGGTGATACATAAAATTCACACGTAATACCAATACAACTATTTCAACCAAAAAGTAAAATAGAAACTTGCAAAACTCAAAAACCTTAGACATTTAGCCTACACCAAATATAACAACTAAGCATGCATGCGACGGAAAACCCCAATAAAACCTTTTTTCAACACAACCTTTCTCAAGCCAAAAACACTGGTGAAACAACCTGGTATACAAAAGCATCAACCAAGTGGCGCCCACTTCAACTATACCGCCACAAAACATTTGAGCGGTAAAAAGGGGCCCCTCAACTCAAAACAGCATCCAAGTTTTGCGCTTGGAAGCCTCGAAGCTCCTACGAACTTTTAAGGGTCGCCCTTCGCATGGAGATTTTCGCCAGTCTTCTTTATGAAGTCTTGGAAAAGTCCATCAGGTAGGGTTTGCAGCCTCGGGGAAAAAGGCTTAAAAAAGCTTGTTTTGCAAATTTAAGCCTGAATAATGGCTTTAGAGTTCTGGAACAGTTGCCGAAAATGTTGGCGCGGGATTTCGGGGCATGGGTTCAGCTAATTTCGACTTTTAAAAATTGAATTTTACCGCCATAACTCCCCTTTTTTCTTATTTTTTACTGAAAAAGGCATTTCGCAAATCGAATATCCTACAGCCCAACCTCAACCATATTACCATTTTTGAAATAACTGCTTTAATAGGATGAGCCCAAACATATACGCCGGGGTTAGGAGAAGGCGAGAAGGTGTTTAGAATTTGTCTCTTGACTATTTTGGAAAAGACTTTGAAGTAATTGAGAAAACAGTTAACGGTAAAACTGTTCGAGTTGCATGGGACTGGGCAAATTTTGAAAGCACTAAAGGCTTCCCAGTTGATGACAGCCTAATAAACTGGGTTATAGGGCAAGACCAAGCCTTAAAGGAGTGTTTCCTCTGCCTTGACGAGTGGGTGCACAAACTTAAACATCTTGAAAAAGCTAAATGGTATGAAAGCTGGAGCAGCCCGGATAAACCCAAACCTTTGGCAAAAAACTTCATCAGCCCAGGACCCTACCTCCTCCTTCTTGGAGACCCGGGCACAGGTAAATCGCTCATCGGGAGGGCCTTAGCCGAAAAACTGACTCAGATCTATAAGGAGAACGGCATAAAACTTTATGATGTTTTATGCTGGAAAAACCCAACCTTGCCAAGTCAGCCGAAAATATCCATCCACGAGGCGGGCATGGGAAAGAAGATAATTCAAAACGAACAGCTGAAAGAGTTTAAAAGAAAATTTGTAACCAAGGTTGGCTTGAAAGTTTTACAAATATTCCTGTTGCTAATGGGCTTGCTCTTAATGTCTGTAGGCTTTTACTTCATGTATCAAGCATGGCGAACATGGAACGAGAATTCCCTATTTATAGGCGAGCCGATTCAAGAGATCTACGGAAACAATTTCCAGGAATATTTAATAAAAAAGTTTGTGGAGATTGTGCCTTTAACTTTCATTCCCGGTGGAAGCCTAATCTTCTTCGGAGTCTTCATATGGTGGTTTTCCAGGTTCAGCGGCTCAGTGGTTTTAAGGGGGATCGGCGGGGCCCAACAAAGCGACGTCCCAAAACTACTAGTGGACAACAGCTCCGGACGTGCCCCTTTCATCGACGCTACAGGTCATAGAAGCGCACAATTGTTTGGCTCCATAGCTTGGGATCCCTATCAAACAGGCGGCTTGGGAACCCCTGAGCATCAGAGAGTTACGGCGGGCGATGTCCACAGGGCATCTATGGGCATATTGTTCATCGACGAAATTAAGAACCTTGACCCGGAGGATGCCATAACCCTTTTAACCGTACTTGAAGAGGGACAGTTGCCTATAACCCTTAGGAGCAGATGGCATGGAGGAGACACGGCAGCCATGGCTGTTTCAACAGAACCAGTTCCAGCAGTAACTTTCCTGGTGGGCGCAGGAAACTTTGACAGCATAAACCAGATTCATCCGGCTTTGATGGACAGAATTTACGGTTATGGCAAAGTTGTGAGAATGAATAATGACATGCCCAACACAGTGGAAAATAGGCGCAAATATGTTCAGTTCATAGCTCAGGAAATTAAACGTTTCAAACTTATACCCTTCAGCAGAGAGGCATGTGAAGAAATAGTTGAAGAAGGTAGAAGGCGAAGCAACAAAAAAGATGCATTAACAACAAGGTTTAGGCCTCTGATCTCCATTATTAAGACGGCGGCAACCCTCGCCATGAACGAGGGATGCAAGGTTGTTGAAAGAAGGCACGTTCGCGAGGCTATAGAACACCATTGCAAAACAATTCAGAGACAAATACTTGAACATGAAATTAGTGAAAGGGGCAAACTGCTGGAAATAAAGCCTGAAGGGGTAAAGCTTGGACAAATCTACGGACTGGCGGTGGTTAAAGATCCATACAGCGGAGAAATGACAGGCAGCGTTTTATGCGTAAAAGCCCACATGGTTAAGAGATCTGAGATGCCGAGAAATTACCCAATTAAAGGCTACTACAAAGTCACCGGGGTGGCTAAGGGTCAAAGTTTCATAGCTGACAGCATAGCAAAAGTAAGAAGCGTCATACTTCAGAAATACGGGGTGGACATAGCCCAGGACTATTTAACCCACATAGATTTCGCCCAGTCCTACGGTGTGGATGGGCCTTCAGCAGGTGTAACCATGGCGATATTGCTTTGCTCCCTTATTGAAGGTAAACCAATCAGACAGGATGTTGCAGTTACAGGCGAAATAAACCTTGGGGTAGGCGACAAAATCCTTGTTACAGCTGTCGGAGGAGTCTACGAAAAAATTAAGGCGGCAGAGGCTTGGGGCTTTAAGAAAGTTGTAATCCCACAAAAGAACTTTGAACACTCCATTGATGTGAGAGACTACAAGATTAAGGTTGTGCCAGCAGCCACCTTAGACGATTATCTAAAAGAGTGTTTAGTGGAAAAGCCAGAATTAACTGTGCATGCAGAATCACGTAAAAACCCGTATTCTAAAATAGAAAATCTTTAACCCTTCTTATTTTAATCAAAATTGAAGTGTTATTATGGGTAGGGAAATCGATAAGGCCGCCATCAGAAAATGGCGTAAAAGGGGATTCTACAGCGAAAATGTCCTCGTAAAACTTTTGCAGAAGAACGGATATAACGCTGTTCGAATCCCAGTAAGCAACCCAAGCCTCAACCCGTTGCCAGACATCATAGCCAGAAAAGATGAGCACGTCTACGCCTTTGAAGTAAAAAACGCCAGCTACTACGCCTATTTCCCAAAACAACAAATTGAAAAACTCTTCAGATTCCTCGACGAGCTCATCCCCATAGAAAAACAGTTCAAACATGCGGTGGTCGCAGCTCACCTTGGGAAAAAATGGATTTTCAAAGAGTTAAAATGGAAAGATCGGGAAGAAGGGCTTCCCGAAAAGGTCAGAATTTTAAAAAGGGATAGGGGAAACTTCAAATTATAGGTAGAGCCGCTCCGAAACAAATAAAATATCCTTCTATGATTTTCAGATTTGCGTAGGTGAAAGGCTAATGGAACCTATTCGCGGAACAATAATGAATTATAGAATTGGGCCTAAAACCCAGAGGCCCAGAGAATGCATAATCCATTTCCACCATATCAAATCCGCCTCTGAAGCCAGCCGGCTCATCGGACGCAAAGTAGCCTGGAAACAAAATAAGGACAAAATAATCGGAAAAATTGTAGACTTACACGGTAGGAAAGGACTGGTTCGCGTAAGATTCAGAAAGGGGTTACCTGGCCAAGCCCTAGGGACAAGTGTAGAACTTATCGGCTGAAATTTTCAGCTCCTATTAGGTTCTTCGCTTCCCACATCTCAATTCTTTCAAATAAAACTCCCCCTTACTGGGGACTATGGTCCTCCTTAACCCTTGCACTCAAAAGACTGATAACTGAAGCAACTTTGTTTTTTAAATAAAAATTTTCAATAAAACAATATTCGAGTTTTATTTTTGACTCTTTTATCGAAATTAATGAAAATTTTCTGGTTCATTAATTGACAATTATAATTTTCTTTACAATTTACATTCTTTAAAATGCATAAATTATTGAAATTATGTCTAAAATTTTCGATTCAGGTTTTCTTCCTTAAAAATCTTGCCCAGCTGATAGAAAGCATAAAATAAATAACTTTGAAGGGACGATTTCAAAGAGGTTCAAAATGTTCGAAAAATATGAAGGAAGGACACGAAAATCAAAGGCTTTGTATGAAAGGGCTAAAAACTTTCTTCCAGCTGGAGTCTCATATGGGATCCGCTATTTTGAACCGTATCCCTTTTATGCGACTAGGGCGGAGGGAAGCAGGATTTATGATGTTGACGGAAATGTTTATGTGGATTTTTGGATGGGCCATGGGGCCCATATTTTAGGTCATAACCCGACTGCAGTTATTGAAGCTGTTAAAAAGCAAATGAGCAGGGGCGTTCATTTTGGCACAGCCCACGAGCTTGAGGTTGAATTGGCAGAGCAGGTTGTGAAGATGGTTCCAAGCGCAGAGCTTGTCCGGTTCACAAACTCTGGTACAGAGGCGAACATGTATGCGGTGCGACTTGCAAGGGCTTACACTGGCAGAAGTAAAATCATTAAATTTGAAGGCGGATGGCATGGAGGCTACGACGCACTTCACAAAGGAGTAAAGTATCCCTTTGATATTCCTGAGTCGGCGGGGTTAACGGAAGGCGCCCTAAAAGACACTGTTTTAGCCCCATTTAATGACCTCGAGGGAGTATATGAGAAAATAAAAGACGACTCCTTTGCAGCGATACTAGTTGAACCTATTCTCGGCTCTGGCGGATGCATCCCAGCCGAGAAGGAGTTTCTAAAAGGGCTTAGGGAAATTTGTGATGAGAGGGGGATTCTCCTAATTTTTGATGAAGTTATCACGGGCTTTAGACTTGCTCCAGGTGGAGGACAACAGTATTATGGCGTTTTACCTGACCTAACAGTTTTAGGAAAAATTTTAGGCGGAGGCTTCCCGGTAGGCGCCTTTTGCGGGAAGCGAAAAATCATGGAAAGAGTAGATACACTCATATATGAAAGACCAAAATTCTCTTTTCACGGAGGGACTTTTTGCGCAAACCCGATAACAATGGCCGCTGGCTTGGCAACGCTTAAACTCCTCGAAAACGGGCACATCATATCTAGATTAAACAGGGTTGGCGAAGAAGTTAGGGAAGAAATAACAAAAATATTTGAAGCTTCGAACATAAGCGTGAAGGTAACAGGACTAGGCTCCCTCTTTAACACGCACTTTACAAAAAAGAATTTGAAAAACGCCCGAGACGTCTTTGAAAATACCGACAGAAAAAAGCTCATGGAATATCACCTGAATTTAATCGCAGGAGGCGTCTTCTTCCTACCAACCCATTTTGGCACCATAAGCGCCGCCCACAACGAAACCGACATAGAGGAATTACTCTCAAAAACAAGAGAATACGCAAAAACCTGCAAATAAAATGTCTTAACATCTTCTGCTTTTCACTGTAGTCATGTAGTTCAAGCGAACGATAACGTTTATTAAGACTTAATATTTATTTCTCAACTGCCAGCCTTCAGAGGGGAAGAAGGCCGTGGAAAAGGTTAAGAAATATAAGAGCATTTTTGCATTAACAACCTTGACCTTCTTGGTTACTTCTTTGAATTCAAAGCTCCTCACTCTTTTAAGCTTCCTAAACAATCTGGGAGTAATCGCTTTCTTGGGCGGCGTTTTTTACTCCTACACCGTTACAGCGCCGGTGTCCCTTCTGTTTTTCAATTTGTTGGACGAAAATTCCATAGCGTTTGCATTAATTGCGGCTTCTGGAAGCCTGATTGCTGACTATGTAATTTTTAGGTTTATAAAAGACAAACTTGTCTTTGAAATTGAAGCTTTCATGAGGGATGAACTTAAGCGCGACATTGTAGGTGGATTGCGAAAAGTCTATGATGCGCTCCAGCAATCTAAACTCGGAAAAGTTATAATTATACCCGCCATCGCGAGTATCATAATAGCTTCACCACTTCCAGATGAATTGGGCATTGCGATGCTAGCTTCTTTCAGAATGGATGACAGAGCGTTTGTAATAATCTCTTGGATGCTAAACTTTCTAGGGATCGCTATTATTTTGGGTGTGCTGAAGCTTGTTATCTGAAAAGCGAAAATGCTAAACTTATAGTTTGACGTTCATACGCCTTAAAATCTGCTCCACCCTTTTTAAATCTAGAGGCGTGTTGACGTTGGCAAAAAAGTTAAGCTCTTTGTCAAATTGCTGCAGCACAAGCGTGGAAACATAGCGCACACCCCCAAGCCTTTCAATCATGGAACGCATGTCACGTTTCCCCTCAGCTAAGGTTTTTTCAGCAGCTTCCAGAGCTGGTTTTACACGGTAAGACGCTTGCAAAGGTTCTATGTAACCGTTAGGCCAGCGGGGGATAACTGCGTTCCTATTTATACATAAGTCAAGGAGAAATTGAAGAACTTCCTTGGAAACCAATGGAGTATCACATGGAAGCAAAAGGGCATACTCTCCACTAACCCCCCTGAAACCCGTCAAGGCGCCCACAAGAGGCCCACGATCATCAAAAAGGTCGACAAGGATCTTAGCGTCTGAAAGCAAAATTTTAGAAAACTTTTCAGCTTGAGTTTTCGAATTTACAACCACTACTATTTCGTCAACTATTTGGCCAGCAGCCTCCAAAACATATCTTATCAGAGGCTTATTAGCTAAGGGAATCAATCCCTTATCCTGTCCAAACCTTGTCGAAAGGCCTCCCGCCAGGATAATTGCTGAATTGCCCAATGGAGTGTCGTCCTGTGTTTTAATGCGTATTAGCAGGTTGACGTATAAATCTGTTGTTCAACATAGTTTTGCAAAGCAGTCTGAAATATAGAATTACCTCAATTAACACTTCAAAGCCTATCGATTTTTGCAGCCATCTCCTCCAAAATTTTCGCGAAGGGGTGGTCAAACTTTTGATGAACAAACATCACTTTCTCCTCAGCTGTAGAAATGTCGCAGAAGCAAGGTATAACCCCCAAAAGAGGCACCCCATAAATCTCTTTGGCCATTTTCTGAAATTTTTCTTTTTGATATTTCAGCGAACTGTCGCATAGAACTTTGTTTAAGGCTATTTCTGTTTTCTTCTCGAAAAGGTCATAGAGTTCTCGCAACATTCTTTTTGTTCCTGCAACATCGGAGCTATCCATAGTTGTAGCAACGATAACTATGTCGGCCGTAACTATGGCATTTATTGAGGAGTATTGTAGCCCTGGACTTGTGTCAAAAATAAGATAGTCAAAACCTTTATCGTTCAATAACAAGTTCCGTAGGGAAAGAAGCTTGGCGAGAGCGCGCATCTCCCATTTCCTATCCTTTGAGGACATATCTCTAATGGCTTCTACCGAAGGATTAGCCAAGCAGACAAAAAATTTTCCTGGACTAGCTATTCTATCACTTAGGTCTACCATGGTCTTGTTTATGTCGCATACTCCATTAAGATAATCATTTAACCAAAATTCCGCCTTCTCTATATTGAACAGAGTGGAGAGGCTTGGGGCTCGGAAATCCAAGTCCATAAGGCAGACCTTTTTGTCATGCTTGGCAAGGGTAACTGCCAAGTTTGTTGAAAGAAGCGTTTTCCCAGTGCCGCCTTTGTACGAATGCACAGCCACTATTTTTCCCATGCCATCACCAGTCCTACTTTTCTACGTAGAAGTAGGCCTTCCTCCCCTTCCTCTCCTTCTTCAAATACCCCATAATAACAAGCTGATTTAGATAGGCGCTTTCCACAGCCCTCGCCCTGCGGGTTTGCTGGGCAACTTCCTCCGCTGTCGCTCGTCCAAGCCTGCAAACAGTCATAGCAGTCTTCCTTAAGTGGTCGGGCATGGAAAGCAAGGTCATAACATCTAAAGGAGCCTCAGACGGTATCGTTATCTGCTCTTTTCTCCCCTGTTTCTGCAGTTCTATTATCACTTCCATTTTCTCATTTAGCCTTTCGAGGTTTTCTCTTATTTTTTCCAGC
>JAWBZV010000009.1:0-45985 GCA_038865865.1 Bathyarchaeia archaeon | reverse complement strand
GAACATGCTAGGGCCCTGAGTGCCGTATGTTGCCCAACAGTTAACTCTTACAAGCGTCTGGTTCCAGGTTTTGAAGCACCAATCTATATAATGTGGTCCCGCCGCAATAGATCAGCCCTTGTGCGCATCCCAGTCTATTATAAGGGACCAGAGTTTGCACATCAAAAGAGAGTGGAATACCGTGGCGTTGACCCATCATGTAACCCATATCTGGCTTTCGCATGCCTATTGGCCGCAGGGCTCGATGGAATCAAAAAGAAAATTGAACCAGGCGATCCTGTTGACGAAGATGTATATAAGATGCCTGTAGAAAGGCGGAGAGCTCTTGGAATAAAAGAACTGCCAACAACACTAAGAGATGCATTGGAAGAAATGAAAAGCGACGAAGTGATCCATCAAACCTTAGGAAGTCATATATTCGATGCATTTATAGAATACAAAATGAACGACTGGAACCAGTACTGCCTCTATGTAACACCCTGGGAAATTATGAAATATTTAGACTATTAGAATTATAGAGGGGGATAAAGCAAAATGAGGGCTTACATATTTATAAAAACGAAGCCGGGGACTTCAGAGGAAGTTGTCAAACGAATAAAAAACAACGTTAAAGAAGTTGTTCAAGCCGACTCAATATATGGGAGATTTGACGCCATAGTAATCATAGAGACACCTAGGCTTGAAGATATAAACGAAATAGTGTACAAGGTCATTGAAAAAGACCCAAACATAATCCACACGGAAACCTCACTGGCCTTATCAAGTTGACTGCCTAAAAGGAGTAATGTGTAGTGTCTTCAAAGAAGGATCTACGCAAGAAAGTTTTAAGGGCTTTTGTTATGGTCACCATGAAGCCCGGCACATCCGAAGAGATTGTGCGGTCTAGGCGGATAAAGGGTGTTAAAATGGCTAATTCGGTTTTGGGAAGGTTTGACGCCGTAATTGTTATCGAAGCTGAAAGTCTCGAAGAACTCAAGAAAATAATTTATGAAATGATAGAACAACACCCAAATGTCGTGCATACAGAAACTCTAATATCTATTTTCCATCCGCCTCAAAACACATCCTAATCTGCTTAACACCATTCTTTAGTACTCATTAAAAAAGCCTTTCAAACGGGAATCTCTGTTAAAGATAAACAGCCGTGCAGCTGAAGACTGCACAACATTTGAAAAATTGAAGTGCTATGCTTGTTGTGTTAGACTTCGGTGGCCATATTGCCATCTGATAGAGAAACGCGTAAGAGAGAATGACGTTTACTCGAGAAATCAGAAACGTTCAAGCGAAAAATTGCCCCGTTGCAGTAGCATCCAGAAGCAGTGCATACAAAAGAGACCATGCAAATGCTCAGCAACCTTCTCTTTGAGGAGGTTAAAGCTGAAGTTGGCGAAGGCAAAGCCATAATCGCATTAAGCGGAGGATAGACTTCGGCGTGAGCAACAGCGATCGCTGCAAAGCACTGGACGCGGGCTTACGGCAGTTTGTCGGCCACAGTTTTATGGGGAAATGAACCTAATTTATCAAGAACAAATTTCAAGATTTTAAAATAAACCTTCCTTGTATGGTGAATGCATATGACAAATCATTCTGAAAAATGTCGGGTTATATATGTGGTGATAGCGTATATTGAACATTCATTTTAAACATGCTTTGTCGCCATTGTTTGTTGTTTACTTATAAATCCGACAGGTTTATATAGATCTTCTGATAAAAAAGACAACTTGGTTGCGATTAAAATGTCGAAAAAAGATATCAAGAAACCCGAGTCTAGGGAAGAGTTCATTGAAATGCTGTCGGATGCCGCAAGGAGAGAGGCTGAAGCGCGCGGCATTTTGTCGGGTAGATGGGCCAAGCCAACGATTTCCGGCACGGCAAAAATATTGGGTGTGCATAGAGACACCCTTTATTCGTGGCTTAAAGAGTTTAATGTCGATTTCAAGGAAATTGCTGAAAGCTTCTCCGCCGCAAAACTGTCGGAGACTGTAAAGCTTTCTAAGGGGTATACATACTTAATTGGGGAAGCATTCGTCGGAGAAGGAAATGAAGCTGCCCACGTAGACCTCTTAATGGGCGACAAAGACGGACCCGTAGGAGAGGCTTTCGCTAATGGTTTAACCCACCTTTCTGCAGGGCACACGCCACTCTTAGCCGTGATAAGGCCTAATCTTCCGCCTAAGCCGCACACACTGCTCGTGCCGAAAGTTACTGTCAGGAATATGGATGACGCCAACAAAATTTTTGGTCCAGCGCAAGCTGCCGTCGCCAAAGCTGTCGCAGACGCTGTTGAAGAGGGAATAATTCCGAAAGATAAAGTTGATGACTGGGTCATAATCTGCAGCGTCTTTCTACATCCAGAGGCAAAAGACTACCGCAAGATATACCATTACAATTATGGAGCAACAAAGTTAGCCCTAAAAAGGGCCATGGCGAAATATCCGTCCCTCGAAAAAGTCTTCTACGATAAGGATAGGGCAAAACATCCAGTAATGGGTTACAGGGTGCCCCGATTATGGAGACCGCCATACCTGCAAATATCACTGGATATACCTGATTTAGAAAGAACTAAAAAGATTATAGCACAGATCCCAAGAAGTGATAGGATAATACTGGAAGCTGGCACACCGCTCATAAAACGTTACGGAACAAAGGTTATAAGCGAATTAAGGGAGATTGCGAAGGACATATTCTTCATGGCGGACTTAAAGACATTAGATGTAGGGAAAGTTGAAGTAGACATCGCTTATGAAGAGACAGCCGATGGCGTTATAGCCGCCGGGTTAGCACCAACAGAAACACTTGACGCTTTTATTTACGAAGCAAGGAGGTTAGGGATATATGCTGCAGTAGATATGCTGAATGTCGAAGACCCGATTAGGAAACTTAAAACCTTAAAGGATTTTCCAGACGTAGTCATAATTCATAGAGGAATAGATCAAGAAACGGGCAAAACCATTGGTCTGGAACTTATTCAGCAACTTAAACAAACATTTAAGGACAAGAAGTTCCTGGTCGCCGTAGCTGGCGGAATAATTCCGGAAACGGCGGGGGAAGCCTTGAAGATGGGCGCCGACATAATTGTCGTCGGAAGATATGTAACTCAATCCAAAGATATTGAACGATCCGTGAGAGAGTTCCTGGAACTAACGCCTGAAATGCGGGAAGACATAGACGTCTACAGAGTTCACGTGGAATAGGCAGCGCGCTCAGTGAGAAAGTAATGCATAAGCAAAGCTTATTCTACACATCAAACCAAACGTTTAATCCCACATAAAATTTCGTGGAAAAATCGAATTTTTATGCAAGGGCTTTCATAACCCTTAAAAGTTAGATGTAAGACTTTTCATTCCACACTGGAGAGTAAAACTGATGGCTAAATTCAAAATAATAGTGTCAGACCCGGACGATGGAACATCAAAAACTGTTGAGCTGGAGGGCGCTCAGGCCGCATCCTTGATCGGCAAGAAAATAGGCGACATAATTGACGGGACAATTTTAGGTTTACAAGGTTATAAGGCACAAATAACAGGGGGCTCCGACAAAGACGGGTTCCCGATGAGGCCAAACGTGCATGGTGGCGTAAGAAGAAGTGTCGTGTTAAGTGGTGGTGTTGGATTTAATCCAGAAAGGGAAGGGGAAAGGAGGAGGAAAAAAGTTCGCGGAAACACCATAACAGAGGACATAGTTCAAATTAACATGAAAATTGTTGAAAAAGCCGAAAAGAAAAAGGCTTAAAGCATAAAATGGGCCGCCTATTATAGACTTATAAATTGTTTATTCACAAACACCGCCATCAACGGATAGGCTTTCATTTTGCCTCATTACTCCGAAAACCCTAAATTCCAAGCAAAACTTTGGTTAAATGAAAGGTCAGAAAACGGGCCGGTAGTTCAGCTGGTATGAACGCCCGACTTGCACTCGGGAGGTCGCGGGTTCAAATCCCGCCCGGTCCACTCTAAATTATTTCGCAGAGCTGCAGATAACGCCATAAAGGGGTGATTTCAATGAATGTGATGATTTTGGGAACAGCTGGATCCGGTAAGAGTCTCCTAACAGCAGAGTTTGGGAGATATTTGAAGGCTGAGGGTTATACTGTCAGATTTACGAATCTAGATCCCGGCTGTTTGGCGCAACCGTACGAGTGCGATTTTGACGTTAGATGCAAATTCACACTTAATTCCATAATGCGCATGGAAGGGTTGGGGCCAAACGGCGCCCTTTTAAGGGCCATGGAAAAGCTAGGCAGGGTTAAGATCCCCATGTTTCAAGCTGACTTTAACCTCATAGACACGCCTGGCCAACTGGAGGTTTTCGCATTTCACCCATCAGGGCCAAAGGTGATACGCAAATTTAACGAGCTTGTAGGCTTATTCCTCATCGACGCAACGATAGGCTTTAAGGATCTCCCAGCAGCCTACTTGTACTCGCTGGCTGTAAGGTATAGGCTCGGAATAGACACGATCACTTTGGTTAACAAGATCGACATGCTCAGCAAGGTGGAAGCTGAAAAGATCAAACACTACTTAATGAAACCTACCTCCCACAGGAAAATCCTAAAAAAGGCTGGGGTACTGGCCGACATCTACCTACCCCTATCAGAAATGCTTGAAAAAATAGTCCCAGCCCAACGCATACCCCTAGTCTCAGCCAAAACAGGAGAAGGCTTCAAAGAACTCCTCGACATACTCCACGAAATTAAGTGTACATGCGGCGACCTAACATAAACAGAAATTGTTACCAATAAACATTACCAAAACTGTTACCATTCTGGGAGGGGGGGTACCACACAAAAGAATTAGAACACGTCTAAAAACCAAGGCGAAAAACCTATGAGAGCGCCGGTGACTCTAAGGATATCAAGGTGAAAGTGTGGAGCGAAAAGAGAAAATAAAGATAACCTTTGAATCCGGAATAACAATAACCTGCGAGATAAGGTTTAATGAAAACCGGAAAACCGCCGAAGCCCTAATGAAGGCTTTACCCTTCGAGGCAAGAGCTGAATTTTGGGGCAAAGAAATTTACTTCGCAGCGCCATTCAAAGTAGGCTTAGAAAAGGCCAAAGACATAGTGGAATACGGCGACGTAGCCTACTGGCCTGAGGGCCCAGCATTATGCCTCTTCTTCGGACCAACCCTATCAAGCCCATCCCCAAACATAATAAAACCCTATAGTCCAGTAAACGTGATAGGCAAAATCCTTGAAGACCCCAAAATTCTTGAAAAAGTAAACGAAGGCGAAAAACTCAAAGTTGAAAAAGCTTGAAAAACTCACTCCCAAAACAAACCTTAAAAGGGCTTCCATCCCCGAAATCCTAAATTCCCAGTAAAGCCCTTTTCAAAAGAGGACAAAGGGCCGGTAGTTCAGCTGGTATGAACGCCGCCCTCGCACGGCGGAAGTCGCGGGTTCAAATCCCGCCCGGTCCACCAAAGCGTGACTAGTTTAACGCATAGTAGGCGTCTTGAAAAAGGCATTCAAACCGACAAAAATCATTGCCGGTGACATTAACTTTAATTCGAACGTTAATTATTAGGTAGATAAAGGCGATGCTGTCATGAGCGAGGATACTCAACTCCCTAAACAGCCCGAAGTTAACATTGGAACAATTGGACACGTGGACCATGGAAAAACAACATTAGTGCAGGCCCTAACAGGGGTTTGGGCTTCAAGACACAGTGAAGAGTTGCGAAGAGGCATAACAATAAAGCTTGGATATGCCGACATGCCCATTTATAAATGCCCAAAATGCGAGCCGCCCAAAAACTATTCACGTAAACCAGTTTGCCCACACTGCGGTTCTGAAACCACATTCATTAGAGCGGTAAGTTTTGTTGATGCACCTGGACACGAGGCTTTAATGGCCACGATGCTTTCAGGAGCCGCCATAATGGACGGGGCAATACTTGTAATAGCGGCCGACGAGCCTTGTCCCCAACCTCAGACAAGGGAACATTTAGTTGCGGCTGAAATTATCGGCATAAAAAACATCATTATAGCACAGAATAAGATAGATATCGTAAGCGAGGAAAGAGCAAGGAAAAGCTATGAAGAAATTAAAAATTTTGTCAAGGGGACCATTGCTGAAAATGCCCCGATAATCCCAGTTTCAGCCCAACGAGGGATAAACATAGACGCTTTGATTCAGGCGATGGAAGACTTTGTCCCAACTCCGCAAAGAGACGAATCTAAACCACCATTAATGTATGTTATCAGATCATTTGATGTAAACAGGCCGGGCACACCCATTGAAAAACTTGAAGGAGGAGTCATTGGCGGAACCATTTTGCAAGGAAAATTCGCGGTAAAAGATGAAATAGAAATCCGCCCAGGAATAAGCTTGGAAGAACAAAAAGTTTACGAGCCGTTGTTTAGCGAAATTGTAAGCTTAAAAGCTGGGGGACGAGATGTTAAAGAAGCTCGTTGCGGAGGCTTAGTGGGCGTAGGAACCCTTCTGGACCCATCCATTTCTAAAGCTGATGGATTAACTGGAAATATTGTAGGAAAGAAAGGAATGCTCCCGCCAGTTTTAAATGAATTAAGCTTAGAAACCCACATCCTTGAGCGGGCTGTGGGAACAAAAGAACTTACAAAAGTTGAGAATATAAGTAAGGATGAAAATCTGCTTTTGCATGTTGGAGCCGCAATAACTGTTGGGAGGGTAGTCTCTGTCAAAAATGAACAAGCAAACCTAAAGCTTACGAGACCCGTCTGCGCATTAACTGGCTCAAGGGTTGCTATAAGCCGCAAAATTGCAGGACGATGGAGATTAATAGGCTACGGAATGATAAAATAAATGCCTGAAAAACCCAATTCAAAAAGGAAGTTGATGGTTATTCTCGACTCAAACGCTTTATTTGTACCCATTAAATTTAAAATCGATATTTTTGAAGAGTTAAGAAACCTTTTAAACAGAAACTATGAACCCGTTGTACTATCGCTTGTCAAAGGGGAGCTTGAAAAAATTTTGGAGAGGGGTTCACCAAAAACGCGAAGGGAAGCAGCCTACGCTTTGAAAATGGCTGAAAGGTGCAAGCTAATTGAAGCAAACATAAAGGGTTCTCCGGATGACGTCATTATTGAGATGGCACGAGAATGGAAATGTCCAGTTTTCACCAATGACAAAAAGCTCAGGAAGAGGTTAAGAGATATAAATGTGCCGGTTATTTATGTGAGGCAAAAGTCGCGTCTAGAAATCGACGGGAGGGTATAAGATTGTTTAAGCTTATAACCATGGAGGACACCATTCGAATTCCTCCGGAAACCTTTGGAAAACCCCTGGAAAATGTGGGATATCAACAGGTTAAAGCAAAGTATGAAGGTGTAATAGATGAGACTTTGGGCTACGTTATAGCGGTAACAAACGTGAATGTAAGCCCAATTGGTAAGATAATTCCAGGGGATGGAGCCACATATCATAAAGTAACTTTTTCACTTTTGACATTTTACCCTGTAATCCAAGAGGTTATTGAAGGGGAAGTGGTTGAAATCGCCGACTTCGGAGCCTTCGTACGCATTGGACCAATCGACGCGCTTCTTCACGTTTCGCAGCTAATGGACGACTTTATATCCTACGACGAAAAACAAGGGGTGCTTATGGGCAAGGAAACAGGCAGAAAATTAACAACCGGAGATAGGGTACGTGTTCGAATAACCGCAGTGTCGCTTGGCAGAACTGGCGGGTCGGCAAAAATAGGGGTGACAGCAAGGCAGCCTTTCCTAGGCAAGCTGGAGTGGATTGAAGAAGATCTAAAAAGGGTAAAGGAAAGGACTATGAAAGAAGAGAAAGAAAAGGAGGCTGAACAGTGAGCGAAAAAGCTTGCCCGGTATGCCACATAATAACTTCCGGAAATACTTGTCCAAAATGCAAAACAGCAAGTTTAAGCGATGACTTCAGCGGGCTGGTAATAATATTTGATCCGGAAAAATCGATGATCGCAAAGGCCATGAACATAAACGAGAAAGGACGCTATGCATTGAAGGTCAGGTGAAATGAGCAACACACATGAACTCCCACAAAGACTGCAGCAACAGTTGAGGAAACCGTGGGGAACGCTGATCCGCGGCTCTTATAGCGAAACAGCAAGCAAACTTCGAGAAATTATAAAACATGAAAAACCTCCGATCATAATCTCCGTCGGGGATGCCGTTTCAAAAAATCTTGTAGAAAACGAAATATTACCAAATTTAATGATCGTGGACAACAAAGTCATGCGGGCCAATGTGAAGCCATTTTCATTCCCCGCAGATAAGGAATTGTTTGCCAAGAACCCTCCCGGAACAATAACTCAGGAAGCATTAGACGCCGTTAAAGAAGCATTCAAAGCAAACTGTAAGGTCAAGATTGTGATAGAAGGAGAGGAGGACCTCTTAACGATTGCTTCTGTTTTTTACGCTCCTGAAAACTCTATCATAGTTTATGGTCAGCCCCAAGAGGGCATCGTTGTGGTTAAAGCCACTCAGGAAAATAAGGCCGAAGCAGCTGAAATCTTGAAAACTATCGAAAAGCTGCGAAAGGGCTAAATAAATGGAAGATACCAGACAACCATCGTGCTTTGCCATGGAAATCAAAATATTATCGGAAACAGAAAACCCCCTGCTAAAACGCAAAGAGGTAATTTTCCAAGTTGACCACAGTCAAACGGGCAGCACCCCGTCTAGGACTGAAGTTAGGGCCGCTGTTGCAAGGGCATTAAAGAAAGACCTTGATGTAGTTTTCATAAAAAAGATTGAAACTAAAACTGGAACCCGAACAGCTGTGGGAATGGCAAACGTTTATGATTCTGTTGATTACGCAAAGCTTATTGAACCGGAATACATTGTTAAAAGGAATATTCCAGCTGAAAAGCAGGAAAAGAAGGGTGGAGAATAAAATGTCTCAAGAGCAAGAAGCACCTAAAGGAAAGGCAAAAAAGGAGAAAAAGAAAAAAGAGGAAAAAGGCGTTTTTTCGCTTTACAAAATTGAGAAAGATAGGCTTGTCAGACAACGCCCCACATGTGAGCGCTGCGGACCGGGTTATTTCATGGCCGATCACGGTGACAGATACGCTTGTGGGCACTGCGGTTTTACACGCTATAAACACGGTTAAATATTTTCACATCTCAAATTACGATGGTTAAAGTGATTAGAGTAAATGTTTCAATAATGAATGTTCACGGGGAGCGCTTCTGGGACATCTCTAAGCCTATCCCCTCTGTTCAAATTAACACGAATCTTAACATCGTGGAGATTGATAAAAAATCTGACGAAATGCTTGAAGTACCCTTTGTCTTGACAGTTAACTACAATCCTTCATTAGCCCAAATGAGCCTAAAAGGGAAAGCCTATGTTGTTGGTAACAAAGATGAAATAAGCAAGATATACGCGGAATACAAGGAAAAGAAACCCCCGCCCACAATGCTGATTCAGTCTATTTCTAACGTGGTGTTTGCGGAAAGTGTGATTTTGGCCAGAACTTTAAATGTGCCACCTCCTATTCCATTACCGCAGGTTCCAACCGATAAAGAGACAGCAAAGAAAACTTTCGGAGTAGACTATACTGCCTGATCGTCTGAGGCCTTATAGGCTACTTTAATGGCACATACATTGAAGAACGGGAGGCGCCTATGCCCGGAGTCCCATGCTTGACAGGTTTGTTAGTTATTGCAAACTCCCCGAGATAGTGCCCAATCATTTCAGGTTTAATCTCTACTGCAACGAACTCCTTGCCGTTGTGAACTAAAATTTTAAGCCCAACCATTTCAGGCAGAATTATCATGTCACGTACATGAGTTTTGATAGTTACGTTAACGCCCTTTTCCGCAGCCTTCTTCGCCTTTCGTATATTCTCTAAAAGGGTCCTTTGCTCTGGGGATAAACCCCTAAGGAGGCTTCTTCTTTGCCTTGAAGGGAGTAAACTAATGAACTCGTCCATGGACATTTCTTGCAGTTGATCAAGCGTATACCCACGATATGTAAACTCTCTAGGCATTTCTAACCCTTGCTTACTTCTATTCGAAACATTATAAGTTTTCCGGCATTCTTACTCTTTAACCTTCTTCTTTTTCCGACCTGTGCTCCTTGCGGCAATCAACCCAATTTTCTGGCCTGGGGGAGCGTTACGGGAAACAGTTGTGACCTTTCTAGAGCTCCTCTTACTGCTACCGTATGGATGCACCGCTGCGACCATGGCTCTTCCGCGGGTTCTCGGGTATTTACGTCCCCTAGCCCTCATGAGATAGAATTTTGCACCTGCCTTGAGGAAAGGTTTCTCGGTTCTACCAGTTCCAGAAACCACGCCTATCGTAGCGCGGCAACAATCATTTACGTATCTAGTTTTCCCGGAAGGTAGCTTTATAAGAGTCCCTTGGGCTGTGTGAGCGACAACTGTAGCATATGCTCCCGA
Organism: Bathyarchaeia archaeon; assembly: GCA_038865865.1. Taxonomy (GTDB): domain Archaea; phylum Thermoproteota; class Bathyarchaeia; order Bathyarchaeales; family Bathycorpusculaceae; genus JANXEP01. The sequence continues at coordinate 35,609 of JAWBZV010000009.1, read as the reverse complement.
AGATTTTGCAATTTTCCCTCCGTCCCCGGGCTTAAGCTCTATGTTGCAAACCATTGTACCTTCTGGGATCTTTCCTATAGGAAGGATATTTCCAATTTCAATATTTGATTTCCCACCCATTTGGATTTGCTGCCCAACATACACGCCTTCCGGGGCTACTGTATAGCATTCCTCACCGTTTTCGAAGCGTAAAAGCGCCAAAGGTGCTCCTCGACCCGGATCGTGGAGAATTTCTTCGACTACTCCCTTAGTTACGGTTTCGAGAATATTGCCTGCCATTGGCGGGTAACATGCTGGGGCTACCCTCTTATGGGTTGCAGATCTAAAAGTGGGACCTCCACGCCCCCTTCTCTGAACGCGTGTCCTCTTTCCCAATACACTCACCCACTCTATATTATCCCAAGTTTAATTGCCACGTCTGACGCCTTATAATCTGGACGAAGTTTAACAAAAGCCTTCTTCTCCCCGGTCGGGGTTACAACGATGTTTACTTTCTCAACCTTAACTTCGTAAAGTTCTTCAACAGCCCTTTTTATATCCCTTTTTGTAGCCTTAAGGTTTACCATAAACACCAGCTTGTTTTCCTTTTCAACCATCATGCTCGCAGATTCCGTCATTAAAGGGTACAATATTACTTCGTAGGGGTCCATCAGGCTTTCTCGCCTCCTCCGCTAAGCTTACCTAGGGCTTCGATTGCACCCGTTGTCCAAATGGTCAACCTTCCAGGATGAGTGCCCGGTGCGAGAACTTCAGCGTTTAAACTTGAAACAGGTACAACATCCACACCCGGTATGTTCCTTGCCGCTTTTCCTACGCCCTTGTCCTCCGCCACAACAATTAATGGACCGACGGCTTGCTTAATTCTCCTTCCGCGAAGCTTGCCTTTCCCAGCCCTAACTTTAATGCTTTCTCTCACCCTATAAAGATCAGCCAAAACTCCAAGCTTCACCAAGGCCTCTTCAACATCCTTTGTCTTTTTCAAACTTTCAATCTCATCGGTCACGACCATAGGGATTTGGGGGACGCCCTCAATATCATGCCCACGGGAGACAACAGCCTCCTTTGAGGCTGTGGCAGCTATTGCGGAAAGAAGGGCTAAAAGTTTCTCTTTCCTAGGGATCTTTTTGACAATTTTCTTTTCTGGGACTGGTGGGTGAGCAAGTCTTCCTCCAACGGTCCCGGGAGCGAAAGCGCCTCTTCCAATGGGCCCTTTAATCCTTGGAATTCTGGAGATACCCAATCCCACACCTCTAGACTCAGCAGTCGTCCTCTTCCCAGCCATAGGATCTCTGCCTTTGGGCTGAAGTCTCGCTGACTGTATTGCCAAAACTGCACGCTTTATAACGTCTGGCCTTATTGGCGTGTCGAATATTGGCGGTAGTTTTATTTTCCCAACAGGTTTCCCGTTAATGTCGAAAACATCCACAGTTTTAGTCAAAAAGTCTCACCCTTCACCATCTATGGAGGCTCAATGGACACGTATGTAATTTGAGGAGGCTCCTCTGGAGCTTTAGGCGGCCGGGCTGGGTAGCGCAGTTTAACTAGACGCTTTTCCGGTCCTTGTATACTCCCTTCTAAGATCATGTAGTGGCCGCGGATCACACCATACCCTATGAACCCGCCTTTCGGGGTTATTTCTTTCCCGTCTTTACCTATTTTAAGTATTCGCTTATTATACTCAGTTCTCTGGTGAAAGCCCATTTGGCCGGCCCTGGGGACTGTATAAAGCACACGGTGGGGGTTCCATGGTCCTAGGGTTGCCACTCCCCTTTTTGTTTTCCTACCTTTATGCTGGAGGATTTTTACACCCCAGCGTTTAACCGGCCCCTGGAATCCTTTTCCTGTAGTTACGCCTATAACATCTACATAATTACCTTCTTGAAAAACCTCAGCGGGGCTTACAGTTTTCCCAATCAGGCTTTTTGCATATTCAAACTGTTGCTGAACATTCCCTCCCCCTATCTCGATTTCCGCCACATCGGGTTTTTTCTTGGACACGCTAGTCTGTTTTGGCTGCGTTATCGCAATGACACGGATTTTTGAAACTTTTTCAATGTTTTGCTCTATCTTTTTTAGACCAGCCTCCATGTTGAATTTTTCAGGGATCGTGAAAACCCTTTCAAGTTCCTTAGGCGGGTTATCCATCCACGCCTCAGTCATGGTTTTAAGCCCATAAGGCGTTTTTGTATATGCCCTTATGGCGCAGACCAGCATAGGGGGAGTTTCCAAAACCGTCACTGGACGGATTACCTCTTTTCCAAAGTTTGGAGAGCGTTTCTTATTCTCTATAACCATAGCATATGTCATGCCTGCCTTGTAACCCATAAAACCTAAAAGCCTAGGTGTCTCAGCCTCTACCTCTGGCCAATAGCGTATTCTTGCAACTATTCTTTTAGCCCGTTTCCTAGGCAAATATGCAAGTGAACCATGTCTTGGAGCGTGATGTTTTCTGTGACCCATGGGTTTTCCGCTTCGCGTCTTCTAGGAATGAAAACATTAAGTTATAAACCTTACCATCGTCTTTAAAGTTACGGCATCTTTTCAGATCGAAATTGGGCCGGATTCACAGCAACAACATTTACAATTTAGAAACGCCGATAAATGATCCCTTTATGTCCTTGCAAGCCATTTATGGATTATTGCCTCTAGAATTTTTTGGGCGGCTTGTTCTGGCGTGTACTTTTCAGTGTTTATGATTATTTCGGGGTTTGTTGGAGGTTCGTAGGGTTGGCCTATTCCCGGCACTGTTGGAGCCTTTCCTTCTAGGGCTCTGGCGTATATATGTTTCGGCGCGTGACTAGTTTCCACCCGTTTTGATTCACGCTCCATGCACACTTCAAGAGAGCATTCCAGATAGGCCTCCATAAACCGGGAAATGAGTTTTCTAGCGTTTTCCCTATAACGCCGCAAGTTGCCAGTTGCATCAATCACAACGTTAACGCCATTGCTGGTTAAAAGTTGGGCGACGTAAACTAGAGTTGCGTAAACCACGTCACGCTCCTCAAGAGTGTAGGTCGGCTTAGGCGTCATAACCTTACGCAAAGCGTCGGAAGACAAAAGTTGCGCGTTTATCCCCTCCTGCTTCAAAAGCCTTATTAGGGCTTTTGAAACGGAGGATTTGCCGCTGCCAGGCAAGCCCGTAACCCAGACACACCAACCCTCCCTCATTTTAGACATTTAACAATACGCCCCGATACAGCTGGCCTTTAAACTCTATTTAACACGGATTTTATTAATCGTTGCCTTCTTCTGGTTTACAGAAACCTTTACCTTAAATAACAAAAATTAAAAGATCATGACGCATCATATATTTGCTTTTCAAACAATTTTCGATGTTTCTCAATACGGTGATTTGACAATGTAAAAGGACGAAAACCCATATTTAAACATAAATCTTCAACTATATGATGGTCATCAAACTTGAAAAGGTGACTTTTGCATCTGCAGTCGGAGCAACCGAAGTTTTTGACCGCTGAGCCTACCTTGCTGAACCTTTGTGCGACTATGCATTCCTCTGGTTTTTCCGCTTCCTTATAGAAGGATTTTAAGATGTACACATTAACATTAGCAACCAGATAGTCTATGTGCCAAAACTTTCGCTTACCCGCTTGAAAATGCCTCTTTAAGCGCCTGTCAAGGTTTCTTTGAGCTGAGCCCACATAGGTGTATATGCCCTTCTCAAAACAGATGTTTCCCAAAGCGCCGACTTCAACAATTATGTTTTTGCTAACTGACATTAGGAGGACATAAATCCCTTTCATGCGCTCATCCATTTAAGGATTCATTTCTGTACCATTTCAAGACTTCTTCGGTGATTCCCTCGGAATAATCCATCTGTTTAAGCATTTTTCAAATCCTTCATCAACGGCATTCAGAGAAACGCGAACGTGTGAGCTAGAAGGTTTGTATATATTCATTTACTGCATTTAAGTCAAACCTCTCGTATTGCAAGACACTTTTAACAAAGTTTAAAAGTTTTACGCGAATTTCAGGGCTTAGATTAGGATACCATATCGGTGAAGCCACAACCAAGCCCCGCCAAGCGTAGAATGGTTGGACTACTTCAAGAATTTCCCAATCTCCAGTCTTCTGCAAGTAGTTTTCCCAGAAAAGTCGGTAGAGCCTCTCGAAAACCCCTGCCAGTTCACCGTACTTTTGCAGGGAGTAGAAAATGTAGTTGATGGTCATTGCCGCTACGTCGTCTGCGGGCTCTCCCCACTCACCTCTGCTTCTATCAAGTACTGTGAACTCTAAACCTTGATGGAACATAACGTTCCATGGGTGAAAGTCCCCGTGAACCTGGCTAAGTCTATGGGTTTTCCGTTTGAGGCGCCAACGCCAAACTACACAATTTCTTTCAATTTCAATTAAATCATGTTCCTGTATAAAATCCAAGTTACTCGGGTAGCTGTCCAACAAACCCATGATACACTCGCCATGCCCCACAAGCTCCCTAGCTCGCCTTACATAAAGCTCAGGTGCCTCAAGTTTTAAACTATGGATTTTAACTAGGTAGTCAGACAACGCCAGACAACGCTTTTCGTCTAGCTCGCTAACTTCGCCTGTCTCTTTGATGCGATCAAGGTCTAAATGGTAAAGTTTACCATCAACATATTCTGTTAAAATGAAGAATTCGCCGCATTTCCCAAGGGACTTTAAGCTTTTACCATCAGCCGTAAAGGCGCCAACATCTACAGAGGCCACATGCCTAGGGAGCTTGTTGAAAGCGGAATGTTGCCAAAGAAGTATTTGAGCTCTGTCCGAGGGAAATTCGTGGCCAAATCCTCCCGGTTTCACTGTTTCTAGCACTACACGTTTAACCTCATCTTTCACACGGAACTCAATAACGTAGGGAACGCCGTAGCCAAAACCCTTCAAATCCTTAAAGTCCTTAGTTTTTCCTTCTCCAAGCTTCCAAACACCAAAAATTTCGACGCTGCAACCAAACAGGTCAGAAAGATATTCTCGCAAAGCTTCCTCAGAAAAATTTACGGGCAGACCGCTCCTATCTTCAATCATCCTCAACAACACCGCCAAACCAATTATGCATAATAAGATGATACCCAAATATAAATCAGACAGGATGCAGTGACATGGGAAAGGAGATCCTATTTATAAAAGTCTACAAAAATTTAACTGACGTCTTAACAGACCACAAATTGGCGTCCTTAGGCGACGCATACGTAAATCTTGTCTACTCTCTAGCCTTATCCGAGAACAGAGGAAAGCCTCTTGGAGTGAGAGTTAAAAGCAGCGTGCTTGCAGAAGCCTTCAAAAAAGCTGGTTTAAGGGAGTTTATGCCTGCAAGAGCCTCACGCCACATGTTAGCCGACGCTGCGGAAGCCTTAACCGTTTATGCTTGGCTTAACCGCAACATATCCTTAGATGAATGCGTGGCAATACTTCGGAAAATTGAAGACCCCATCGAAGGTTTCAGCCAGCTACTTTCAACAATTAAGGAAAGAGTCACGTTTTGAGGGCTTTTTGAAGCTCCTTCCCAAACTCCTTATTCATCTCCCTAAGCCTTTCAATAGCCTTCAACAGAGCTTCTTCAGCTGTCTCCTTACCTTTCGTTCGCACGTAAATTATTGGGTTTGAAGCGAGCGGATGGGGGATGTCATAACCAGCCAATTCTACACTCTCGTCTTCCAAAAGCTTTTTCTGTAGCAGGTTACAAAGGGTATGCCCTATACCTTCAACCTCAATTTTTAGTTCATTTTCGCTTTTCTTTAAAATCTTAACTTTCATCTTTAACCCCCGCTGCTCAAAATATCCCTCTCCCATAGTCTATGGCGATCTTGCGCTTTTCAATTTTACCACATCTTAAACATCGCAATCCTCGACCCCTCTGCTCCAGCATAGCTCCACAATCCGAACAGAAAGCGTAAACGACGCCTAAATTTCTATCCTTCGTGGACAGATGGTAAACCCTATTCTTTTCGCTTATAACCTTTGCCCTTAAAATATCACCAGGCTTACAAGCGTCAAACATCGAATCGACAAACCTCAGTTGTACGTCAGAAACGTGGAGATAGCCCGTGAAAAAGCCTGAAAGGGTTTTCTTTCCAATTTTGAAAATTTTGACCGTGGCTATTTGAGGCTGAACACTATAAACTTGTCCAACGACTAAGCTGCCTACGCTAGGGGTTTTTGCTCCCTGTACCAACGGTAGAACCGAAACTCGCTTGTTGACTAAATCAATCAACACCCGCCCAATAACCCTTGAGTGTATAACTCCGTCTTTCACATAGGTGCCTGAATCCGGAATGAACTCTTCAATAACGCCTAACTGTTCGCCTGGTAGCACGAACCGACCGCTGTTACGCCTTGGATCTTGCAAGTTATCAACACCGTTGATTTCATGGTTATGGTTTAAGCTAATTGTAAAGCATCTCAATAAACCTTTTTCACAATCATAGGGCAGCATTCTCAGGCTTCAGTCGCCGAACCATCCCCTTTCACAAAGTTCCTCCCAAGAAAGCTCTCTAACAACTACACGAGCTTCGCTCAATGTAAGTGTTGGCTTATGGAACCTTGATGCGTCGTCGAGGGATACCCTCGGGCATGCCGTGTTCACATAAGCTTCAACTGCTGGAAAATCCATGATAACCTCGGGAGTGAGATCCCTCACAGCGAAAACATACGCGTTCTTTCCAATTTTTTCAAGTTTCTCCTTGATTTTCAATGCTTCTTCAAAGCGTTTTTGGCCGGGTTTTAGACCCACCAAAACAGCGAAAGTCTTTGCTTTTTCAGCCTCTTGAATTGTCGCCCACCGTTTTTTCAGGATTTTCTGCGCCTCTTCGTTGATTATGTAAGCCCTTTTCTCATAAGGGTCAACAGCTATAGTTGGCTTTAATGTTGAAATTGCCAAGCCTAGGGCGTGGAAACGCCCCCCGCCCACGAAAAGAAAAGCCTCAACATCGTTGGCTATGGACTTAGCATTGCTGTAATCGCACCCTATAACTTGCCCTGGATAATTTAGGCGTCCAGTGTCGCCGACCATAACCGTCTTGCCAGCGCGAACCAGTATCTCCTTAACTTCGTCCATGGCTTGAACATGCTGGACGGTTGTAGCCAATCCAATTCTACTCCACTTTTCAATTAGACGTAAAGCCCCCTCCACAGCCTCGTTAACGCTCACGGTAGCCCTCGCCTCAACGTAAACCGTCGGCACTTTTTCATATTTCAGAAGTTTTGCATGCCCATAATGAATGATCAAGTCAGCGCCCAGAATTTCAGCCTCTTCCATGGCTAGGTCGCATGCACCATAGCAAGGGTCTGCGGAGACTATTGGGAAGGCACCAGCTTTTTCAACAACTTTAGCGATCCTTAAACCCTCATTTTTTAGCCCTTGAGGAAGCTGAATTAATACGCGCTTTGCACCAAGCTTGGCTATCTCATGCTTAACCCTTTCTTCTTCAAGGTCGAAAATATTCAAGGCGAACACCCAGAAATAAACATGAAACAAGCGCGTTAGATTTTGTAGATTTCCTTAACTTTGTATTTCATCCCATCGAGGGACCCATTCCCAGTCTTCCACAGGCTTTTTAACAGGCCGCCCAAGAGCCCTTTCACGTTGCTCGGCAAGTCTTTCAAGAATTATTTTCTGTTCTATACTTGCAACAAGCCTCTTTGTAGCTACAACCGCGTCGGCGTTTACGGATATGCTGTCTATCCCCGCCCGTACAAGAAACTCCGTAAAGTCTGGGAGGTTCGATGGGCCTTCCCCGCAGATGGAAACAGTACATCCGTTCTCATGAGCTACCCTTATTAAGTGAGCTATTACCCGCTTTACAGCGGGGTCCCTTTCGTCGAAGTATCCCATCTGGCCTAGGCGCTCAGAATCCCTATCAATCATAAGTATGCCTTGGGTCATGTCATTCGAGCCTATGGAGAAACCGTCGCATAGCTTTGAGAATTCATCTGCAAGTATTGCTATGGAGGGTGTTTCAGCCATAAACCAAACCTTAAAGTCCTTCGTCCTTTCCAAGCCCTCCTCCTTCATTATTTCCAGACATTTTCTAGCTTCCCATAAGGTGCGAACTACTGGAAGCATAACCCAAACATTTTTCAAGCCCCATTCTTCTCGGCATTTTCTAATGGCTTTACATTCAAGGCGGAAAGCCTTCTCATACCATGGACTTATATAGCGGCTACAGCCCCTCCAGCCCAACATGGGGTTGGCTTCAACAATTTCATATTTATCGCCGCCCTTCAACTCTCGGTATTCATTTGTCTTAAAGTCGCTGAAGCGCACCACAACCGGACGGGGTTGTATAGCCCTAGCAACAGTCGCTATTCCCTCAGCAAGCTTATCCACGAACTTTTGCCCACGTCCCGTCTCCAACAGGTAGAGGGGGTGCTCGCCTATATAGCTGGCTAAGATAAACTCTATACGCATCAGGCCTATCCCTTCAAAAGGCAAATCTTTGTAGTCCTCTATTTTCTCCGGAACCCCCAAGTTCATGTAAATTTTTGTGGCTGTCACTGGAACTGACTGGAACAAACCTCCTGCAACCGTCGCAGATGAGACAGCAGGCTTAACTGTTTGCGCTTCAGTCACTTTTTTCATGATGCCCTCGTACACAACACCGCTTCTAGCGTCTACAGTATACTCCTTACCAGTAATCATAAGCTTTGTTGCATTTTCTGTTCCTACTACGCATGGAATGCCGAGCTCTCGGCTTACTATAGCAGCGTGACATGTTACGCCGCCTTTATCAGTTACAATTGCGCCTGCAAGCCTCATAAAAGGCACGTAGTCTGGGTTCGTCATTTCAGCAACTAAAATGTCGCCTTTACTCATTATTTTTGCTGCATCTCCAGGATTTAAAACAACTTTGGCTACACCTGCGCCTATATCCCTCTTTCCAGCGGCAATGCCTCTAACAACAACCTTTAACTCTCCGGCAGGCCCCGCCAAACCTGCCTCAACACTCCTTTCAGTCTCTCTCTGCTTTATACTCCAAATCGTTTCAGGCCTGGCTTGTACTATGAAAATATTGCCAGGAAACTTTAGGTCGCTGTCGATAGCCCACTCTATATCTTGGGCTACTCCATAATGTTCCTCTATTTTCTTAGCTAACTCTGCCAGTTGAAGAATTTCCTCATCGCTTAAGCATGGCTGGTTCTGTTTTTCAATAGGCACTTCCAAATGTGCGGTCTTGCCCGTTTTTGGATCGCGGGTATACTGTACCTTTTTGGCGGCAATACGTCTATCAATTATCTTCATGCTTCGTTTATCTACAACAAAATGGTCAGGTGTGACTGCACCTGAAACAACAGCCTCGCCCAAGCCAAAACTGCCTTCAATAACTATCTGGTTCGGGTCTCCAGTTACAGGGTTTATGCTAAACATGACCCCAGCAGCCTTAGCGTTAACCATCTTCTGAACCCCAACACTTATCAGCACCTTCTCGTGGGCGAAGCCTTTTTGAACGCGGTAAAAAATAGCGCGGGTAGTAAAAAGGCTGGACCAACACTTCACGGTTTTCTCAATAACTTCATCTTCGCCCCTGACGTTTAAGTACGTTTCTTGTTGCCCGGCAAATGATGCGTCAGGCAGGTCTTCCGCGGTAGCACTTGACCTCACAGCTACGGGAACTGCGTCCATGTCCAATTTTCTGCATAGTTCCCTGTATGCCAACCTAACGGCTTTTTCCAGGTTTTTAGGCATAGGCGTGGATTCTATTAATGCGCGAATTTTCTTTGAGGCTTCTTCATATTGCTTCGGGTCATTGGGATCTTTAACTGTCTCTTCAATATTTTGGTAAATTTTTTCAGCTATTCCCGTTTCTTCGATAAATTTTTTGTAGGCATAAGCTGTTATAGCAAACCCGGGGGGGACAGGAATCCCGGCATTAATCATCTCGCCGAGGTTGGCGTTTTTACCACCAACAAGTGGGATGTCATCTCTTCTAAGGTCTTCAAACCAGATCACAAAATCTTCTTTCATTTTTTTCACGCCGTTTTTGCCTCCTCTAACTGAGCCTTCTCAACGACTATCCTGCAGGGTATCGGAAGTTTTGCGCTTCCTCGCCTTAAGGCCTCCTTGGCTGTTTCAACACCGTCTGCGTTAACTCTTACAGTTATTATTGTTTGGTTAGGTTCAACTCGTGCGGCCGTTCCAATGGGCTTTCCAAAAGCTCTCCGCATCCCATCCTGAAGGCGGTCGGCATGCGCCCCAAAAATCATCTTGTTCTCTCTAAGAATAATATGAGGGTAAGGGTGAACCTGCATGAAGTAATTGTTAGAAAGCTTTTCCATCAGAAGGCGGTTTGTGGCAACTCGTGCCGCCTCTAAAGCATTGTGTCGAATTTGAGCTCTTTCTAGAGCTATAAGCCTAGCTTCATATTCGAATTTAACGTTTGGGTCTCCCATGGTAAACTTTGTGATTTTAGGCTGAGGGAAACCTTTAACGAACTCTTTCCTAGTGTAGGGTTGTCCTTTAACTTCTCGGTAATTGCGCGCCCGCATCGAACCTCCCTCGTTATATCGCGTAAACACCTTATTTAAACGCTTTGTTAAATTACCAAGCAATAAAACTATTTAATTATAAAGTTGGGCTTGTTTCTAAACCAAATCTTGGCAAGGTCTTGGTAGTTGGGGAAGACCTTCTTCAGTATTGGAATATACATTTGTATTTCTTCTTCTGTAAGATATTGGAACTGGTACTCTCCAGTGTATGGCGACGGTGTACCATCCCGCGTTATAAATTCTATATGCATGAAGGGATCTCCACGTTTAATTGTTATCGGGCAACGGTCGTTACTTAAATTCACAACCTCCAAGGCGAGTCTCCCGACAAAACCGCTATGGACCTTGGCCGCATTTAGAAAAGACAATCCCATCCGTCCATATTTACTTTTAGCCGTCAGGTGGGCGACATAATTTGGAGGGGTGAAAACTATTTCGTAGGATATTAGGTTTTTATGCTCCAAATAATTCAGCGTCGTTTCATCCTTTACTGTTAAGATGTAGCCATCCCCGTCAAGCAGGTTATAGTCGTAGGGGTATATGCTCTTATACTCCTCTATAAGCTCTTTCAGCTTGTCTTTCCCAATTATGCACATGTTATTAACACTTCCTGCATTTCTGCAATAGAAACACGTCAAGCTATATACTTTTTTAACATGTTTTTATCAGCAATCGAAAGGCATCGTTGGGTAGGACGCTATTCTTAATAAATATCCTTGACTTTAATGTTTTGCCTCGATAAGCATTATAGTCTCGAAGAAGGGAAGGTCACGCTTCACGACGATCCGTGTTTTAAAGCCTTTAGCTGCTAATATTTTAAGAGTCTTATCCACGTCTGCGAGTGTTGATTGCATTAGCAAGACACGTCCATTATCTTTCAAGTATGCGGAAAAATTATCCAAAAAGCGATCTAAAACTGTCCTCCCGTTGACTCCTCCGGCCCACGCCCTTTCAATCCAGCTTTGGCCTTCGGAGAGGTCTGTTGGCAGATATGGAGCATTAAAAAGGATTAAGTCAAAAATTTTTACGACCTTTACTGGCGCGAACAGATCCCCTTGCACCAAAAATATTTTGTCAGCAACTCCATTCAACCTTGCGTTTTCTTTTGCACAGCGCACAGCATGGGGGTTTATGTCCACAGCAATAACTATTGAGGCTTTATGTGCAGCAACTATGCCCAAAATTCCGCATCCAGTGCCCATGTCAAGAACCACCTCGTCTTTCTCCAATGTGAGGTTTTCAGCAAACAGAAAGGAGTCTTCTGCTGGTTCGTAAACATTGCTCCAAACATTAAATACGTAATCTTTAAAGAATACCTTTCTAACCAAGGACATTGGACAATTCACCAAAGTCTTCAGGCGCCAGATCTCTAACTCGCCTATCATGAAATGGAAGAGAATCAACAAGCCAAGTGCCGCCTTTCACGGTTCTAGAATATTTTTCTAGGAAAGGTTTGATGGCGTTTCTAACCTTTCTATTTCTCCTAGTAAAAAGCGTCTGCACAAGCTGCCTAAATAAAGCCTTGCTTTTCAGTGGAAAAGGCGGTGAGCTCTTCGGCCTTAAACGCACGATCACGGAGTCAACTTTTGGCTGAGGATAGAACATCCATTTCGGCACTTGGTCCAAAAGCTCGATTTCGAGTTGATGATAAGCCAAAACGGTCAACCATCCATAGTTCTCACTACCCACAGGTGCCACGATGCGTTCTGCAAACTCTTGTTGGAATACTAAAACCCCACATGTAAACTCCCTTTCAGAAAGCCACAAAAGGAGATCTGAAGAAATATTGTATGGCGGTATAGAAACCACTTTATTGAACTGGGGAATGGATAATTTAAGCACGTCGCCTTCGAAGATTTCAACGTTCGGTAAAAATTTTAGATTTTCCCGCAAAACCTTTACAAGTTTAGGATCTATTTCAACAGCCAAAACCTTTCTACATTGACCAGCAAGAAAACGGGTTAGAAAACCTAAACCAGCACCCACATCCAATACAATATCATCACTAGTTAGCGCACCGTACTCAGCCAGCCGTTTAAAAATTGAATCGTAAACCATGAAGTGTTGGCCAAAGTGCTTTTTTGGAAAAATCCGATACTTTCGGAGAATGTTCTTCGTCTCCTCCAGCATACTCATAAAAGCTTTAACCAGCCAGTTTCAGTGTGACCTTGTGAAAAGGCGATATTTACTTTCGCCAGCTAACTCCTCTAAAATCCTTTTAGTAATGAGCTTTACAGGATTTGGCACTTCAGTGCGCCTTTGTAAGTCTTCAAAGCTTTCAAAAGGCTTCTTTTCACGCTCATTAATAACTTGCCACATATACTTTTTACCTATTCCTGGAATTAGTTCAAGAGCGTGCATTCTTGGGGTTATAGCTTGGGCTGTATTAAAGAAGTTTACAAACCATTTTTCACGATTGATTACAATGCGGCTAATTACAGCTGGAAGCTCCATTTTGGCGGCAGCCGTCAACTCGTCATAGCTTATCCGCCCCACTATGTAAGTAATTTCGGTGCGGGCATCCTTTCCAACGTAAACGCGGTCATATGGTTTAAGAGTGACGCCTTCCTTTACTAAAGCCTCTAAAAGCGTGAAAAACTCTTCCCCAACAAGCTGAACAAGGGCTCCGGCTCTATACCCCGCCCTGCCCGCGATTCGAACACCGGGTCTTCCGTGGGGGAGAAAATCTAATACGTAAGCGTACTCTTCGTATCGCTTCTCCATACTATCGCCCTTTTTGTACTATTTTAAAAACAATTAATGGGAGAAGGGCTATTTCAATTTATGTTCATTTAGAAGTTTAACCATGGCTTCTAATTTTGACGCATCAAATATTTTGCGTCCGCCACCAAGGAAAACCCGAAGTTCTTCCACGCTTTCGGGCATACAATTAACAATTTGTACAGCTTCAATTTCATCTACATCAAATTCTTTAACGAGTTGCTCAACAAGTTTTTCAGCGGTTTCTGCGTCAATTTTAGAAAACTTAAACGCATAGTCTAATGTACGCTTCTGGAATTGGTCAAGGTTTTCTTCGCCTAGCTCCTCAAGTATCTTCTTGACCTGCGCAATTGTCAGGTTCTTTTCCTTAAATTTCTCAGTTTCCGTTTTCTCCAACAATTTAACCACTTTTATATGGTTCTAGATGCTCGGGCCTTACTACGATTTCTTTAACTGCGTCCCCTTGAGTAACGCTCACTATGTAGCTTTTACCACGTCTGCAAAGAACCGTACCTACCTTGCCATGATAACGCCTGTGAGGCATACCTTTCTGAACACTTGGATCAATTTTTATGACCACTTCATCTCCATTTTGGTATTCGTAAAGGAGCTTGCTTAGCTTTATTTTGCCCCGTTCTCTGGGCTTCTTTCTAAGTAAATGACGGGTTTTTGCACGGTATCCCTTTGACTTCCTCATTTTTAATACCCCACTAGTCCTCCATAATTACGTTTAAAACATCAAGTTTTATAGGCTTCGCTTTGCATCCAAGGATTTCCGAGACACTCGGAGTCGTTCTCCCATCATCACCTGTCACCAGCTCTTTTACATAGAGCCCTCCTTGACAAAGTATTCTCATTTCAACCGTCCTAGGCGACAATCTCTTTACTTTCACCTTATATATGTACTTTTCTCGTGTCAAATCCGCCCTCCTGTGCAGAACACGGACCGGGGTTCTCTGTTCTATTATGGCGTTCGTAAGTTTTTCCTCTAAAAGCTTAAGGTCTCCATCAGAAATCTCTTTTTCAAACTCCACGATTGCACGGTACTCTTTCTGTGCGAACTCTGCTTTTTTCAACTTTCTAACGAAATCTTTGTCTACAAAACGGAGATCTGAAACTTCAACCTTGCCCTTTGCGTTGGCGTTTATAGCCTCCTCGAGCTTTTTAAGATCTAAGAAACGTTTTCTGGGTTCAGAAACTTCTATCGCAAAGGGTCTGCCTTTCCCAAGCATAAGGACATCAACATCCTCCCTCCCTGAGGCATGGAAAGACGCCTTAGTGCCTGCTGTTACATCTAAGATGGGTTTGCTGATCAACTCCTCCACCGATTCAGGGTATTTTTTCCCAGTCCAATTACATTCTTCGCAACCCTTTCCTCCGCATTTAGAGCAGAACCACTTTGACTGGGGTATGCTCCTAACAAGCTTTCTATAACGTCCGGCGATGAAGAGCGGATTAACCTGCAACCGAATTTCGCCTGTCATCGGGTTGACTAAGACAACGATTTCCGGTTTTGCATACTCTAAGGCTTTGCCTGTATAAAGGGAAATTTTCCTACCGAGCAGTCTTCCAAACTCAAGCCTTATGCTTTCGCCATACTTTACATCAAATCTGGCTCTAAACTCGTCTTCGCGTTCCTCAACCTCAAAGGGCAATTCTATACCTACCAAAAAGTTCTGAAACTCAAACTCTGCGAGTTTTTTAACAGCGCTTTTAGCCAGCTCGTCAATAAATTCAAACCGGTTTTCGCATAAAAAACAGGCTTTGGGATATTTTTTCCTAGAAACACGCTTCCGCATTTTTAGGAGGGCCTCTCCAGCTTTCGCAAAGAATCCGTTTGTGGCAAGGACCTTAAGTATGCGTATTCCTTCATCTCTGCCAGAAAGAACCAAGGCCAAGGCATCCATCGCTAAAACATTTTTCACAACCTCACCCCTTTCCTTGTTTTCCATGCCATGTAATAACATGGCGAACTGTCTGCCAAGACAGTGATCACATAGGGGGTACGCTTCAAGCATTTCTAATGCTTGTTCGAGAATGCTCATAGAAACTCCTTGATCTGCTCCCTTAACCCATGCCCAGAGATAAACTCTTTCCAAAGAATGGAAGCTTCTTTTTCCTTCGAATAGTTTTCAATATCTTACGCATCAGGACATACTGTTTTAGAAGCTCTTTCACTTCTTTTTCGCTTGTCCCAGAACCTCTAGCCACACGTTTAAGCCTCGAAGCATTAATAATCTTTGGGTTCTCCCTCTCCTCAAGGGTCATAGATTGGATTATGACACGCCACTTTTCCAGACGGCTTTCAGCCATTTCAAGCATATCTTCAGGCACGTTGTATGACATGCCAGGAAGCATTTTCAAAATTTTCTGGAATGGCCCCATCTTTCGCATAGCCTCAAACTGTTCATACATGTCCGTCAGGGTAAATTTGCCGCTTAAAACGACTTTAGCCTTTTTCTCAGGAACCTTTACTTCGGCTTCCCTAATCTTTTCGATTAGAGTCTCCAAATCGCCCATGCCCAAAAGTCTGCCAACGAAACGGGATGGAACAAAGGGTTCAATATCATCAACTTTTTCACCTGTGCTTATGAACTTTATAGGCGCTCCAGTGGCAGCAACGGCAGACAAGGCGCCTCCACCTCTCGCCGAACCATCCAGCTTAGTTACAAATATGGAACCCAGATGGGTAGCTTCATTGAAAGCTTTAGCTTGAGTCAGCGCTTGTTGACCTATGGTTCCGTCGATGACAAGCATAACCTCGTCAGGTTTTATTTTCTCTTCAAGCATCTTCATCTCCTTTATTAGCTCCTGCTCTTCCTTGTGACGGCCTGCCGTGTCAATTATCACTATTTCTTTGTCGTTGAATTTTTTTAGACCTTCAAGAACTATTTTAACCGGGTCTTTGGATTTAACGTCACCGTACACGGGAACGTTTATTTTGTTTGCCAACTGTTGAAGTTGATCAAAGGCGCCTGGTCGATAGGTGTCCGCGCATATTAGGGCCGGCCGTATTCCTCTCTTCAGGAAGTATCTTGCAAGCTTAGCCGCAGCTGTTGTCTTTCCAGACCCCTGAATGCCAACAAGCATGAGAACCTTTCTTTTGCCGGGCTCCACTTTTAATGGAACAGGTTTTTCACCGAGAAAACGTGTAAGCTCTTCATAAACGACTTTGATAACGTGCTCACGGCGAGAAATGCCGGGAGGAACTTTTTCCATTAGAGCTCTTTCCTCTATGCGTTTTGAAATGTCTAGAACAAGTTGAACATTCACATCTGCTTGTAGCAAAGCACGCTGAATATCACGGACAAGTTCTTTAACAGTTGCCTCATCGACAACCGTGGCCTTGAAAATCTTCCGCAACGCCTCGTGAAGCGCTAAGCCTAAACGCTCTAAAGCCATGACCATCTCTCCAGATTTAAGACGGATTACAGTCTTAAATACGTTTAAAGTTACTCTTCCAGCCCTGGATATTTTGTGTCTAGCAGTTCAAGTATTTCCTGAACTGTTTTTTCACCTAACCCTTTAACTGAGAGCAGCTCCGTCTTTGATGCTTGGAAAACACGTCGGACACTTCCAAATTTTCTCAGAAGCGCCTCAGCCCTTTCCGGACCTATTTTCGGGAGACTTTGCACAGCGATCAGCTGTCTCTGCTTCAACGTGTATGTTTTTGGCTTATGTTTAACAGCAATTTTTCTCTTCTCTTCTTCTTGAAGCTTTTTAGCCATAGCTTTTAAAAACATGGCTGTGTGAGACTCATTAGGTGTGAAAACTACTGAAATGCGGTGGTTAGCTAAAGCTTTAGCTAAGGCTCCCCAGAAAGCCTGTGGGTTCTGCACCCCCTTCATGGCGCTAACTACATCGCCTTCGACGATTAAGCAAGCGTTCTCGTAGGTTTTTGAGATCCTTTCGACCTGTTCAAAAAGCCTTCCATCAAAAACGGAACGGAAAAAATCGTATAGGGTTTTACGTTCTATAGCGTAGTTTTCCGCAATAACATAATCAGCGGGCGCCAATGCCTCCTCAATCACTTCACAGCCAAGTTCTTTCAGATAGTCCTTAATGTCCATGCTTTCGTGCACATCTACGACAATTTTCGGTCTAAACTCTTTAGTCAACAAACGCACCAAAAATAGTAATGATGCCACATCCACTTAAACCTAAGTGAGGATTTAAACGAAGGGTAAACTTCTTTTACTAGGAAACTAATTATGAAGTGTGATTTGTCACTTATGGATGCGTTCTACGTTTGTCGGCGATGTGGCAAAACCTATTCTTTTGACGATTACGTAAAAAGTCGATTCTGCGAGAACTGCGGGACACTTCTAAGCAAGAGATCTGTTTGCAACATGTTAGGGGAAAAAACGGAGACGGTAGATAAATTCAAGAGCCTTATAAAAGAGTTCTTTCCGTACCCAGAATTTCGCCCTTTCCAGCTTGACGCCATAAAATTCGCATACAAAACCATGAATGACGGAAAAATTGGTTTGCTATCTTCTCCGTGTGGAACTGGGAAATCCATTTCGGTTTTAACAGCATTCTTTGCTGCTAGAAAGCTTAACCCCTCACTTGGAAGGCTTATAGTTCTAACGCGCACAAGAAACCAGCTTGAAATTTACTCGCGAGAGCTTAACAATATTAAGGAATATTGTAACATCAAGTTTGCTGCTGCAATCTTCAAAAGCAAAAAAGAAATGTGCCCCCATGCTTTTGAAGACCCCAAACTTAAGGATGTGAGTTATAGGGATTTCCTTTATTATTGTAGGGGGCTGAGGAACGGAACATTTGGTGCAACATGTGACTACTTTGACAATACTTATGATTTGAGAAAACCAAGCTGGAGCGCTTACATGGTTATCAATAAAATTAATAAAATTGGACCGGTTTTGCCAGATGATGTTTATGAATTATGCCGTGACAAAGGGTTATGCCCATACGAAGTTACAAAAATTTTAACACGACACGCTGACATCGTGGTTGGTAATTACAATTATATTCTCGTAAAAGCTATTAGAGGCTCAATTTTTGGCAAGGCAGGTATACACATTAAAGAGGCTAATTGTGTATTTGACGAGGCCCACAGCTTACCATACTATGCGGCAGGCATCTTCTCAGACGAGCTTTCATCAAGGTCCGTGAAAAGAGCTTTAAAAGAAATAAAAACCTTTGAAATAGACGACTTTGACTTTCTAGAGGCTTTACATGATGTTATTATAGATTTTGGGAAAAAAGTCTACAAGAATTATGGACTGGACACTGAGCACATAATTGAAGGAGACGATCTAATTGAAGCCTTAGCCAAGAAACTTGGGGTATACAACGATAAGATACCCGAAATTATTCAAGAGCTCGCAGATAAGGGGGAGAGTATACGCCGAAAAAGAAGCGAGATGGGCAAAAGTCCTGTTTCCTACCTTTCTCGGTGCGCAGACTTTCTATTGGACTGGATAAGCCTGACAGGCCCAAGTTACGTAAGATATGTTAAAGTAGAAGCTGACAAAGGTAAGAAAAAACGGGTGAAGCTTGGGATTAGATGCCTGGACCCTGCTGTAGCAGCAAGTGTAATTAATGACCTCCGTTCAGCCATTCTAATGTCTGGAACCCTGTGGAATAGAGACTATTACATAGATATTTTAGGCCTAGAAAGGTGCCGCTGCCAAGATCTGGAGCTTCCAAACCCCTTTCCGCCAGAAAATAGACTCATAATTGTGGACGAGGCTGTAACAACCAAATTTGAAAAACGCAACGAAATTCAGTGGAAAAGAATATCTACACACTTAAAACAGATAATTCACAAAATTGAAGGTAGAGTCGCTGTCTATTTTCCATCATACGAGGTAATGCAGACCGTCACAGAGGCAGTAAGGCAAGATATACCTATACCCATACTTATTGAAGAAAGGAAAACAAAGATCGTGGACGTGTTGAGGTTTCTAAGTGAAAATAGCCGTTGTGCAGTTTTTGGGGTGGCAAGGGGAAAAATAAGCGAGGGAGTTGACATGACTGTCGAAGGGCGAAGCATGCTTTCAGCGGTTATTATCGTCGGCCTTCCATTTCCAAAGAAAACAGAACTCCAGAGCACTCTATACAAGTACTTTAAAGAGAAATTCGGGCGCAAAGCAATGGAGTACGCAAATAACATCCCGTGCCTAAACGCCTTGGCCCAATCAGCAGGGAGACTCCTACGCAGTCCTGAGGACAGGGGGATAATAATTATCATGGATAGGCGAGCCACGGGAAGATTTAAACGGCTACTTCCAGATGAGTGGAAAAACGAGCTAAGAGCCCATTATAGAATGGAGAAAATTCTTGCCGAAGTAGAAAGTTTTTATGATGAAATAAGAAGGTAAACTTGTAAATGCTAGTTTCCGTAAGGTTTTTAAATTTACCATCCAGTATTCTGGTGGAGGCATAATTTTTGGAAAGTGACATAAAAGTTGTTGAAAGAGAGAAGATTCCGGAAGGCGCTGTTATGATTTTCGGATTTCCAGATGTGGGACTCGTAGGTGTAATAGCTGCTTCACATTTAATTACCGAGCTAAACTTAACAGAGGTTGCATATTTAGATTCAAAACTTCTGCCGCCGGTGATCGTGCTTCACGAAGGGCTTCCACACTCAACTATAAGAGTTTTTGGAGGTGATCAAATCTTGTTAGCTGTTTCGGAATCTCCTTTGCGTGAAGATTTAGTATATCCTGTAATGCATGCATTGATCGATTGGGGAAGAGAGAAAGGAGTCAAAATGATGATGTCACTAAGTGGTATTCCAGTCGAGGGAAGACAAGACCTTGAAGAATTAAAGGTATTTGCTGCAGCCTCAAGTCCAGAAATGCTGAAAATGGCTCAAGATAAGGGCTTAGAAATTTTGAGAGAAGGTTATATGGTTGGTCCCCAAGCAATTATGTTGCAATATTGCGCCACTTTAGGGATTCCAGCCTTAACTCTTCTTGCCCAATGCTTTTTCAACTATCCAGATCCCGAAGCTGCGGCAAGGGCGTTAGAGCAGCTGGCGAACATTATAGGGATTAAAGTAAATGTATCAAAACTCCTTGAAAAAGGCGAAGAAATCCGTTTGAAAGCAAGGGATATGATGAAAAGGACGCAGCAGGAACTCACAAAAATGAGGAAAAACCAAGAGTACGACATTCCATTGTATGTCTCGTGAGGAGGCGCGAAAAATGATAACGAGGAAAAGGCGTTCAATTTTCGACATAGTGGATGAATACTTTGAAAACTTAGAAGCATGGATTGAAAACTTGAGAGAAAATATATTGGAAAGGCCAAGCTGGGACTGTAAAGCATGCACTATGGAACCTCTACGTAACATTGTGGTCACTGGGAATGAAGTAGTTGTCACCGTAGACTTGCCTTACACAGAAGAAAACACCATAGAAGTTAAACCTATAAGCAGTAACACCCTTGAGATTTCGGCTAAAATGAGGAGGAAAGTAAGCTTTGACGAGTTTGGTATAACTCACCATAAGGGCGAATTCCACAGACTCCATTGCCAAACACGTATCCCCGTCCCTGTTCACATGAACAAAATGGAGATCCGCTTCAAGAAAGGAATTTTGGAAATCCGCCTGCCACGAAAGCATGAGTATGAAATCCCGATGGAATGAAGCCTCAGCTCTCCTAAGGGATCTTCATAGCGAATCCGACGGCTCTTCTCACATCATTGGCTCAGAATAAAACTGTGTAAACGGGATAGATAAAAATTTAATGACGCTGGGAAACCTTTACTTAGTTCTTACAATTTTCACCTTACCCAATATCTTCCAGTACTCTATCTCAACTCCTGGTGTAAGCTTTGACCGTATATCCTCTTCTTCAGGATATGGTGCATCCAAATACTCGTAAGTCTCTAAATCCATAATCTGAATAGTTGATGGTGTAACGGCGAAAACTTGGCCGCTTCTCTTCTCAATAATTGGCACATCAGCTGTAGCATCAACTGGTTTGACAATGCTTCTTTTAACACCATCAAAAATGCCTATAGCTACTATCCTAGCTTTAGCTGAGCCGTGCTTACCAGGCTTAGACTTGGTAATCTCAACAATTCGACAGGGTTCACCATCAACAATGATATACCCGCCTTCACGGAGACTTCCTACATCAACGGGCTTGCTCATATCATCACCAAGCTTGCTTTCTACACCACAGCAATTTTAAACAACACTCATATATAATTTGGGGTGATTAAATCGCAGTTAGATCGAAGGGAGAAAAGTGTTTAAAAGAGCTGGTCTGGTGGCACGTTTCGACAAAAGAAACGCTTTAAAACTAGCTGAAGAGTTAGCTGACTACATCAGAAAGAAAGGGCTCGAAGTCTATATTGAAGAAACATTAAAGGGAAAAATTAAGGAAAGTGAAAACTTCACACCGCTAGAGGATATGAAAACAGACCTCATAATAACAATTGGCGGTGATGGAACAATCCTAAGAACATGTATCACAATTCCAAATCCCGAAACCCCAATATTAGCGGTAAACATGGGAGTCCGTGGTTTTTTGACAGAGATTTCACCAAAAGAGGCTTTTGCAGCGGTTGATAAATGCTTGAAAGGCGACTTTCAAATAGAAAAATGCGCAAAACTATCAGTAACCGTCGATGACGCAAAAATCCCAGATGCGTTAAACGAGGTTTTAATAAGTGTAGGTGAGCCAGTTAAGCTGCTTTACGCGAAAGTTTACAAAGATGATAAACAAATACTAACGTGCCAAGCAGACGGGCTAATGATAGCTACCCAAACAGGTTCGACGGGCTATTCCCTCTCAGCAGGGGGCCCTGTTCTAGATCCGCATATAGACGCTTTCGTTTTAACACCCTTATGCTCCCTAAGCGTATTGCACTCTGTAGTCTTTCCAGCGGATTCAAAAATTACAGTGGAAGTTTTTAGACCTAAAAAGGCGTTGGTGGTTGTGGATGGCGTTTATAGAAAAAATGTTGAGTCCAGAACTCCGAGTATAACTGTCACTCGTTCTAGGCATTCAGCCTCGTTCATAAGGTTTAGGGAAAACTTTTACAACCGCCTCAGAAGCAGGTTGTTTTTCAGTGGAATTGGAGGAAGACTTTAACGACCAACACGAGCAAGCGCATCATAATTTTAGACACATCAGCTTTTGTAGCCGGCTATGATCCACTTTCAACTAGTGAGGAGCAGTATACCGTCCCAGGGGTAGAGGACGAAGTAGTGGAAAATTCCATGGCTTGGGTTAGATTAAAAACAGCTTTGGAAAGCGGAAAGTTAAAAGTAAAAATGCCTAAAGATTCATTTTTAGAGAAAGCCAAGACATCAGCTGTAACGGTAGGAGATGCGTATTTTCTTTCGGAGGCAGATCTCCAAGTTTTGGCGCTAGCTTTGCAGCTAAAAGCGGAAGGTTTCACACCACTTGTAGCAACAGATGACTATTCAATACAAAATGTTGCGAGATATCTTGGAATTATGCATGTATCCCTTGCAACTTTTGGAATTCGCGCCTTTCTGAAATGGGTTAGATATTGCCCTGCTTGCCGCAGGAAGTATCCTGCAAACTACAATCTAAGGACATGCGAAGTTTGTGGCACAGAACTAAAAAGGAAACCTTTAAGGGAAGAAAGTAAGAGGAAGCCACAAGATTAGACTATTCGCTTCTCATGTTCAACCTCTTTTACAACATCCATAATAATATCAAGCGCTGAATCCACAAGATCCCTGGTTATGTTTAAAGGCGGCGCGATGCCTATTGTGGAAACCCCGCAGATAACAACTACGACGCCACGCTTCCATAAACGAGTAATTATTTCACCCACTTTATCAGGTGCGGGTTTAGCGGTATATTTATTTTCAACAATCTCCACACCTATCATTAAGCCTTTCCCCCTAACATCCCCTATTATGTTGCTTTCATCACTAAACTCTTCGAACCGTTTTACAATATAAGCGCCTTGCTTTGTTGCGTTCTCCAGCAGTCTCTCATTTTTGATAACTTCAATTACAGCCAAAGCAGCAGCGCAGGAAAGTGGATTTCCACCTAAAGTACTGGCATCAGAGCCTACACTCCAGTCCATGATTCTGGCCTTCGCGATTGTTACACCTAAAGGTAAGCCTGACGCCAAAGCTTCAGCGCAACAAAGGATGTCTGGTTCAACACTCCAATGCTCGATGGCGAACCATTTTCCAGTTCTACCCACGCTAGTTTGTGCTTCGTCAACAATGAGCATTATGCCATACTTTTCAGCAAGCTTCTTTAGCTTTTGGAGGTACTCCGGCGGTGGAACAATACATCCGCCTTCTCCCTGTATAGGTTCGAAAACAATGGCGGCGACATCTTCTGGTGGAAAATGCTTCTGCAACACAAATTCCTCTATGAAATCTACACACCAATAATGGCACTCCGGATATGTTTGCTTAAAAGGACAACGGTAGCAATAAGGGTATGGAACGTGGGTAACTCCGGGCATTAGAGGTGAAAAATAGCGTCTTTGAACTGGTTTGTTAGCAGTAAGAGAGAGAGCTCCTGCTGTTTGACCGTGAAAAGCATTTATAAAGCTCATGAAAAGCTGCCTGCGAGTATGCCACTTAGCAAGCTTCATAGCAGCCTCAATAGCCTCTGACCTGCTGTTACTGAAGAAAAATTTCTTTTCGAAATTTCCCGGAGCTATTTCCGAAAGCTTTTCAGCGAGCAAGACAACTTGATCGTAGTAAAAGTAAGCGTTGGAATAACAAATAAAACGGTCACATTGATTTTTTATGGCTTCAATAACCCTTGGATGGCAATGCCCAACATTTAAGCACCCCAATCCGGAGTTAAAATCGATATATTCATTCCCGTCGACGTCTCTAACTATACATCCTTTGCCGGACTCGATAATGAGGGGATATAAACGAGTATACGAAGGAGAAATTAATCTTTCATCTTTCTGAATTATCTCCCTTGCTTTTGGTCCCGGTGGACCTACAACCATTTTGGGGTAAACAGTCCTCTACCTCCTAAAAGTATTAATTCATCTTGAGATGATTTTATATAACTATCTGGAACATAAAAAGGAAGAAGAATAGAAACAACAGTACTAAAACAAATTAGTTTTGGTCCGAATGGCAGGCTAATGTGTTTTTGCTATTATGGTCGTTCTACCGTGATCTCAATCGTGGAAACGTTTGTTTTTTGCCCTTCACTTCTTGTGACTTCCTCGGTTCCTATCGAAATATTCTCTACCTGCAAGTCTTTTAGGAATGCGCGCTTTAGTAATTCAACTGTGTCCACCGCTCGACTAATAGCTCGCCCCCTAGCTTTAATGACAACCTTTTTAGCACCAGCGTTGAAGAATGTAAGACAGGCGACCACATAGTTCATCAGCGGTTTCTTACCAATGAGCACGGTGTTTTCGTTCGCCTTCACGTTTTTATTTGCCTTCGCTTCCTTTTGAGATTTACTCGCCTTTTCCGCTGACATATCACACCCTACCAGTTTTTGGTAATTGCTGATATTAGTGAACATATCATTTATTATCGGTGTTTTTATATTTTTTTCCCTTAATTCCCGTAAAAACATAGTGAAAGATGGATGTTGACGTAGAACTGATTTCGCTTGAGATTGGATCATATAAAAGACAAAAAAAGGGCCAAAAACAGGGAGGTTGCTGCAAATAGTGGAACAACAATTATTTTGGCTCTTCGAACGACTTTACTTGGAAGCAAGCATAATTTTTCCAAGGAATTTTGTCCAATGACCCTAACTTTGGGAATTATTATGCTCCGGATGCCAGCCCTCGCAGTCTCCATGTTAGCCACTGCCACGCTCGTTGCTTCTTTAACATATTTGATTAATTTGTCTCGGTCGATAGCCTCGCCTACAGGGTGATACCCACGCTTGCTGAGTATTAACGCATTTACTGAGTGCGTATCTGTGGTAAAAATCTCTCCTTCATCTATACCTATAGACTTAAGGGCAGAAATAATTTCTTCGCGTAGTCCAGAGATCATATTATTACCATCAATTATAATATAGGCTGCCTTCTGTTCACCAACATTAATAACCATCGCAGTAACGCCACCTGGACCCATTCCATCTCTAAGACTAAACTCTTTTGGGTTGACTGTTGCTGCACCAATTTTAAAGGGCGCCCTTGCCAGAGAATTTGCCCTTTTCATGCACTCAACAGCAACAGCTTTTAATGCCTCGAAGGATTCTTTAGAGTCTAATTTACCGTTTATGCTGTTGTGGGCATTTATAACTATGCACGGTTGAAGACTAAGTTTTTTAGCCTCTTTTTGAACAAAGAAATCTAACTCCCGTGGGAAATCTTCTGTTGTATTTGGCGCTAAGGAAAAAGAAAGAATGGCGGATTCGCCGAAAATCTGACAGCATGCTGTAGCTATGCCTTTTTGGACTTTTATGAAAGGTGTTGCGTTAGCCTCGTAACCCTTAAAGTTAGCTGAATCGACAACATATTTGATCACTTTTTGGTTTTGGGTTTGAGAAGCCAGATCAAGTTCGTGGCCGAGCGAGCCTAAAGGTACACAAGCGACACAGTCAAATTTTTGCTCTAGGGCGCCTTTGATCATGTATGGCAAAAAGCTGCTTCCAACGTTTTTAAATGGCCCTGGATGGACAGAAGGGACAACCATGAATGCCTTAACATTCTTGCAATCAAACTTTACTATTGAAACTTCAATATCTCTTTCTTCGCTTAGCTCTTCCAGAATAGCTTCGAGTGGCGCATTCAAATCTGCGATCCAATTTAGCAAGAACGCCTTAAGAATGGCTAAAGAGGGTTTTCCAATGGCGCGTTCACCAATACTATTTAATAGGTGGATAAAGCAAAAACTGGAAAACAAGCTGACTACCAGCGCATAAACGGAAAATAGGGAAATCATTATGGGATCAACCATACTCGACCAAAAAATCACGAATGGAATAATGCAAAAAAATGGTTGAATAATGGAAGAGGCGAAAAAGTGTTTGAAGTCACCTGAAAATGTGGCATACAAAACAATGAACCGGAGAATTAGGACCGCTGAAAAGCCGAAAAGGCATAGTTTAACAGCCCATATTGAGCCAAAAATTGCAGCTGCAACGCTGCCCAAAAGGATGAATAGCACCCACAAGCTCCAAGAATAAAGGGAAAGGGCTGTTGTTCTCCTCAAATTGTAGATTGGGTCTTTTTTCGTGATGAAAAAAACTGAACTGTAATTGGAAAATAAGGTTGCAAAAAGAAGGAAAAAGCCCAAACATACGCCATTAAATATACCCATGGGGGAAAGAGAAAGAATCAGCGAAGATGCCAAACCGCTAATCATACAGGTTAGCACCAAAAAAAGGATTATGTTCTTATACGATGGAAGCATAAAGAGTGAAGAGTAGTACTTAACAGCTGCATCCAGCGTGGTGTTAAAGTATTCTTTAGTGACCACATCAACCACTCAAACGGTTTTCTATGAAAGTACATCAAGCATATTAAATATTAAACTGTCGTATGAACCCATAAAAATTAAAAACTTAGACAGGAAATAAATAATATTGTTTAGGTTGCACTTTACGTTGCACAGAAGAGTAACTGTTTTATCCTAAAAGTGCTAATTTAAATCTGCAGAGCCATGCCGGAACAAACGTTACCTCCAACAATATTTCATATGCTTGAGAAACATCTAGGAAAAAGTGTCAGGGTAATCCTTGATCCTTCTTACGGTTTTGAAGGAACACTAGCGGCGGTAACAAAGGAACCGGCAGGAATATGGCTTTCAGACGCTGAAGCTGTGGTTCTACGTGCAACAATTGCACAACCAATACCACAAGTCGCAAGCAGAGAAGAAAGAAGCGAAATATTCATACACCTAAATTCTGTCCAAAGAATAGAGGTTTTACACTCACCTCATCGACGTCAAGGATGAGGTTTCAAAAGAACACTCGCGCTAAGATGCAAATAGCGATTAATGCTACTGCAGCGATCACAAGGACTTCGGGCTTAATTTTAACTCCTTCAGTTTCTTCCTCAAAAAATCTAAGTAAACCTGCACTTGAGGCTGGCAAGGGTGCAGAATCGCTTTTCTTTTTCTTGCTCATTTAACTTTCACCCTCAACAGTTTAACCGTACAATTTCTTTGTTATTAACATTGCGCAGAACCAGAACTAAAACGTAATTTTGCGCGTTATGCTGACACTTTTGCGAAATAATAAATAAGCCTTTGCTGCTTGAGGAAAATCATGAAAGCAGAGGTGAACCCGCAGATTACAGTCTGGACTATTGGGCACAGCAATCGTCCATTAGAAACTTTTCTAGAACTACTTAGAGAGCATAAAATCCAAGTTTTAACAGATGTGCGGCGCTTTCCAACATCCAAAATTAAACATTATAGAAAGGAGGAAATGGAGAAGTGGCTTCCCGCACATGGCATAGAATATTTTTGGTTTGGAAAGGAATTGGGTGGTTACAGGAAAGGGGGCTACAAGACACACATGAAAACTAAACTTTTCAGGGAGGGAATTAAAAAATTGCTTGAAATAGCATCTGTTAAGAGAACGTGTATAATGTGTATGGAACCGAACCCTAAATATTGCCACAGAAGATTTATAACGGCGCATCTAGAGAGAAAAGGCGTTAGAGTAATTCACATAACAACAAAGGGACAAAAAAGCCTCCTTCAACTTTAAGGCTTAGCATTGCGAAGAATATTTAACTTATGAGGAGGCAGGAGCATGCAAATAAGCCAATTTCAAGAAATGATGCGACGCTTGTACTACCATAGGGACTGTAAAAGAGGAGTCGAAAAGACTTTCGAGTGGCTTGTTGAAGAAGTGGCTGAGCTCGGCGAGGCTTTAAAGGCTGCGGATAAAAAAGCCCTAGAGAGCGAATTTGCAGATGTCATTGCATGGTTAGCATCTCTGGCAAACATAACCAATATAGAGCTTGAAAAGGCTGCCCTCAGCAAATATGATGATAAATGCCCGAAATGTAGGCAGTCCCCTTGTAATTGCCCTTTCTAGTTAGGGTTTAATTTGAAGTTCATTGCAACCGGGTTTGACCTAGACCGGTTAATTCCCATAGAAAGGGACGTTTGCCCCTCTTTCGCACTATTCCTCTGCTCTCTAAAAGTTTGAGATGGTGCAACACAACTTCATATCGCAAGGAGGAAGCACTCGCAATTAGCCTTGCATCCGCAGCACCCCTCTCAAGGATATTTAATATTGTGGTTCTTACCCTTACACCTGACTCAATATTTCGAAAGTTCACCAAGTACGCGTTAGGATGACGCCCTTCCCTTGGCATGTTCACCTAAAAACTCTACATTGGAATAGAAAAAGTTTCACTTACGCAAAGTCTATAAGGCTGACCTGCCTAGGCGTTTTACTTCTAAAGAGTGAAGCGATCTCCTCTTTTATCAAGGAAATTCTTTGGTCATAATATTTTGGTAATCTATACTTTTTAATTATATACTCAGCAGCATCCAAGTATTTTTCTATACCTCCCCGATAGACGGTCAGCGTTAATTCTCCGCCGCATATCGAACACTTGCCCCGCAAGGGCGGCCGGCGAAATCTTTTATTACAAACTTTACACCTAACGCCCTGCGTTGAGAAAGCTCTCAGGTTTCCAGCAATATCTCGGATGAAATGTTTCACAAGAACCTTTAATGCCACTTTCCTCGCGTCAACCGCATTGATTTTCTCCGCTATTGCAAGTTGTCCATTCAGTTTATCAATCATTGTTTTAAATCGTTTATAGGCAGTTTCACGATTTCCAGCATTAATATCCGAGACAGGTACTGTAAAGTGGAACCCCTCAAACTGCGCTTCTGTTCCTAACCGATGCTCAACCAAGTCTATTAAAGGGCTGACTAGTTTAGCTTCCACTCTTCCCAATGTTTTCTCGTAAAACTCTAATGGGTATGCATCTGCAACGTCAAAGTCATGAGCCTGCCTCTGCACTTCTTTGGGATTTACAATGGGAACCAGTAGCAGGGGGGCATCCATGATTCCACCAATCTGGGCGGGTAAGTATTCCCTTGAAAAGTTAAGTAAGGCATCTAAGGCAAGCATCAAAGCATCCTCATCTCCATCACAATCCCTACGCTTTGCCGAGTGCCAAATTGGATGCGCATAGCAAACATTTAGTTCTGTAAATCCTATGATACGCCCTAAAATGCCGACTGAAGTATGCGGAGCTAAACCTATAACTAAGTGTCCTATAAGCTCATCGACCCTCTTAATATTGTAGTATGGCGGAAGCCCGTATACCTTTGTTAAGAGGTCATCGATAAAGTTTGCAACACGAACGAAATACTCAGCGCATTTAATGGGGATAACAACGTCCTGAAGTTTTAACTCGCATAGTTGATCTGCAGTTACTAAAGGCTCACCAAAGGCATCATGAGTGTAACCAAGTTGTACAAGTTTTTCCACGGGGACCCCAATTTCGCAAGGTTTAAAATGTGTTAGAGGAGCATTAGTGGCATCAAAGCGAATTGTTCCATCTTTATAAACTGATAGGTCATATTTTGCACGCAAAATTCCTTTCTCAAGTATCTCAGGCGTTCTTGTTTCATTAGTTAACCCTTTAACGCCCTTTAACACCTTAGGCAGGGACACCTCTAAACGGCTGCAGGCTTTACTTAACAATTCCTTAATATCGATAGCTTGTTTTTCATAGGGAACGCTTGGCACATTGCAAACTGGACAAACGTTTCCATTCGCAACTCTTCCACATTTTGGGCAAACCCTTTCAAGGACTGTCTCCGAACCACAGGATGCACACTTTATTCCTATCGTGTAGTTCTTGCAAACGGGACATTTACGCTTGACAATTTCGACAAAAATTCTCCCATTTTTTGTCGCCTCAATAATGTCCCTCTGAGAACCCCCTGACAAACCAACAGGAAATAGAACATGCACTAGAGGAGCCATTTCCCGCCTTTTGGCCTTCTCAGGCCTCCCCATTCTAGCGCCAATAAAAGTTGGCGCCTTGTCTTTAATATCTAAGCCGGAGAGCAGCTTGAGTGCTTCTAAAACGTTTTTAGCAGATGAAAAAGTTCTTCCTCGATCCATAAAGCCGAGACAGAAGGCAAAGGCGCTGGCTTCTTGATTTTCAATAACAATTTTCCCATCTAAAACTTTGTGAGGGATATAGATTTTCTCTAGGGCTTTTTTAACACCCTCCTCCACATTACCAACAATTCGGCAGATTGATTCACCTTTAAGCTCTATTTTAGAGTTAAAGAGCCAAGTTCTCAAAATTTCAAGTTCATTAATACCGTCAAGGTTTGACCAGAAAAATGTATAGTCAGGATGGAGGGGTACATGTGCCTTTAGAGATAGAACTAACGCCTCCTCCCAGCTCGGCTTATTCGCAAAGGGATCTTCAAAAAAAGATTTAAGCCTATCCTCTGATACCCCTGTTGCAGTTGAGATTTTATAGAGGTCGCCGCCAAACTCTTTTAGCACTATCTTACGAAGATCTTTAATCCACCATTCTTCAACATATCCAGAGGGGCTCAGACTTTTACCTTGGTATAGGAAATCGCCAAAGCTTATCAAAATATCGCCTAGAAAAAGAATCTTGTCAATATCATTTTTTATTACCTCAAAATTATCAACGGACACGCGAACCACGGAACCATTCTTCAGCCTAACAACAGGGGGTTCTATGTAATCGACGGGAGTAACGATACCTCCTTTTCCTGGAAGCTCCAAACGAAGCTGAGTACCTGCAGCTATAAAACCCTGAAGCACCAGCATAGTGGCTGGATGGATGCCTACCGCAGTTAGCCCAGTGTTCCTAGCCCTTCCATATCTTAAACGGAATCCGCCTTGTCTAGAGGGGAAAGAAAATATGGGACGACCTGCCACCACGTCGTCCATAAATCCTGCAGACTTTTTCTCGGACATTTTACGGATCTCCCTCAGCCAGTCCCATCCTTGAATCTTAAGTTTCTCAACAATGGCTAAAACCTTTGACGCCCGCCCGACGATACCGTCATTTACTACACGCAGCGCGCCACCCCGCACCTTATTTGTCTCGATGCGCGGGAGGTTGCGGTGGGAGGATACTTCTATTGGATCAGATTCCGTGCCTGTGACCTCTACAGGCAGCCATTGTAGAGCCTTACGTAATTCTTCATCTGAAACATGATATTGGAAACGACTCACAGAACGCTCGTAAAGCCTAATTTCCTCGATGAAGCGGTCAATCTCCTCCCCCGTAGGCTTATAGCGATCAAGCCCGAGAAGTCTACGAATAAAGTCACCTACAACCAAAGTTAACGCTTGATCCGTCCCTCCAGCGGAACGTATAGGCCCAGCGAAATATATTGCAAGATACCTTGTTCTATCATGGTTCGTTTTAATTTTAACCCTCGCAACACCCTGTAGCGGAGCCGCTGTAAGCCCTTCAGTTAAAATAGCAAGAGCCGTACGGACCGCTTGCTCCGCTGCAGCCTCAGACTCCAGATGCCCAAACTTTCCATAAATAATTTCTTCTGCAATTTTAAAGGCTAGTTCCTCCCTAGAAAGTTTGAGGCTTAACTCCCTAATCCTTTCAGCAACACCCTTCGGACCCACAAGTCCTTCCACAAGGGCAGCCATATCTCTTGCAATATGACATTCTGGCTTTAGGGCAGGATCAAAGCCTTTTTCTCGGGCCATCTCACATATTTCATATAGCTGCCTAAGCTGAAGTTCTAACGTATCCAAATACGTTTTGTAACTCTCGCTAATTGGGGGGCTCAAGGAGACCCTTAACCTTTTTACCACAGACGTTTATTTGGCTTTTCTTAACTAAAGAAGAAAAATTAATTATTCCCAAAAAGCCACACCATTGTTATTGCGCGGTATTTATGTAGTCAGAACTACATGTTCTGCAGCTTCGTATGCCTTCTACTATTTCGGCAACCTTATTTTCAACGTTGCCTGACTCCACAACATTTCCCGTTACTATGATGTTAGCCCCAGCTGAAGCAGCATTATACGCTTGCTCTTTTGATCTTATACCTCCCCCAACAATAAGGGGTATATCTATAAAGCTCTTAACTTTTCGGATCATCTCTGGAGGGACAGGTTTCTTGGCGCCGGAGCCCGCCTCCAAATAAATGAAGCGCATACCCAAATATTGTCCGGCTAAAGCGTGTGCTATGGCTAGCTCAGGCTTGTTATATGGAATTGGAACAGCTTTTCCAACAACGCTTGCTGTACCACCTTCCCCCACAATTATGTAGCCCATAGGAATTGCTTCTAACGCGTATCTCTTGACCAAAGGTGCCCCTAGAACCTGCGCGCCTATCAAAAAGTAGGGATCAACTGAGTTTATTAGGGACATAAACCATATTGCGTCAGCGTAACGACTTATGCCAGTGACGTTGTTAGGAAACAGAATGATGGGAAGTTTCACCATGTGCTTGATAGCTTTCACCACATTGTCAAGGTGTTTTGTCGAGACGAAAGTTGACCCCCCAACCATAATAGCTGACGTCCCACCTGCATAAGCTTTCTGAGCTATCGCTGAGGCTTGAGAAGGAGTCACTTTTTCCGGATCTATGAGAGTTAAGTGAATCGTACCGTCAGATTTTATTCTTTCGAGTAAGTATCTTTCAACGGCGCCAACCATAAGCTTCACTCGGCTTTATCCTTTGCCTGCGGCACGGAAATCCCTTTGATTTCACCATAAACTTTGTCAGTAAACATGCAGTAAACGTCGATTTCAGCTAGGGCGCTCTTGATTGAAAACTCTTCTTTCGCCCCACAACCACTACACATCACAACAGCCCGATGTTCATCCCGAAATAATTCCACGCGTACAGTTTCCTTACCGCAAATGGGACAAGAGAAGAACTTTGGCAGACGTTTCTTAGGGATTCGGATGACCTTCCTTCTTCTTCGCCCCATATGCGATCCTTCAAACGGCTATAAATGACACTATTATTGTATTTTACCTTCGTCCTTAAATACTTGCCTAACACCTAAAAGCGTGAGGTGTGAAGCTTGAAATTATCACATCACGTTCTGGAGCTAGACTGGCAAGAAGTGGAAACAAGAATAAAGCGTTTCATAAAACAATATGTAGAAAATTGTGGGGCAATGGGCATAGTTTTAGGTGTGTCGGGGGGGATTGACAGCTGCACCGCTGCGGCTCTTTCAGCCCTCGCAATAGGAGGAGATAAAGTTCAGGGACTTTTGCTCCCTGAGAAAGAAACATATAACAAAAAGGACGTGGAAGACGCTATGCGCGTGGCGGAAGAATTCAGATTTAAAACAGAAATCATTGACATGACGCCCGCATTGGAGGCGATTCAAAATACGATACCGGTCTTCAACCCAAAAGACAAATTATCTAAGGGCAATCTGAAAGCGCGATTGCGGATGGCTTATTTGTATTATTACGCTAACAGGTTTAACCTGATAGTGTGTGGGAGTTCCGATAAGTCGGAGGTCATGATAGGCTATTTCACTAAATGGGGTGATGCTGCAGCAGATATAGCCCCGCTAATGGATTTATACAAGACTCAAGTCCGAAAGCTCGCGAAACATATAGGCATACCAGAAGACATAGTAAATAAACCATCTTCACCATCGTTATGGCCTGGACAAATGGCGGAAGATGAAATTGGAATAAAGTATGAAGTCCTCGACCTAATACTTTATGGATTGGAACATTTCATGAAACCAGAGGAAATAGCACATCAATTGGGCTTAGAAAAGGAACTTGTGGAAAAAGTTAGAGATCGCTTGAGAAGAATGGAGCATAAAAGAAGAATGCCTACAACAACAAAAATTCAGTATAGAACTGTAGGGTTAGACTTTAGGATATCATACACACCGTATCCTTTATAAGGGGTGCAAAGTGTTGAAGAGAAAATTCAAAATAGCTCTGGCACAGATAAGCTGCCGAAGAGAAAAAGAAGCGAATTTACAAAAAATGGAGGAGTACGCAAGAAAGGCTAAAGAGTTAGGCGCTGAGCTTGTAGTATTTCCGGAGCTATCTTTAACAGGTTATATCATTAGAGACGACGTCTACGAACTTGCAGAAGAAATACCCGGCCCATCTACCAGGGTTATGGAGAAAATGGCCAGAGAATTGGGGTTATATGTAATTTTTGGTATGCCTGAACTTAGCGAAAAAGCGGAGGCAACAATATATAATTCTGCTGTCCTTGTCGGCTCGGAAGGCCTTATTGGAAAATACCGCAAAATACACCTCCCAAATCACAGCGTTTTCGAAGAAAAAAGATATTTTAGACCTGGATACAACCCCGGAGCGTTTGAAACTAAATTAGGGAAGATAGGCTTGATCATATGCTACGACATTTTCTTCCCGGAGTTAAGCCGGCTACTGCGCTTGGAAGGCGCAAAGCTAATGGTGTGTATTTCAGCGTCACCCTCTACGCGTCGAAAATTCTTTGAGACTTTAACCATTGCGCGAGCAATAGAAAATTCGGCTTTTTTTGCCTACGTAAATCTTGTCGGCATAGAAAACGGACTTCAATTTTGGGGAGGGAGCAGACTTGTAAGCCCAAATGGAGACATTATTGTAGAAGCAGCATGTGACGAAGAAAGCCTCG
This sequence comes from Bathyarchaeia archaeon, assembly GCA_038865865.1. GTDB lineage: Archaea > Thermoproteota > Bathyarchaeia > Bathyarchaeales > Bathycorpusculaceae > JANXEP01. The sequence goes on along the minus strand of JAWBZV010000009.1, from coordinate 882 downwards.
TGATAGGCGAGGTTGACTATACTAGCCTCAAACCTACGGAAATTTTCACCCCTACAATTAAGGATTTACGTCCAGAACTCTTTGAAAAATTAAGAATAAAGGCTGAAACCTTTTAGCTACGTATAAAGTGCTCAAATCACATCCAAATCACAAGTATATGCAAATTTGAATAGTAATTTGTGCCATCACACTTGGTGCGCATGTGACTTGTGATATCACATGGAAATTGCAAACGATTCGTACTCTCGCATGATATGAGTTTACAGTCACATATTTCTATTTAATGTGAGCCCTTAACTGGTAGAACATTATGTACCATATTATACTGTACTGGTTAGCAAAGAAATGCTTTTCAAAACGACGGTAGTAATTTCGGGTGAAATAGATAAGTTGACAGACCTAAATAATAGTTTAAAATTGTTTTTAAACATTTGTCGCAAATTTGAGGATTTAAAGAAAAATCCTCGTTAAGTTTATATCTTTTTCAGTATACAAAAGTGTATTCATAAAGCGTTTCTTGGTGTAGGGAGGGTTGAAAATAAAAAATTCGGTTCAATCCTGGCTAAAGAAACTATTAGAAGATCCCTTTGTTGAAATCTTAGTTAAAAATAGTCATTTAACAAAAATTCAGCTTGAAACTTTGCTTATTAATATTTTAGCTGAAAATATCGCGGGAAAACCCATTAAATACGATGAAAAAGCCAGATTAAGGGTAACAAAGGAAAAAATAAGCCGAGGGGCATTCAACAGAACGCTAAAGCAGGCTGAGAAAAACGTGATAAAATCTATTTACACAGTAATCCTTTTAGGGTATTTGGGAATTTTTGAAAGCACAGCTTTAGACCCTTACATTGAAATAGCGAACAAGCTTCGGGAATATGT
>JAWBZV010000008.1:2962-60822 GCA_038865865.1 Bathyarchaeia archaeon | reverse complement strand
GTTGGTGTCAACACCCTCCAAATCGTAGCCATATATCCACAGTAACTGATCAGCGTTTCCAGGCCCCACGAACTTGCTGGCATACATAACGCCTCTATCATCCACAAAGCCTGGCATTTCCCTATATTGTGAAAGTGTGCGCGTGGAAGATTTGAATTTTTTAATTAGATGGGCATATTTTTTTTCTGTAGATTTTGCTTTTTTAGGAATCGACATAGCCTTGTACTCTGGTCCTAGGCCGACGAGATAATGCATTATGGGCTGATCAAGGCTGTTAACTCTTATGGGACCATGAGGCGTACCTTTTGGAATGACTACAACGGTAGGTTCGTTGAAAACATATTCCTCCGGGTTTTCTCCAATTTCTATGGATACTTCACCATGCATTTTGGTTATGTCGCTTGTGTCTATCCCTGCAAAAACTAATAGTTCATCGTATGGATGTACTAGAACTTCGTCGCTCTTTATTGGGTGACAGACCGTTCCTGCTTTTCTCAAGAAACCGTAGGAGAAATGGGCGTTGAGTCCTTCAAAATCTTTGGATTCCATCCAAATGCGCATGTCAGGATATAGCCCTTCAGGCCCCATTTTGACAGGCATCGGTTTTACAAAACGTGCATACTTTTTCGCCATTTTCCTAACCCCTACTGAGCATTCAGATAAATATGTTGGTCTTTATTTAAACTTTTAGGGGTTCATAACTTCTTAGCTGATGCTATTAGCTGCAGTTGCCTCCTATTCCCTTGTAAAAAGCCAAAAGACTGCATGAAAGCAGATATTATAAAACGGACTATGAATAGTAAATCTTTTAGGGTGTCTTTCTGAGTAATATCTGGGACGATCATTGATTCGAATTTTAGCTCCTGTAGATAAATTTGACGAGGTAAAACAGCTTATTGAAGCTGGGGCGGACGAGCTTTACTGCGGCCTCATTTCCCGCGACTGGATACGTAAGTATACTATTGCAGCTATAAATAGACGACCGTCTCCAGTGTGCAACTTTAAATCCTTTGAAGAATTAAGGAAATGCACGGAAATTGCCCATTCCTATGGTGTTCCCGTCGAATTAGCGATAAACGAGCATTATTATACAGAAGATCAATATCCATTTCTTTTAGATTTTGTGCAAAAGGCAATCAATATTGGCGTTGATTCATTCATTGTTTCAGATTTAGCTTTCTTGTTAACTTTGCATAACGCGTATCCTGGGATAAAAGTACATGTTAGCACAGGAGGAACAGCGTTTAACTCAGAGACTATAAAATTCTATCAAGATTTAGGAGCATCTAGGGTGCAACTTCCGAGACACCTTACAATAGAAGAGATAAGAGAGATTCATAGAGAAATATCTAACATTGAGACAGGTGTTTTTATTTTAAACTCTAAGTGCGCAAACATCGATGGTTTTTGCACTTTCTTACATTTTTCCTCGTCGAGCCCAGCTTACACTAACGCATGCATGTTGCCCTACGAAGTTTACGTTGAATCCCCTGAAGATAGCGAAAAGCAGATTATAGCGGGAGTAAGGCAAAAAGTATGGCAGAGGTTTCATATAGACGACAGACCGTGCGGGGCATGTGCCCTATACGATTTTAATGAGATGGGGTTAACTTACGTCAAAATCGTTGGTAGGGGTTATCCAACAGCGAAGAAAGTCGTGGATATAAGATTTATCCGCACGCTTTTAGATATTTTGGGTAAGAACCCGTCAAGGGACGAGTTTATAGGTATAGCCAAAAAACTTTACACGGACACTTATGCACGCCCGTGTAGGGTGACTATGTGTTACTATCCTGAAGTGAACGTCGAATGGAAAAAGCAATATATGTGACAAATATCAACAAGTTAACTAATTTGGACGCTGAATTTTCAAGGATATATTTTGGTAACGAATTCTGTGAGCGCCTAATACCTACAGTTGAGAGTGTTAGAGAGGCTTTGGAATTCGCTTCGAAAAAAGGAGTAAATTTCTCTTTTGTGACACCCTACGTCACAAATAAGGGACTTAGGACTTTAGAGAAGATCTTTACGTTTCTAGCTCGGGAAAATCCCAGTTGCGAAGTCATCTTTAACGATTACGGCGTGCTGAGGGTTCTTTTAAACAAATTCAGCGAGTTAAAACCCGTTATGGGGCGGTTATTAAATAAGATGAAGCGTGGTCCAAGGCTAATGAACTTAATTGACTTTTTGCCAGAAACAACAATTAAATATTTTAGGAGCTCAAGCCTTGAAATCCAGGCTTTTAGGGACTTCCTTATTAAAAATAGAGTAAGGCGTGTTGAATTAGATAACCTGCTTCAGGGTATTGAGTTAAACTTGTCTAAGTTTGGAATCTCTGTATCGCTTTACGTCCCTTATGCCTACGTTACAACAACCCGTGCATGTCTGGCCATCAACTGCGATGTTCATGAGCAAGAGGACGTTGTTGGAATTTTCCCATGCAAAAAGGAGTGCCAACTCTACACTTTCTACTTAAAGAGTGAAGTAATGCCAGTTTTACTTATACGGAAGGGGAATACAATTTTTCTAAAGAATGAAAAAGTTCCTGAAAACGTAAAGGAGATAGGTGTTGATAGGATAGTATACGAGCCATACATCCCTCTATAATCGGGTAAGTTGCCCCCCACCGTACACCAATGGCACCATTTCGATTTTCTTCAGCTTAGGATCAAAACTATAAATAAATACATAATCCCCTGTCTGCGGATTCTCTGTAACGGCTACATAACCTTTCTTTGTGTACTCTTCAAAAAGTTTCCCCACTTTCTCTGCCTCTTCAGATGTTTTCCACGAAACCTGGATTGTTTGCCCAGAGTGTGTTCTAATCTTTAGTTCACCCACATTCGCAGTTATGAATTGTAAACTTTTAAAGGTTGCTAAGGTTTAGCGGGATTCTGAATCCTTAATTTTTATTGGATAAGGAGGGTTGGATATATTATTAGGATCAAGTAATCTTTTTACTTTTTCCAGCAGGATATGGTAATTTGATAGAAGCGGACCTGTGAAGTCATGGGCCTCTGGTGTTTTTGCGTAGGCGTAAAAACCTTTTTCCATATCGTCTTTTAAGCCGTCCTCCGCCACTTTTAATGCAATTTTGAGCATTTCAATGTCTGACTGGTCAAATTGTATATCCGTCTCCAAGTTTGCAAAGTGTCCAAAATCTATGCCTCCAATCACAGCGTTTTTGGAGTCTGGAAAACCATAACGTTTAACATAATAGTCCAGCCATGAAAGTATATACGTGTATGCTTTGGCCACGTGGTCTAAGGATTCCATGGGAACCCGTATTGGGAAGTGGGTTCCCATAGGTCGGGAGATCCTCGGGACAGCAGCCCTCCAAAAATCAGCCATCTTTCCACAAACTAGCCAGTCATAATACACTTTAGAATCCTCTGGAACAAATTTTCCTCCAGTTTCTTCCACAATTTGCCTAAGCACTTTTTCCTCATACTCAACTTGCTTTGGCGAGGTGAATCCTACCAACTGTACGACTAGTGCGTAGGCTGGCACGTTTGGGCCAAAGATTCCCCCAAGAGTCTGGTAAAGGTTACTTTTCCATGTTTCCCAGAACTCCTTTTGGGATTGTGTGCCCTCAAAACACATAAACCAGGCGCTGTAGAACTGGCATGAAGCGGCTATTTCAGCTTCGCCAATTTCACGAATGGCTTCAAATACACTTTCTATATTCGGATAGGCTATTAAATAATACCTAAACCTTTCCCGCGGAAGTCTAAACTCCTTTTTCCAGCCACCGGCCCAGGCATTTTCAACGGTTGGTGAGGGCCCTCTAAGACAGCTGGAGAAGTCTTTCGGTCCAGGCCATGGATGAAGCTTGACAGCCATCTTAGTAACTATGCCTAAGCCTGCACCGACACCAAAAAGACCTCTTAAGAGACCCCTGAGGTCTGGTCCAGGGCCTTCTCCCCAAATCCAGCCTGAATTGGGATTACCAAGGGACCCAAGCTTTACCATTTCGCCTGTGGGCAAAATCCATTCTACTGCCAATATGTTTTTTGGGGCGAAACCGAATTTCCAGTCTAAACCAGTGGATCCCATGAATAGATGGTTGGCTATCACCGAGCAAACAGCTCCAGAGAATGGTGTACGAATGAATAGTCCCCGTTTTTGTACTTCAGATTGAAGCTCAGCATATGTCACTAAGGGTTCAACAACAGCGTATCTGTCCTTTTCATTTATTTCCAGAATCCTATTCATTCTTTTCATGTCAATTGTTATAAAGCCGGGTGCAGAGGGGACACAGTGTGAAAGGTACATTTGGCCGCCAGTTATGAATGGCGCCTTAAACCTGTTTGCAATTTTAACAACAGCTTGAACCTCTTTTGCACTGCCAGGAAGAACAACAAACTCTGGGGCCTTTCCAAACAATATTCCATGGGCCGACGCATCCTTACCATATGACTCAAGAACGGCAGGGTCGTCGCTCACATAATCCTCGCCGAGGACACTTTCTAATGCTTTTTTAATTGCTTCATGCCTGTTTTTGTCAACCCTTATCTCACTCATATATACACCCCGCAGGTGTTAAGGGGAAGTTTCCTTCATCGATTTTTCAACTAGTTCTACAATGTTTTGCACATTTAATGGAGATTTCCGCTTGCCTACTGCAATCTTTAAAGCGTATTCACAAAATGGACACGCAGTAATTATTGTTGAAGCCCCTGAAAATTCCGCCTCTTTCACCCTCTCCTCGGCCGTCCAAACCATAAAATTCGGGTAAGCCGTCAAAACTCCACCGCCAGCCCCGCAGCACCATGCATTCTCTCTATTTCTTTCCATTTCTCTAAGTTCTATTCCGGGAACTGCACTCATAACATTTCTAGGAGCGTTGTAAACTCCTTGAATCCTTCCCAGGTTACATGGGTCGTGATACGTTACGATTTCTCTCCTTACCGCTTCCAGCTTTATCTTCCCATCTTCAATCAGTTTTTCAATATACTGTGTTATATGAAAAATCTCCGCCTCAATTTGCCCTACTTTTGGGTAATACCTTTTGAAGGCGTTGTAGGAGTGGGGGTCGGGAGTGACTATGACATCCACACCGAGGGAATTGAAGACGTTGATGTTCTCTTTTGCCAATTTTTCAAACAACGCCTTATCTCCAAGCTGTATTGCAGTTAAGCCGTCGTCTTTTTCGTTTTCCAAAACACCAAAGTCGACGCCGGCTAGGCTTAATACTCTGGAGACAGACTTTAGTGTTTCTTTAACAAGGGGTTGTAACGAGTACATGCTACCCGCGTACAACAGTACACTTGTCTTTTCTTTGGGTAAAATCTTAATTCTAAATCCCAGATCCTTTGTCCACGCCAGCCTTTTCCCTTTCTCATCAATCCCAAAGGGGTTTCCAAGGTTTATTAGGCTGTCAAGGGCTTTTTTATGCTTAGGCGGCAAAAAACCGTCTTCGAAGCATTTTACTCTGACTTCCTCCAACACTTCCAATACCCTAGTTACGCCCATACGTTTGCATTGCACATCGCACGCAGCACATAACATGCACTTGTATACGGCATCCACTAACTTTTCAGTCCAACCAAGTTTTCCATCAATGAGCAATCTAGCACAATCCATTCGACCATGACACGCATAATTATCCCATAGGTACCTTGTTACGCTTGGACAAATTTTTGAAAACTTGCTGCTTTTGGTTTCCCATTGACCAACGTATTCACCGTGGGAACACCTGTAACAGTTCCACACGTCATAACGATAATCCTTCAAGGGCAACTTTCATCACCTACCTAAAGCACAACTTGCCGGGATTCATAATGCCTTGGACGTCAAACATCTCTTTAATTCTCCTTAGCAGATAACTATAAGAAGCATTCATTCCATACGCTGCCTCCGCCATGGGGCCATATGGTCTGTTGAAAAATGCTCCGTTCCGTGCAAGCAACATACATACGTCGGAAATGAACTGTCTAATCTTAACTTTTTTAGGATCGTCTGGACGGTAGTGGAAGCCGAAATCGCAATATGCTGCTCGTCCATATTCTAACGGCTGTACATAAACCCCTATGTCCTCTATAGAGAAACCGTATTCTGCAGCTAAATCAAATATTAGGTGATAGTATCGCTGGATAGAGCTTAAAGATGAAATGAAGAATATGTTTTGGCATCCTCCTCTATAACGAAACTTCCAGTATGGCTCCCCCTCCCAAGGACTGCTTAAAAGTGCAAGTATTTTGTTCGACCAAGCAACTGATCCGTGTAAGGTTGGAGTTACATCTATGCCAATGTCTTTTAGGGCTTCCTCTTCGTACATAATTTTTTCTTCGGGAAATCTACGCATTGCGCCCAAACAAATTATTAGGGCCCAAGGTGGAAGACTCTCCCTTAATTTCCGCATTTCTTCAAAGGAGTTGCCGAGTATTAATGCCAAATTAAGGTTATTTAGAATGAAACACTCATAGCCAATCATCAATCTGCCAATTTTGTAAAGGGTCTCTGCAAGGTCACCAATGTGTGAAGCGGAAATAAAAAGGAGTTTTTGAAGCGATGGGAGAATTTCGGCTCTTATGTTCATCCATGTTACTATTCCAAGGGTTCCCTGAGCCCCTTGAAACAGCCAGTGCCAGTTAAGCCCCGGACCGTACGGCACAACTTTATCTATTTTAATAAAACTAGGCTTTGTTACGCTCGCGGAGCCTGTTCTAAATATTTCGCCGTCGGGTAGAACTATTTCAAGAGAGCATATTTGCTCCTTATACTCAAACTTCCAAACAAGAGGTGGCTCTCGTTCTAAGATGCTTGTTAATACTGAACTTTTGGGGTGGGGAAGAAGGGGATTTAGAGCTCTTAAACCGTGCTTCTTTAGCTCTGCTTGGAGGGGGCCCCACCTCACTCCAGGCTCAATAGCGACGCATCTGTTTCGCCTATCAACATTCATCCGGTTCATTTTGCTTAGATCAACGACTATTCCGCTGCTATCAGGTATCGTTGCCCCATAAAAATGGACGCCGGAACTTACAGGTATGATAGGCTCACTATATTTGTTCGCTATTTTTACTATACGCTGAACTTCTTCGGTGTTTTTAACCCAAACCACACAGATAGGCTTACATGGTTCTGTCCAAATGCAAAAGTCACGCGAATATTTTTCAAGGATCGTCGGGTTAGAGCTTACCTCGCAGCCAGAGGCTTTAAGTTCCTCGATAATCATGCTAACCACTATAAATGTGGCTATTTAACATCGTTTCTAGGATACCATATTTATAAGATTTTTTCGCAAACGTTTCTAGACTCTTAGAAAAGCTTTAAATGCGTTCTAAGCTCAGTAACATCGGTGTTATAAATGAGGATAAAAGAGGAAGTTTTTGATAAACTGAGGAAAGAATTCTTCATTATCGATGTGCACGAGCATATCGGTGAAACCCTCGGGTTGGGCGGAAGAAAAATAACCCCTGAAGAGGTTATTAAAAAAATGGATTTAAACGGCATTGAGAAAGCTGTTATTTCACCCATCGTGGGACATTCCCTTCTAAATGGTTATAAAGATGTTATGGCGCAAAACGATTACATAGTTAAGGCTTTGGAAAAATATCCAGATAGGTTTCCCTGTGGGCTGGGCATTGTGAATCCATATATCGGCGATAAGGCTGTTGAAGAAGCCCACCGAATTATGGGGGATTTGGGGCTGAGGGGAGTTATGCTTCACCCCCTATATCAGGGACATGCCATCGATGAACCGCTGTTCTTGAAAGTCTACGAAGCGTTATCAAAATATCGTAAAGCTGTAGTTCTCGTTCACACAGACGGAAGTTTGGAAGAGCCTTGGAGGCTATGGAGACCCCTTGAAATGTTTCCAAATGTAACTTTTATAAGCGGCCATCCAATGAGCACAGGCTTCCTGCACTTTGGACAACATATACCTTTATGTAAAATGTTTAAAAACTTGTATATTGATACAGCTTTATGGTTTAAGGACGAAAATATGTTGCCCGCAGTAAAGGCTATTGGAGCTAAAAGAATAGTTTTCGGTGCTGACTTAGGAGGAATGTCAACAATATCCTACGACCTAATTCAGTTATTGCTTACAGAAACATTCTCAGATGAGGAGAAAGAGCTTATATTCAGTAAAAATGCAGCGGAGATCTTTGATATAAAAGTTTAACACGGTCTACTACTTACTTTTAAATACAGCCTTAATACATCGCAGTCTCAACATTCCCAAAGAATCGCCTTTTTCTTCAAGAGCGAGCCGCAACAAAGGAATTGCACAACTGTCAATGCAAGAGCGCCCCGGTATTCTAAAGAAAAAATGGAATAATGAGGGAAAAAGGTTTAGATTTATGTTCCTGGTTTCCTTCTAGCCCTAATTGCAAAGTAGGCTATTGCAGCAATTATGATGATTACCACAACGGCTATTATGATTACTTGCTCTGTTGGTAGCCCAGCTGGTGGAGCTGCGGGTGTTGGCGTGGGTGTAGCTATGGGCGTTGGGGTAGGTGCAGGCGTGGGCGCCGGGGTCGGTGGAGTCCAGCCCACTGGTGTGAGTTCATGTGCCACTAGCGGTCTCATGGGTTGCGGATACCCAAATGCGCCCCATTTAGTTGCGTGTTCCGGATTCCAGTTGGTCAATATGTCTGTCCTGTAAACCCATATCCAAAGAGGATAGTATGCTATGCAGATTGTTGGTATGTAGTCTTTGTATATCCTTATGATTTGTTTTACGTCTTCCACTAGGTCGGCGTAGTTTAGCCTTCTCAAGGCGCTCCGAGAGAGTTCGCTAATCTGGTTAGCTACCTCGGGCTCGGTCTCGTCGAAGCCGGTAGCGCGTACCTGAGGTAGACCTACATATGGCAGCAGGTAGGAATAAACTTGGTTATACCATGCCTCAGGGTATTCTCCATACGTTCCGTGCGCGAAACCCCACTTTTTCTCTTCTGCAAGGAATGCTGTCATAAAGTAGTCCATTATTGCCAATGGACGATAGTTTGTTTCTATTCCAATTTCCTTTAGGCAGTCACAAATGAATTCTGCAGCCCTTAGTCTTACAACCGTTAGGGGGGCCATCTGCACGATGTAGTCAAAGCTTAACCGTGTCCCGTTTGGTGTTACTCTTATTCCGTCCGGTCCGCGCGTAAAGCCAAGCTCGTCTAGTATGCGGTTAGCCTCCGCAACGTTTTCTTGGTGCGTTTTGCCTAAACCTGGCCAGGCAGCCTCCGGTACATTGAACTCGGGATAAGCCTTCATGTTAAGTAGGCATCTATCGCCTGGCAGGCCATAACCCATGAAATAGTTTTCGGCTATACTAACCTTATCTATGGCTAGGTCTATGGCATATCTAACTTCTTTTAGGTTAAGTGGATAAAGTCTAGTATTGACGCCTAAAACTTCGGTGGCCACTGGGACGGGGAATTTCCAAATACCTATGTTTGGTTTTCCCACCACTTGCGCTAGCAAGTAGAATGGGTATGGTAGGGCTATGTCAACTTCTCCTTTTTCGAGGAGAAGAGGATATAGTGAAAAGTCGCTAACATATCTGATCAGTATTCCATCTATTTTTGGCATTGATTCTGTTTTCCAGTAGTCCGGTCTTTTTCTGAAATACCACCATTCACCAGCCTTAAACGAGTCATATATGAATGCCCCTGATGTTACATGTTTGCTTGGGTCGTTTACAAAGTCGTAGCTTAATGGGTCTTCAAGCTGTCCCCATATATGTGAGGGTAATGCAATGCTTCCGCCGAACTCAGAGTACCATCTTGCCCACGGCTGAGTGGTTATGAACTCGACGGTGTATGTGTCAACGGCTCTGACTGCCTCAAGAACCCCTTGTAATGCTGCTGGGGGAGAGTATGTTAAGGTTAAGTTCCACGATAATTCTACGTCTTTCGCTGTTACCGGGGTGCCATCGCTCCATTTGGCTCTTTTGTCTATATGGAATACATACCTTTTACCGTCATCCAGTATTTCCCAACTCTCAGCCAACCACGGTACTAGGCTACCGTTAAACAACGTTAACATTAAGGGCTCGTATAGCAGACCTCCAAACCAGACAGCCTGGCAAATGTCACGCATTGACTGCAATGGATTAAATGTGCCAACTTGGCAGTCATTGGCTATTCGCAGTATCTTCTGTTCAGCGCGGGTGGCAGGGGCTATCGACGCAGCAATTACGGCAAATCCCAAGAGAAACACTAGGCAACATCTTACAAGAGCCTTTTGATTCATATTCTTCCCTCGAAGGGATTATCTTTTTTATGGAACTTTATATTTAAATTTTGTCATTAACTCCTCTTTCCTCAATATCTCAAAAATTTAGACAGAAGTTAGATTTTAAGCGCGTCCCCTCAGCCTTGGGTTAAGAACAACTGTTATTCCATGGCCAAGGAAGGCAAATCCGCAAGCCAAGAGTGCTATACAGAAACCTGCTGGAACGATAGTCCACCAGGCTCCATATAACATTGCTCCGCTTCTTTGCGCGTAAAATATTATCATGCCCCAGCTAATGTTTCTTGGGTCAGAGGCCCCGATGAAAGCTAACCCAGCTTCTGCAAGTATTGCAAAGACCGCCCTTGAAACTACATTTGCTATTATCAGGCCCGTAACATTGGGCAAGAGATGCCTAAATATTATACGCATGTTGCTTGCGCCTAGGGCGCGAGCTGCCTCAACGAAAGGAGCCTCTTTCAAAGATAATATTTGAGCACGGATCTGTCTGGCTGTGGGAGGCCAGCCGAGAAAACCGAAAAGCAATATTATGATCCATATATTTGGGCCCATGTAAAGCGCAAACAAAATTGCCAGCGGTATGAAAGGTATTATCAAAAAGATGTCAGTTACCCGCATGAGAATGTCATCCAAGAGGTTTCCATAATACCCCGCGAACAACCCAATAACAGTTCCTAAAATTGTTCCAACAGCTGCTGCAAGAAGCCCTACCATTATGGAAATGCGGGATCCGTACACTATCTGAGAGAAAATGTCCCTTCCAACATCATCTGTCCCCAGCAGATGCTCGGGACTTGGGGGAGAAAACATGGGTGCTAAAAAGGAAGCACGGGGGTCGTATGGAGCTATTAAAGGTGCTGCTATTGCTATGAATGCAAAGAAAACGGTTATAGCTAAGCCAACAACGCCCAATTTGCTTCTTTTAAATTGTTTCCATGTGCTGGCGATTTGTTTTAGCATTACCTTTTTCCCTCTCATCTAGTTAGTCTTACACGCGGGTCGAGCCACATATAGATTAAATCAGCAAGGAAGTTAGACGCTATGAAAATGAGCGTTATAAGGATTAATATTCCTTGAGCTGTGGGGAAATCTCGAGAGAAAATGCTCTCCGTCAAGAGCATACCTACTCCCGGATATGAAAAAGCCGTCTCAACGAATATGGCTCCGGTAACCAGTAAGCCGAAACTCATCAAAACGCCAGTAATAAACGGAAGCATGGCATTTCGAGCCGCGTGCCTAAACATTACTATCCTTTCACCGAGGCCTTTAGCCTCCGCAGTCAAGATAAAATCTTCTCCTAAAACTTCTAACATCGTATTCCTCATAACAAGGGAATCCCAGAAGAACGTAACTATAGAGAGCGTTGCAACAGGCAACGCTGCATGATATAAAGCGTCATAGGCAAAATCCCAAAAACTCTTGAATGGTGCACCTTGCGTCACAGCACCTCCCAGTGGGAAAATGGGTATGTAAAAAGCGAAAGCCATGAGCAGTATTAGGCCGATCCAAAAACTCGGCAAAGCCATGGACGATAAGCCTAACACTTGCAACACAACGTCTAATTTACCCCCACGTCTCCACGCAGCTATAACTCCCACAAAATATCCAAGAATTATGGATATTGCCCTTGATAAGATTATTATAAACAATGTCCAAGGAAGCCTCTCCATTATTAATGTGGATACTTCTTTTGGAAAGTATCTCCAAGAGACGCCTAAATAACCCGTGAATGTGTTCTGTATAAATAAGATAAATTGTTCAGAAACTGATCTGTTTAAGCCAAACCTCGCTATAAGTTGCTCCCTTAACAGTTCACTTGTTTCTCCTACAGTCACAGTTGTACTTATAAGATAATCAGCAGGATTACCAGGCATCAAGCGCGGAATAGAGAAAACCACAATCAAGACTATGAAGAAAACTACCACGTACTGAACAAGTCTCTTTACGAGATAGCCGATCATATGACTGATTCCGACATTTATAAATATAAAGTTTGCCCCCCATTACGCCTGCCTAAACCTTAAGAAGCAAATTTGATTTGCAAAACTGTTTTTAAGGAACGTTTAGAAAAATTTAAAAATGTACATGTGTATATGCTCCCCTGAAATTTACGGTGCAAACAGCGAAATGTAGGTGGGGGAATGGAAAAAAGTCCCGATGAGTTGACTGAGGAAAGGCTCAAGCGCATTGAAGCTGCGGTGAACCTTGAAGAGCCTGATAAAGTGCCATTAGAATTAAATCTTGATTTTGGATTCAGAGCTAAATGGGCAGGCATAACAACATATGAGTTCTTTTTCGACTACGAAAAAGCACGAAAAGCCCTGATAAAAACTGCGATAGATTTCCCTACAGATATGCCTCCTCTAACGATGATTGGAACAGGCTCCCTCTTGGGCTTTGCCCTTAGAGAATATGCAGACATAGCTCGTTTTGCTGGCGTTTTAACAGGTCCAATGCATACCATTCTCCGTGACAAATATACACGCTGGCCTGGTGTGGAATTGTCGCCAAACACGGGATCGTTCCAGTTTATAGGCGGAGAATTCCTAAAACCTGAAGAATATGACCAATTCATAGAAGACCCTGTAAGATTTATCGCTGAAGTTGCCGTGCCAAGGGCACATCTAAGCCTTGAAAAACCAAGCTCGCCTGAAGCGATGGCTGCAATCATAAAAGCAGGTCTGGAGGGAACCAAATACGTTAACTACATTGACGCGATAACTAACGATCTCACGAAGCTAGGTTACCCGTCGCTTCTAATGTCCATTTCAATGGTGCCATTAGACTTTCTAGGCGACTTTTTAAGGACTATCCCAGGTATTCTACTCGACTTGCGCAAAGTACCGGATAAGGTTAAGCAAGCATGCGATGTGTTAATGGAAAAACCAATGCTGGAAAGGAGTATAACTTTTAAATCCACCAAATTTGTGCTTATGCCACTTCATTTAAACGAATATCTTTCACCAAAACTTTACAACGAGTTCTATTGGCCTTACTTAAAGACAGCCATAATAGAGTGGAATAAAAGGGGTATCAAATGCCAAGTTGCCTTTGAGGGGCGTCATGACGCCCACCTGGAGAAGCTTCTCGAGCTGCCTAAGGGCTGGGGTATAGGGCTGTTCGAAAAGACGGATATTAGGAAGGCAAAGAAGCTGCTGGAGGGGCACACATGCGTTATGGGAGGCATACCCCCAACACTGCTGCTAAATGCCACACCACAACAAATCGAAGAATATATTAGGAAGCTGCTCGAGGATACTATGGAGGGCGGAGGCCTTATATTGGCATCTTCTACGGCTATTCCTGCGGAAACCCCACCTGAAAACGTTAAAGCTGTAATAAAAGCCGTAGAAAAATACGGCACGTCACGCCGTTAATTCATGTGGAGGTGATGAAAAGTGGGATTGCTAGATGAGCTTGTAAATGCTTTCGCCAACTTGGATGAGGAGAAAACCATAAGCCTTGTTAAAGAAAGCCTTGATAAGTATGACCCAGCCGAAATTTTTGAAGCCTGCAGAAAGGCTACAGACATAATCGGTGAAAAATTCGAAAAGGGAGAATACTTCCTATCAGAGCTTGTCATGGCTGGCTATATATTTAACAGAACTATGGAGTTGGTGCTGCCTAAATTCCAAAAAGAAGGAGCAAAGCCAATTGGGACTATCGTTTTAGGCACTGTGGAAGGGGACATCCACGACATCGGTAAGAACATTTTCAAAGCATTCGCGGAAGCAGCTGGCTTTAAAGTAATAGATATAGGAGTGGACATGCCTCCAGAAAAGTTTGTTGAGGCAGTTAAAGCTCACAATCCAGACATCGTAGGTTTGAGTGGATTGTTAACACTAGCTATTGATGCGATGAGGAGAACAATTGAAGCGCTGAAAGCTGCTGGTCTCAGGGATAAAGTCAAAGTAATAATAGGCGGCGGTAGAGTGGACGAAAACGCTAGGCAGTACACGGGCGCAGATGCTTGGGCTGACTCCGCCACCAAGGGAGTAAAGTTATGCAAAGAACTACTAGGGATACAATAGATCCATGCAGATACAAAGGGTTCGGTCGGACCTTTCTGGTCAAATCTTCAATAGCCTTTAATTTTTCTCAATTGTTATGATTAAACTGTACGTTTAATGGTTTACCTTCTAGACTTGTAATGTTGTAAAGACAGAAGGGTATGAGTTTTCCATCGACAGTCAATTCGTGAACACAGCATTTTTTCACTCTCTTAATGTCAATGGTCCATATGTCTTGAAGACCGTGACATGCAATGCTAAAATATTGCCCTTCGAGCTCATCTGGTAAAGCTCCACAACATAAACCCTTATTTCCATCACAGAGCGCCATATTTACTGTTCTTAAAACCTCATCAAAGTCTGCAAGCATAGAGTAACAGTCAATAACTTCTTCAATATCAACTATACGGCTTATTGGCGTGATTTTTCCATTTTTAATGATAGTATAGGTAAGCATGGTGCAACGATTATCTGGACAGGATATTGGCGCGAAATCCTCAACTTTTAATTGCCCTCCGCTTTGTCTGTGAATTCCCTTCACCACATCGGGGACAGTTACCCTTTCCATGGGATTGAATAAGTCTTGCGGGAACTTGCCGGACGCCGCGAATGGTTGAAAGTTGACGCCCTTTGCGTCCTTTTTGATTGCGTACTTTATAATTTCCCAAAGCTGATTATCGTTAACTCCTTTAACAATGGTCGCTGCTAATGTAACTTCTAAATCAGCTCTTTTCGCTCTCTCAATAGCCATTTCTTTAAGGGGCAAAAGGTCTGGGTTTGAACCTCTAAGTAAAACGTTCGCTTCGGGAATTAAACCATCAAATTGGAGATATATGCCCCTTAATCCGGCGGCTGCTAGATCTTTTGCTAATGTCCGGTTTTTGCCTATTTCGATTCCATTGGTATTTACTTCAATTTTTTTAAACCCCAGGCTGGCCGCTGCTTGAATTATTTCAACAAGATCTTCTCGGGTTGTCGGTTCACCACCGCTTATTTGAAGCGATGTTTCTTTTCCTTCATACATTAAAAGTTTCTTTAGCGAATTTTCTATTTGGTTTAGTTCAGGGTTATTTCTTCCCCGAGAAGATTCAAGGCATACAGGGCAATTTAGGTTGCATTTGTCTGTAACCTCTAATATAGCGAGGCAAGTGTGCTGCTTATGCTCAGGGCAGAGTCCGCAATCGTAGGGGCAACCCTTGTTAACTGATACAGCCCACTTTTCCGGCAATCCTCCAGCCCTTGCGAATTTGAAAGACATTTGGTACATCTGGTAATCGTTCCAAACTAGCCCGCAAAAAACACCATGTTGCTGACACTCTTTTCGCATGAAAACCTTTTCACCATCAGTGAATATCTCAGCTGGGATAATTCGCATGCACTTTGGGCATAAGCTCTCCGTTCTCTCCAAAAGTCGCTCATAAAGCATGACGCCCACCGTTTACTGTTTCTCGTCACCAGCAAAATTTCCCTTTTGACTATATTTAGCTTGTTCAGGGTTCGCAACGCTGAAAAATTAGCCAAAACATACATTAAAGGACTAGCTGATAATAATTAGTAATTTATCAACTGGCGCTGGAGTGAAGAAAATTTGATTGCTATGCCATGGAGGCCTAAGGGAAAAGCGGAACCAAAATGCGATATAATAATTAGCGAAGTGAAATTCATTAAAGGTCCACCGAAACAGATGGAAATCACTGTTAAAAACGATGGCGACGCAAGTTGTGGTATAAAAAACATTGTCCGAATTAAGCCTTCATCCTGCCAGAGCTGGACAGACGTGCAAGTTACTTGGGATCTAGCAACATTACCCCCTAAGGAAAATTCCAAAACTTGTTTTGTATACAACTGGACCAGCGGCAGAAGCTACTTTATAAAAGTTATAACAGAAGAGGAATTTGAAGCTTTAGCCCTTGAACAAGCTCCTTAGCAAAACCGTAATTAGACTAGTTTGCACTTAACTTAGAATTCACATTCTCTCCGGAGCAACCACTCCTAGGATACTTAAAGCGTTCCTTAAAACTATTCTTACTGCATCGACCAGAGCGAGTCTTGCATTGCTGAGTTCTTTTGGCTCAGCCTTTATCACAGGAAAGGCGTTGTAAAAAGCGTTGAATTTATCTGCAAGAGAGTTGGCAAAGTCAGCTATTAAGTTCGGTTTAAATGTTTCCGTCGCTTCAACGAAAAAATCTGGGAAACTGGCCATGGCCAAAATTATCTCAAGTTCAATTTTTTCTTTCAATAGGTCATAGGACGGGTTTTCCGGTTTTCCGGAGGCTTTACGCAGTATACTGCATGCTCTGGCATGTGAGTATTGAATGTAGGGTGCACTGTTTTTCTCGAAGTTTATAACTCGATCCCAATTGAATTCAACGGGTTTAGAAGGGTCGACTTCAACGAGCGCATATCGTACTGCACCAATACCGACAAATTCCGCAACTTCCCGTTTTGTTTCTTCAGGTAATTGTGGCGAACGCTTTGAAACCTCTTCATATGCTCTTCTAACAGCCTCATCCATAACCTCGTCTAGAGTTATGTATCGACCCCTTCGGCTGGACATTTTATACCCTGGCAAAGTTACCAAGTTATAGGCAAAATGGACGAGGTTGCTGGCATATTCCACGTAGCCTAAAGCATATAAGGCTATTTTAAGATGCGTTTGCGCCAAAGACTGCTCCATTCCTATAACGTTGATACATTTGTCGGCTTTTCTAAATTTCCACAAAGTGTAGGCTATGTCTCTGGTTGTGTAAAGTGTTGTGCCATCAGCCCGCATAAGTGTTAAGGAGGGGATAACATGATCTTTTCTTAGGCCTAACCGCTCCCACAGGCTTAGTTCTCTTACGACACTTTCAGCGTCAAACTCAAGAACGCCTCCTTGAAGAAAGACGTACGGTGTCTGTTTTAACCGCTGAAGTACCTCTTTTACCAGTCCACTCCATACGAGATCACTTTCCCAGTCCCAAGAATCGTAATAAACCCCGGCGCGGCTTAGGGTTTTCCTAAAACCCTCTAAGCACAGTTCACTAACTTCTCTCACAAGCTTTTTTGCTCTTTCATCCCCAGCTTCATAAGCCCTATTTAAATCGTTGATAACTTTTTCAGGATTTTCGTCTTCGCTTATCTTCTTTAGAAGTTCCTCAAAGAGTTCAGGGTACTTCGCCTTCAATTCGAAAGCCACAGAAACCCAATCATCTAATTCCCTACTAATCTTTGCAATCTCTTCTTCGGCTGAGACGGCCTTCGCATTTTCAAGCTCTTTTTTGAGACGGTTGATCTCAACGAGACAGCTTGTTATTGTATATATTTTTCCAATGTAATGGTCGGGCTTTTCAGTTGGTTTGGGTCTACCCAACTTTTCATATCCGTAAGCGATCACCGCGGTTTGTCGACCGACGTCGTCTACATAGTAATGGCGAAAAACCGTATGGCCTCTTAAGGAAAGCATGCGAGCAAGTGCGTCTCCAAGCATCGGATTTCTCGCTTGCCCTATGTGTATCGGATGGAGGGGATTTACGCTGGTGTGTTCCACGATAATTTTCAAAGGCTTGTCTGTTTTAACAAAGCCGTAAGCGTTATCTAAATGTCTTATAGATTCAATTGTCAACGCCGAAAACTTTGCAAAGTTTGCGTGAAAATTTATGTAGCCTCCCCCAGCGGCGGTTACATCTTCTACAAGTGAAAACTTAGACCTATCCACGCTTTTAACAAGCCGTTCGGCAAGTTCAAGAGGTTTTTCTCCGACTTTCCTTGCCAGCTCAAAACAAATTGAGGAGGCTAGCTGACCAAACTCTAAAACAGGAGGTCTCTCAAGGACGATCTGTTTAAAGGTTTCCTCAGGGAAAGCCTTTACAAGAACATTCTTTAGGATTGTTTCACATTCTCTTCGAAATTCTTTAAACGGATTCTCTGAAACCATCACACTTCAACCTTGAACCTAAATACTGTAAAGGTGCCAATACTAATATATGTAGGTTGAGATAGCAATAAAGCTAAAAGGTGAGGCAACCATCATGAAAATTAAGATTATTTTTTCCAAGAAATGTTTAGAATATGGATCAGGGCATATAGAAAGCCCAGAGAGAGTTAGGAGAGCTTATGAAATCTTAAAAGAAAGGGGGTATGAATTTCTAGAACCAAAACCAGCTAGCGAACAGGATCTCCTTAAAGTTCACGATCCTGAATATATAGAGTTGCTTAAAAGGGGAGCCATAGAGGATGCGGACACTCCAGCATACGATAACATTTATGAATATGCCAGGCTTGCAGCAGGGGGCGCAATCCTAGCAGCAGAGACAAACGGTTTTTCTCTAATAAGGCCTCCTGGACATCACGTGGGCAGGTATGGCGCTGCACTCGGCGCCTACACGAAAGGCTTCTGTTACATAAACAACATCGCGGTGGCCGTAAAACATCTTAACAAGCATACGTTGATTCTGGACATAGACGGCCATCATGGCAACGGAACCCAAGAAATATTTTTCGGAGATGAAAAAGTCACATTCATCTCCCTGCACAGGTATCCTCATTATCCTGGAACAGGCTATTATTCGGAGGGCAACTGTCTAAATTACCCGTTAAGCGCAGACTGTGGTGAAGAGATTTACTTAAAAACTCTGAAGGAGGCACTTAACAAGGTTGATATGGAAAAAGTTGAAGTTATAGCTGTTTCAGCGGGATTTGATGCTTTCAAAGGGGATTTAGCCTCTTTAGGGTTAACCGAAAGAAGTTATGGCGAAATTGGGAAAATAATTGCATCTCTCGGTAAACCAACTTTTTTTGTTTTAGAAGGGGGGTATATAGGGGAAAACATTGGAAGATCCATTGACTCAATGCTTCAAAACTTTCAGTTATAGAAAAAGGTTTAGCTAGCGCTTATTTTGCAGATGTCATAAAACCTTGTATGAGGCTTGAGAAAACACGGCTGATTATGGGATGGGTTTTTACATATTCAGATGCAAATTTCAAATTGGGATCCCGTTCCATGAGTCTTTCCCTAACGGAATCTATATTCTCTCTATTTTCTAAAGCCTCGTGAATTGTTGAAGCCCAAACATTGAGCTGCTTAATATAGGCCCTTAACATTTCAGAAGCGTTAGGGACTAAGCCAAAATGTGTGTAACATAACATCTTAGGGTTAAGCCTAAGCAGTTTCTCTAAAGATTCAAAAAGTTTGTTAAGCATTATCGGTGGCGGGGTTGCAGGCAAAGTCACCGCTAAATCCTCAACATAGACTCCGGCGGTCTCTCCCGGGAATAGTGTCCTATTTTTACGTTCATAGTAGCTTACGTGGTGGGGGGCATGTCCCAAGGTCTCTACCACCTGGATTTCTAGTCCTTCGCCCAAGTCTATAACCATACCGTTTTGGGCAGGAACCATTCGCTTAGTTGGAACCGGAAAAGGTTGCCCAAAAATTTCAGCAATTTCGCCTAAAACCTGTTTAGACTGTAGCCAAAGTTTTTGGGGATTGGCTAAATGGGGGAGCCCTACGGGGTGTACAACAAGTTTAGCTTCTGGCAGATATTTAAGCAGGGCTCCTGCGCTTCCCCAATGATCGACGTGAGCATGAGTAACCATAACGTAATCAACTTCTTCAGGATGCACTTCAAGTTCTTTTAATCCCTTAACCAAGTTGTCCACACAAGAAGCAGGCCCACACTCTATGATGGCGGTTTTCTCACCTTTGAGAATATATGACGCTGAAAATCTCTCAATATTAGCCGGCCTCAAATCTATCATGCAAAGATAGTTATTCACTCTTCGAACCGCCATAGTCAAACCTCATTTGGAAAGAGTCTAAAGTTCTGATCATTTTACTAAAAGTTTTCGCCATAAATTTCCTAACAATGAGCCTTGTAAAAAGGGCGTTGTAAAGGGTGAAAGTTTTAGAGTCCGAATTTAAACCCAAAAAGGTTCGGTCTTCAAACGTAGGACCTCTTTTTGAAGGTTAGCAACTTACCCTAGGATTTAAGGGAGCAATTTGCACCCGTTGGATTGGCGGGCCCGCTGGGATTTGAACCCAGGATCTCCGGCTCCGCAGGCCAGCGTCCTAATCCATGCTAGACTACGGGCCCGATCTTTTCTTTTGGAAATTCAAATATATAACTCGCATGTCTTTTTGATGAAGTAATGGTTGTTAGGGGCTGTTAAGACTTGTTGACGCATTTTTGCGATGGTTAGGGTTTTTGGGTGCAGCTAGCTGCGGCTGGGGGTTTGCAGCACCGTATAAAGATTAATACCGTATAAGCTTAATAAGGCTATATACCCAATTCAAACTTTAT
Organism: Bathyarchaeia archaeon; assembly: GCA_038865865.1. Taxonomy (GTDB): domain Archaea; phylum Thermoproteota; class Bathyarchaeia; order Bathyarchaeales; family Bathycorpusculaceae; genus JANXEP01. The sequence goes on along the minus strand of JAWBZV010000008.1, from coordinate 40,343 downwards.
CAAGGGTGGTAATTGATGCACGGTGAGTCTCAAAAAATTTTTGATGGATACCGGGAGAAAATGCGGAGAAGTAGGGGACCGCTGCATGGCATAAGAGTGCTTGAAGTGGCCAACTACATCCTTGGACCAGGAGTCTCAATGTTGTACGCTGACATGGGCGCCCAAGTCATAAAAGTGGAGGTCCCTTGGGAAGGAGATAATATGAGGAGAACTCCCATTGGGGGGAAATGGTGGAGGGACAGCTCAGCGTCATTTGTGCATATGGCCAGAAACAAGTACAGTCTAGGTTTGGATCTTCATGTTAAAGAGGGACGGGAAGTTTTCCTCAAGCTTGCAGCAAAATCCGACATAGTCGTGGATAACCTTCGACCTGGAGTTATGGAAAGGAGGTTTAGTGTTGGGTATAGACAGTTAATGGAAATTAATCCGCGAATAATATACATAGCGCTTAATGGTTATGGCCAGTGGGGACCTTGGGCTGAGGAAAATAGGCCGTCTTTTGATGGAGTAGGTCAAGCGGCAAGCGGTTTAGCCTCAATAACCAGGTTGAAAGGTAGGCCGCCCCTTAAAAACTACTTATATGTAGCTGATATCCTAGGCTCCTTAATAGGCTGGATAGCTACCTTAGCAGCACTGTACTATCGGGAGAAAACGGGTAAAGGACAATTTATAGAGCTTTCTCAAGTCGAAACCATGCTCAGGATGCTTGACTGGACTTGGCTTTGGGTACATTTCACAGGTAAAAACAGGGAGACCACTGGAAATGTAGATGCAGCTGTCGTTCCCATGGGTGTTTTCAAAACGGCTGATGGCTACATTGCCTTGGCGGCGCCAGCTCCAGACGAGTTTAGGGGGCTTTGTATGGCTATGAACATGCCTGAACTTGCTGAAAATCCGAAATTCAGCAACTATTTGAGTAGGCTTAAGGAGGAAAACCAAGAAGAATTGTATAACATTATAGAGGGCTGGTGTGAAAAACAACCCTCAAGCCACATTGTGAAGCTTGCTGAAAAGTACGGCTTCGCAGCCGAGCCTGTTAGAACTGTCAGAGAATTTTACAATGATGAGCACTGGTTGGAGAGGGGGCATTTGTGGGACATGGATAGCTGCGAGCTTGGAATACATAGAGACTCAACTTATCCTGTTAAAATGTCTGAGACCCCTCCTCCGCCGCCAAGGTGGGGGTGCAGACCAGTAGGTTTGGACAACGAATTTATATTGACCACGGTTCTTGGAATGAGCGCAGATGAAATAAAGAGACTGTATGAGGTTAAGGCCTTGGGCAAATGGATTGATGTTCCGGGACAAAGGCCAACTCCCATTCTCAAACAACATCCTGAAGCCGAGTGGCTTGCGCATGACTTGGAGGGGGAAACTCATGGTTGAAGAAGACTTGGAAAAGAAGATTAAAGAGGTTTTAGAGAGAAAGTATGACGAACGTTGGGAGGATTGGATAAGGGAACGAGACGATCCTTCTAAGGCAGATGCAAAACCCGAAGCTTTAGATGGAATCGTGGTGCTCGATCTTAGCTATAAAAGCTTTGCCGGCCTATTTTGCTCGTCAATATTAGCTGAGTGGGGCGCTGAAGTCATTAGGATTGAGCCCCCTTCGGGGGATGTTGCCAGACTTTGGACGCCCTACAGTTTTATGCATAAAGGCACTGGTTTGGCTTATCTTAATGAGGGAAGAAACAAGTACCACATAACATTAAACCTTGAAACACAAGAGGGGCGTGAAATATTTAAGGACTTAGCTGCGAATGCTGACGTAGTTATAGAAACCTTCAAGCCTGGAACCATGGACAACTGGGGAATCGGCTATAAGGACCTCAAAGAGATAAACCCGGGCCTAATATATGCGGCGATAACCGCCTATGGACAATTCGGTCCTAAATCAAAGAGCAACATGCCAGACTACGACGTTACAGCCCAAGCATACTCAGGCATTCTTTCCGTTAACGGTGAGCCTCTTGATCCGAGTAAACCCCCTGAGGAACAGCCATGGGCAGCTCCAACAAAAACGGGAAATTGGATGGCATGGTACACGGCTGGAGCATTTACTGCTGGAGCCATATTATGCGCGTTACTTTACAGAAAATTGACAGGGAAAGGACAGATGCTTGACTGTTCAACAGCTGAAGCCTACCACAGGCTGGATATAGGACATTTGATAGCTCTTTGGGAGGAGTACGGTGAAATCCACCCGCGGACAGGCAGGTTAGACTATACGGTGTGGCTTTACGGATTTTTCAACTGCAAAGACAGGCCGGTGTTTTTAGGCGGCATAAGCATTGACATGTGGCATGCCTTTGCGGACGCCTTGGGAAAATGGGATGAGTGGGGACCATCAGTGTACAAAGAGATATCCCAATTGATCCCATGGGATGTGCAGCAAAAAATGGCGCAGGAAGTTGAAAAGGAAACAAGAAAATACACTTTTGAGGAGCTACTTAGAAAATCTGTGGAATACGCCAAATCTGGAAGATTGGCTCCTAAAACCTTTGCAATAGGGCCTGTTCAGGACCCAATAGAAGTGCTCGAGCAAGAAAATTGGTGGATAAGAGGAGTTTTCCAGCGAATTAAGGACCCTATATATGGGGAAGTTGTTGTCGCAAGGCAAGCACCTTTAATGACCGAAACTCCCCCACGAGTGAAATGGGTATGCAGGCCTGTAGGCTACGACAACCAATACATATACTCGAAATACCTAAGTTTTGGCCCGCAAAAGTTGAAAGAACTAAAAGAAAAGGGGGTAATCTGATATCTGCCAATTCACCATCACCCGCGGCCCAGGTCAAGAAATGAATTCTTTAATATTTTAGTGCGTAAAAGCAAGGACTAGGAAGGTGTATGAGGCTTGACAGTTGATGAATGGTGGCTTTGGAAACCTCCTGAAGACTCTAAATATATCGGCAAGAGGGGAATACCAAGGAAGGATGCTAGGGAGAAAGCTTCCGGAAAGGCTGTTTATTGTAGGGATATATCCCTGCCGGGAATGGTTTATGCTAAACACCTTAATTCACCGCACGCCAACGCGAGAATTAAAAGATTAGACTTAAGCACGGCGAAAGAACTCCCGGGGCTAGTAACCATAATAATGTGGGATGACCCGGAGCTAAAGGATAAATGGCCTAAATGGGCGCCTTATGACGCTATATGCCCAATATTTTTGCCTTGGCTATCGGACAGAGCTTATTTTTATGGACAGCCAGTCGGTGTGATAGTGGTCGGTGAAAGCGAGGAAGCTTGCGACGAAGCGTTGAAGCTTATTAGTGAGAGGATGGAATGGGAGGAGTTGCCGTTTAACTTAAACTGGGATGAGTATGAAAGCCCCATGCCTGTCTGGCCAGAATATGACAGATTCTCGCCGCTTGCCAAAGGCAACATTGAACTTGAAAGCGTTAAATATGATTTTGGCGACGTGGAAGCAGGCTTTAAAGAAGCCGACAGGGTAGTTGAGTTCACCATACGTAAAAGTGAGGAGGATGTATGGGCAGGCGTCGAAGCAAGCGCTGCGGTAGCGAGGTGGCAAGGAGATTACCTTGAGGTATGGACTAATAATCAGGATGCGTATGGGCAGGTTAGGTGGCGTTTAGCTAGAGATTTGAAGATTCCTGAAAGCAGCATCGAAGTTTATTCTCCTTTTAGGGGGGCGCATTTCGGCGGCCAATCATGGCTTATACAAGGCTCCATAGAAGTTATGGCTGCTTTACTTGCCAAAAAAATTGGCAGACCCGTCAAATATTTAGACGACTATTCAAATTTTCGCGGTGCAGAACATCACCTCGGAACTTACAAGTTTAAAGTTGGGTTTAAAAATGATGGAACAATTACGGCGGTTAAAGTCGACACAATTTATGCCTGCCGCGGCTTTGGAAGGTTTATGTTGGATCCCGTAAGCAAACTTTTAGAAAGCACAAAAATCCCAAATATTTCCTTACGCAGCATCTACCCGTTAGTAAACAGAAACCCCACCATATGTTATAAGCACGGTGCTCCTGCCTGCACCGTGGTCACTATGGTAATTAATCGTGTTGCCGCGGAGTTGGGCATGGACCCGACGGAAGTATCTCTAAAAAACGATGGATGGCACGGCCACAGCATGGAATGGATTTTGGAAAACATCGCAAAGGAACAAGGTTTTGAGGTATCACGGTGGAGCTTAAAAGAAGTTATTGAAATTGGAAAGAGGGCGATCGGGTGGGATGAGAAGTGGCATCCCCCAGGTGCTAGGAGACTGCCAAATGGAAAATACCATGGGATAGGATTTACGGCCATGGAGCAGTGGTCGCATAGCCCTGGCTCAAGGGTGGGTATCCCGATTTTCACCCAAACGCCTGTTTCTGCTGGTATAAGGGTGAATTCAGATGGAACCATTTCAGTTTATGGATGGCGCAGCGAGGGAGGTGTTGCCTCAGACACAACCTACTGCCAAGTGGTGGCGGATGAGATGGGAATGCGATATGAAGACGTCTCGCATAGACCTTTCATTGACAAAGGCTACATTTTGTTCCGCATGGGAGGCTCCACTGGCATGATATCGAATCTCATCCCTCTCGTTAAAGCTGCCAGACAAGCGAAAAGGATGATACTTGAACACGCCACACAACTAATAGATGAGTTCAAAGGAAAAAAACCTGAAGAGCTGGACATCAGAGATAGCATGATCTTTGAAAAGGCTAATCCATCTAATAAGGTTCCGGTAGCAAAGGTTGCTGCTTTGTGCAACATAAACGCTTGGGCTGATTCTCGTCTTCTGACACCCCCCAAAGAAACTCCCGTCATGGTTAGGCAGGCTTACTTTGTTGAGGTGGAGGTTGACCCAGAAACAGGTAAGGTTGACATCACGAATGTCGTGTGCGTTAATGATGTAGGTAGGGCAATTAATCCAGACGCAGTTAACGGTCAACAGTATGGCGGCGCATACATGGGCCTCGGTAGGGCCTTTACTGAGGCTATTCACTATGACCCGTTGACTGGGGTTAAACTTAACGACAACCTCGCCACGTACGACGTCATGCTGATGAATGACCTAGGTGTGATAGACTGCCATGTTGTTGAAACAGGTTTAAGCTACGGTCCTTACGGGGCGTCAGGTTGCAGCGAAGCTCCTGCAGCTGTCCTGTCCACGATTGCCGCTCCAGCCATATACAATGCCATAGGCAAGTGGATAGACGACTGGCCCATAACACCGGAAAAAATCCTAAAAGCATTGAGCACGGCATAGCAGACTCAGTGTTTAACTGTAAATTTTAAATGCTGGTTAAAGGATATATAGTATCGGCGAGTTAGTTGCCAGAGCAGAAGTGTACGCATGGAGAAGTTGAACTTTTAGGGGAGGAAAGGGGTGAAAGGGGGGTGAACAAGTACTACAAGTGTTTAAAATGTGGCAGCGTTTTGATATTATCAGAGGATGGCACTTTATACGAGGTGCCCGGGATAGAGAAAAGTAAAAAATGAAAACCTTCTAGTTTTTCCTTGCATTTGTTTCAATGATGCTCTTAGCTGAAGGGAATCTGCTTACATCTTTATGGGGGATAAACATAGCGTCGGCGAATTCTTGTTGGAAGGCAGGGTCTGTCGCAAGTTCAAGATAGCGGGTTTTTTTAGAGATAACCTCCGCTATTCGTCTGGCTTCCACCGAAATCAAGGCCATTTTTGCACCTGTTAGTGCGGTGTTGCCGACAAACTTTATCTTTTCAGTTGGGATATCAGGAACTAAACCTATTGTCTTTGCATTTTCCGGGTTAATGTAGCTTCCAAAGGATCCAGCTATGAGGAGTTGACTAACGTCATCCATTTTAACACCCTTTCTTTTCACTAAAATCCAACAGCCAGCGAATATTGCGGCTTTCGCCAGCTGTATTTGGGTTATATCTTTTTGCGTTACAGTTATGTCTTGATCTATTCCGCTTTCGTCCTTCCATGCCAAAACGAACTCTAAGTCTCCATTAACCTTTTTCAGCCTTGGCGTTTTTATACTCGTGTTAAATCTTCCCCGATTGTTTATAATTCCGCGTTTAAACATTTCAGCAACAACATCGATCATTGCGGACCCGCATATTCCCCTTGGGGCTGCGTCATCTATGGTTTTATATTTAACTTCAAAGTCTTGGCTGATGCTCAGTTTTTCAATTGCGCCTGTAACGGCTTTCATCCCATGTTTGATGTGAATCCCCTCAAAAGCTGGACCAGAAGCACAGGAACACGACAACAAGTCTTCAGAATTACCTACGAAAACTTCAGTGTTTGTTCCGACATCGAGGAGTAAAGAAAGCTCTTTGGACTCGTAAATTCCACTTGCCAGTACATCAGCGACAGCGTCGGCGCCTACAAACCCTGCTATAATGGGCAGGACGTGGACAACGCCCTCTGGACATATTTTTATGCTCATTTCTTTGGCTTTTACGTTTATCGAACTTTTTAATGCCGGTGTGAACGGAGAAATAGCCACATGCTTAGGGTTTATTCCCAAGAAAAAGTGATGCATGGCAGTGTTTCCGACAACCGTTACCTCATAAACCTTTTGTGGGTTGACGCCAGCTTGAGTGCAAGTGTAATCCAAAACTTTGTTAACGCCTTCAACCAAAAGTTTATGTAGGCTTCTCAGTTTCTCTTCATCGTTTGCTGAGGACGTTATCCGTGAAATTATATCCTCTCCGTAAAGCATTTGTGGGTTTTCAATAAAGCCCGTGCTAAGAGTTTTCCCTGTAGTCAAGTCCACGAGGCTGCCGACAATCTTTGAAGTGCCGATGTCAACAGCTAGCCCAAAAATCTGGTTGGATGTATCACCTTCATCAAAAGCGATTATCTCGCGATCACCCAGCAAAGTAACTGTAACTTGCCAGTTTGCGTTGCGTAGAGTATCAGGCATTTTTTTTAAAGTTTCATACCCTATTTTTAAATCTTCAAGCCCATGTTCCCTCTTCAGCAAATCGAGGATCCTTTCAAGATCTGTTCTAATGTCGAGCAGAGTGGGCTTAGCTAGTTTTAAATAAAATTTTCTAATATTGGGCTTGACCTCTATGGGTTTTTCGAAGCCCCAAAGTTGTATTTTACGCGCTAAAACTCTGCTTTCATCAGGGATCATCACTTTTGTGTCATGCTTCAGCAAAGCACAGCATGCAAGTCTATAGCCCGAACCGAGCTCTTTTGGAGAGAAAAATTTCGTTTCAGCCTCCGTCAGTTGGGAAACGCTACTTTGGTCTTGAACTATGACTCGGCATTTGCCGCAAAGGCCTTTACCGCCACAGTCAGATCTTATACCGATGCCAGCTGAAGATGCAGCTTCAAGTATACTAGCTCCTATCTCTGCCTCTACACTACGCCCTTCAGGTTCGAATAAGACCTTGATGGGTTTTTTCATTGAAGTCTTAAACTGCGCGATGCGATTAAAATAACTTTTGCAAGCCACCTTAGCAAAATTTTTATTGAAACATAAAAATATTATCACGGAGGAGGACAGATGAGCATTTCTGACAAATTTGTTAATGTTTTGGCGGATTTGAAAGAGGAGGAAGCCCTTAAAATCGTTGAAGAGAGGCTGAATACAGGGGAAGATCCATTCAAAATCTTAGAAGATGTCCGCCGCGCCATGGAAACCGTAGGGAACCGTTTCGCCAACAACGAGTACTTCATATCTGACCTCCTATATGCGGGCGAAATATTGAGAGCGATAACTGAAAAAATTAAGCCCAGACTAGCCACTGGAAAAGAGGCCAAGCGCTTGGGCAAAGTTGTAATTGGCAGCGTTGCTGGGGACATACATGATATTGGCAAAAATATAGTTGTTTTCATGCTTGAGGCTAACGGCTTTGAAGTTTATGATTTGGGAGTGGATGTCCCGCCGGAAAAGTTTGTAGAGAAAATAAAGGAAACTGGAGCCACCATCGTCGGTTTAAGCGGGTTCCTTACATTAGCTTTTGATTCTATGAAACAAACAGTTGAAGCGATAAAAAAGGCTGGTTTGAGAGATAAAGTGAAAATAATGATTGGCGGCGGTCAGATAACCGAGGAGATAAGGCAGTACACAGGTGCCGATGCATATGGCAGGGATGCTATGGCTGCAGTAGCGCTAGCCAAAAAATGGGTTGGAGCTTGACGAAGCCTCTCAAAGTGTGGAGGTTTGAAAAGTGGGAAGCACACCTGAAGAAAAATGTGAAGAGTTGTTTAAACGTTGGCTTTCGCCGCAAGTGGAATTCGTTAACGAAAAAGCTGAAGAGGCATATAAGGCTAGAGTGACCAGAATAAAGGACGCAATTCAGCTGAGGAAAACGCCGGACAGGGTGCCCATCTTCCCTCTAATAGGCTTTTTCCCAGCATACTATGTTGGGTTGACCCCATATGACATGATGTACGATTATGAAAAACTTAAGATGGCTTTCAAAAAATATGTAATAGACTTTGAGCCTGATGCACACTGCGGAGCTATAGGGCCGGGGCCTGGAAAGTTCTTTGAAATTCTTGACTACAAGTTATACGCGTGGCCTGGCCATGGAGTGTCACCCCAGCATTCCTACCAGTGCATTGAAGGAGAATATATGAAAGCAGACGAGTACGACGCCTTAATCCAAGACCCAACATATTACTTTTTGACTGTATACTTCCCGCGAATATTCGGCGCTCTTGAACCCTTCAAAAAGCTTCCACCCTTCACTAACGTGCTTGAGATGTACGGTGGCTTTACACCTGTTAATTTTATAGCATTCGGTATGCCAGATGTTCAAGAAGCCATTAAAGCACTCATTGAGGCTGGAAATGAGGCTTTAAAGTGGATTGGACATGTTGTCGCATGGGAAAGGGAAATAACAGCTGCTGGATTTCCAAACCTATTTGGCGGAGGTACAAAAGCACCTTTCGACACACTAGGCGACACCCTAAGGGGGACAAAGGGAATAATGTTGGATATGTATAGACGGCGTGATAAGCTCATTCAAGCCATGGAAATGTTTACACCATTGATGATTAAAATGGGTGCAAGCACAGCGAAAGCTAACGGAAACCCAATAGTGTTTATACCACTTCACAAGGGTGCGGATGGATTCATCTCCAACAAGCAGTTTGAAGAGTTCTATTGGCCTACCCTCAAGAAAGTTATTATGGGTTTAATTAATGAAGGATGCGTTCCTTTCCTATACGCTGAGGGAAGCTACAATTCCCGTTTGGAGCTTATCAAAAATGACTTACCAAAAGGCAAGACTCTATGGGGGTTTGACCAGACAGATATGGCTAAAGCCAAAGAAATTATAGGTGAAGTTGCCTGCATTGCCGGCAATGTTCCAAGCGCGCTCCTAAGTGTAGGCACCCCCAAAGAAGTGCGAGAATACGTCAAAAAGCTTATCGATGTCTGCGGAGAAGGCGGCGGCTTTATCGTAATGAACGGAGCAGTTATAGACGAGGCTAAACCAGAAAATGTTAGAGCTATGATTGAAGCCACGAAAGAGTTTGGCGCTTACAAGTGATTTTTAACGCTACTCCATTTTACCCATTTTTTGGTGAAAGAGGTATTTAGAATATTTTGAAAAGCGGGTGATTCTTCGTTTTTGTTGTTATTCCAAGCCTTCTTGCAGCGTAGGCGATTAGGGCGTCGGTCATCGCGCATGAAATGAACGCAGCGTCGGAGAGTTCCAAAGGCCCGTATAACACAAAGTTTGCTCCCATCATCTGGGTTATTATACCGGAACCGCCAGAACAAACCTCGTACGCGTGGGGTCCAAACTCGCCCTTTTTAACTCTTTTCCACGTGGTCACAGCATTGGCCGGTCCGCAACCCGCAGGTAATCCGAACTCGTTCTTAACAAGGTAGATGGCTTTGGCCGATATTGATATGCCCGGCATGTCCAAAACTGCTGTGTCGACAAGAAGGTTTTTTACACCTGCTTCTTCAGCGGCTTGCAGCAACCCTTTACGTCCACCCTCACCTTTTAAGGCGTCAACCCTACCCTCAGCCCATGGTTTTTTGGGGTTAAACGCCATCAAAACAGCGTTTTGCACACCATGGTCTTTCAAAAATTTGATCTCTTCATCTGTTACGTTGAAGTCTAGCGAGTTATAGATGGCTCTCTCGTTTAACCCTACCTCCACAGCATGTTTTATCGCCGGAAGTCTAATTTTTGCCGCGGCTCCGTCAACGAGGAACGGGCACTTCGTCAGGTTGCCTACAAAGTCTATGTATTTGATAAGTGCCTCAGGGGTTTCGCCGACCACGTCCAATATAAACGGGTTGCCCGTTTTTTCGGAAAGCTCCTCCACCCTGTTTATAAGCGCTTCAGCTTGTTTTTTGTCGAAAACGCCGTTAACATGGTCGCTAACTATTTTGTGTCCGCTATAGAAAATGCTTCCAATGAGTACTGTTGGGTATTCGCCTGGTTGACCTCCAACACTTACACCCGCTATGTTGAAAACTTTTTGTTCTTTTTCAAACTTGAACAATTGACAAAACCTCCTATCACTTTTTAAGGGCTCTTCTCAAGATTTTGCCAGCAGCGGTCTTAGGCAGTTCGTCTACAAATTCCACCACTTTTGGCGCCTTATATTTTGCAAGCCTTTCTTGACAGTATTTTATTAACTCTTCACTTGACACTTTGCCTTTATAACTCCCTTTCAGCACGACGTAAGCTTTAGGCACTTCGCCGTGATACTCATCAGGTATACCCACCACCGCAGCTTCCAAAACTGCAGGATGAGAACATAACACGTCTTCGACCTCTCTCGGCCAAACCTGAAAGCCGCTGACCTTGATAACATCCTTCAGGCGGTCAACGAAGTAACAAACCCCGTTTTCATCCATATATCCTAAATCTCCAGTGCACAACCATCCATCTACGAAAACTTTAGCCGTCTCGTCCGGCTTATTCCAATAGCCTTTCATTATTTGAGGACCTTTGGCTCTAAACTCTCCAACTTCTCCCGGAGGCAACTTCACGTTTTGTTCAAGGCTGAAGACGGATACTTCCGTGTCTATTTCAGGTATCCCCACCATTCCAGGTTTGTACTCCGTAAGCTCTAACGGTGTTAAGGTTAAACCAGGACTAGCCTCGGTTAATCCCCACCCTATGGATATGCTTGCCCCTGTAAGCTCCTTAAACTTAAACCACACTTCGGTGGGCATAGGAGCAGCTGCGGATTTCCAAATGCGAACTGACCGCAAATCATATTTCTTGAGGTCGGGGTGATTTATTATTGCAACATAGGCTGTCGGCACTCCTGGAAAGACTGTAACGTGATATCTCTGAATGGCCTCTAGGGCCTTATCAATGTTGAAGCGTTCAAATAAGACAATGGTAGCGGCAGCGGCTAGATAGGTGCCCATACACCGGTTTAACCCGTGAATGTGGAACAGTGGGACGAAAATCAAAATCACCTCTTCGCCCCTTTTCAACTTGAAGAAATATATCTCGTGAAGCTGGTCAGCTACACAGTTAAAGTGAGTGAGCATGCATCCTTTTGGAACACCTGTCGTGCCACCGGTATAGCATAGAAAAGCCAAGTCTTCTTTTGGATTGATATTTACGGGAATTGGGTTGGGTTCATATTTTTGGAGAAGCCCCAGCAACGGGATGTACTCGCCCACTTCAGTTTTTGGTCCGCTATGCACATTCTCCAAAAATTGGTAGTCTTGTTTCGACGTCACAATCAAGTGTTCCACGCCTGTCTTCTTGACAACTGCCTTGGCTATGGGCAGGAGATTTTCATGGGTAAATAATACTTTTGCCCCTGAGTCGTTAAGCTGATGCTCTAGTTCCATCTCTTTATACGCTGAACTACATGGAACTACCACGGCGCCAGCCTTGTGAGCCCCATAAGTTGCTACAACAAACTGGGGACAGTTAAAGGAATAAATGGCCACCCGGTCTCCTTTCTTTACACCTAAATCTTGAAGGGCTGCCGCAAACCTTTTGACATCCTCATAAAGTTTTCCATAGGTTAATGGGACATCTTCAAAAATTATGGCAGGCTTGTTAGGGTACTCGTAAGCTGATTTTTCGAGAACTTGTGGGAGGCTTAATTCGGGGTAGTTAAGCGTTTTTGGAACATTTTTGGGCCAAAGCTTAAACCAAGGCTTTTCATCGGAGGCCATATTAATCACTTCTCATTACTCATTATTTTTGAGGCACGGAAAACAATTTTGAGGGATACCTATTATTTAAAAATATCGCGTTGCGGTAGCCCATCTAATTTCAGGGGATGAGTACGTGTGGGCGGTTACTCTTCAGAATGACCAAGTAATTTTAAAATTAGAGGCAACAATTAGATTTATATCCACGGGACCGCCATGAATCTAGACAAAGGCAAAGTGACCATTATTGAGGCTGCTCGAGGGCTTTAATATCACAAAGAGGTTTGGAGGCCTAGTTGCGTTAAAAAATGTAAATTTCTACGTAGATGAAGGAGAAATAGTTGGTTTAATAGGTCCAAACGGCGCTGGCAAGACAACGCTTTTTAACATAATCTCCGGCACTTTTCAGCCGACTTCGGGAATTATAAAATTTGAAGGAAAAAAGGTAACAGGCTTTGGAGCCTATAAAATTTGTAAGCTGGGGATAGCCCGAACCTTTCAAATACCAAAGCCTTTCCCAAACATGACCGTGTACGAAAATGTCTTGGCAGCTGCAACTTTTGGATGTACAAAAGATAAGAGGTTTTCAGACGTGAAGAACGAGCTTAACAAGATACTAAATAAGTTTGGGCTCGCTGAAAAAAGCGCGATGCCAGCCTCTACTTTGACGGTGTTTCAACAAAGGATGCTTGAGCTTGTGAGAGCGCTTTCCACCAAGCCTAAACTTTTATTGCTGGACGAGGTGATGGCGGGATTGAACCCCACAGAGACAGCGCAAATGCTCGAAATAATTCGTGAGTTGCGCAAGGAGGGGATAACCATTTTTATGATTGAGCATAACATGCGCGCCATTATGAAAATTGCAGATCGAGTTATGGTGCTGCATCAGGGGATGAAAATAGCTGAGGGGAAGCCTGAGGAGATAGGCAGGAACCCAGAGGTTGTTGAGGCATATTTAGGTGAAGCCTATGCTTGAGGTTAGAGGGCTAAACGTCCTGCGGGGAGCGTTACCGGTATTATGGAACGTCTCCATTAATGTTGGAAGGGGGGAAATTGTGGCTTTAATAGGCGCTAATGGTGCTGGAAAGACCACACTGTTAAGCACCGTAGCAGGACTGTTTAAACCAGCATCAGGCACCATACTGTTCAATGGTAAGGAAATTAATGGACTATCGCCTCATAAGATTGTGAATTTGGGAATATCATTTGTGCCTGAGGATAGAAAACTTTTTGCGCACATGACAGTACGGGAAAACCTGCTCCTGGGGGCCTACAGCCCGAGAGGAGAACCCTCTAAAGAAGACTGGTTGAAAACCATTTACCAGTTATTCCCAGTTTTAAAGGAAAGGGAAAACCAGTTGGCTGTAACGCTAAGCGGCGGAGAGCAACGAATGTTGGCAATTGCACGTGGTTTGATGTCAAATCCTGAACTGCTCATATTGGATGAGCCTTCGCAGGGACTTTCGCCGAAACTAACCATTGAAATATTCAAGGCGGTTGAGGAACTTAAAGGACGCGGAATAAGCATATTGCTGGCCGAGCAAAATGTCCATTATGCTTTAAAGCTTGCAGATGAAGCTTATGTAATGGAAACGGGCAGGATAACTTTGCAAGGAAAAGGCGAAGAACTCCTAAAAAACAAGTATGTTAAAGAAGCTTTCCTAGGACTTTAGCAAGCTCTTTTCTTTGCACATGCCATTTCGCCTTTAATGTTCCAATAAGACCCATTATCCCGTTTGGCATAAAAACAACGATAGCTACTAAAATTAGTCCAAGAATCAGCTGGAAATAGTGAACGTAAGCAACTCCAAGGTAATGACTAAGCAGCGATATCATTACCGATCCAATTATGGGGCCGTAAAATGTTCCAGCTCCGCCTAGAAGGGTCATTATAGCAGGCAGGAAAGAATATTCTGAACCAAAGGCTATATCTGTGTTTATGTATGGAAATCTTGTTGTAAAGCATGCCCCCATAATGCCGATGCACATGGCGCTAACAGCGAAGCCTAAGGTCTTAAATAGGCTAGTGTTCACGCCTACATGAACAGCCGCTTCTTCACACTCGCCAACCATCCTTAAAGCGAGGCCGAACTTAGATCTACGCAAGAGGGAGAGTAATAGGAATATTCCGATGGTTGTTACTAATACCGAGTAATATGCTTCCGTGGAGTTAAAGTAAATTGGGATGTATGTCCCCCGAGTACCAGTTACTTTTATCTCCCACCATTGAAAGACATTTTTAAATACTTCGCTTACACCAAAAGTGAGAATTGCAAAGTATATGCCCTTAAGCCGCAACGTCACTAAACCGATAACCGAGGCCAATGCAAAATTCACCAATCCAGCTAACAGCACAATAACCGGCAGGGGTAAAACGGGCCAATAACCATAACGGATACTAAATTCAAGATATTTTGCGGTGAAATATAGGCCTATCCCGAAAAAACCAGCAGAACCCAAGGCAACATACTTTGTAAGACCTGAGAAAAACTGCCAGCTTATTGCGAGAGCCGTCCACATGAGAACCGTTCTTAATATGGACAGGTAATAGTCTCCTGCAAAGTGTGGGGCGTAGACCGATACTGTAAGGACTAGCAAAGCAATAAGAACTTTTGTCAAAATAATGATTCTTCCTTCTAGCATGTCTACCGCCCGAGGAGCCCTTTAGGTTTAATGATGAGCATTATAACAATGAAGGCATATACAACCGCCATCGTTATTAGAGGATCCATTTTCAGGGTAATATAATTCAAATATCCAATGAAAAACCCCCCAAGTAGACTGCCAACGAAACTTCCCATGCCCCCCAAAATGATTACCGCCAAAGCAATAAAGGTGAAGCGAGATCCCGCATAAGGATTAATCGTTGGTTCAATCATTGAATACATTGAACCAGCCAAGGCGCTTGTGAGAGCGCCTAAGCCGAAAGATAAAGCATGGATTTTTAGGATGTTAACCCCTACTAACTGGGCGCCTGTTGGCTCCTCAACAGCAGCCCTCATAGCTAAACCTGCTTTTGTCGAGCGGAGCAAGAAATATAATGCTACACTGATAGCGACGGCTATAATCGCGGCCACTATCCTGTTTATTTGAAACTTTTCCCCAAGGATGGAGACTGTTTCCATAAGGTAGGGCGCGCCTATTGGTGCTGTGCCAAAACGTGACCGGATCAGATTTTGAATGATAAACTGAAGGCCAAAACAGACTAGTAGAGATCTGAATTCAAGCTCTTCAGCGGACTTAGACAGGTGAATTAGCTTGCGGAAAACAGAAACTTGGAGGAAAACGCCTATAAGGAAAACTGTTGGCCCGCTTATCACCAGAGACAACATTGGATTAACACCATAATAAGTGAATAAGATATAAGTCACATAGGCACCGATAACGAGAAATTCTCCATGGGCTATGTTTAATATACGGGTCACACCATATTGTAAGTTAAGCCCAACAGCTATTAGGGAAAATAATGCTCCTAATATTGCGCCTCCAATAATAACGTCTATCAACCACATCACCTAATTTTGAAAAAGAAGAAAAAGGAAAGGGGATTCATAGAAAAACCCTTTTAAGAAGGCCATGGCGGCTTTGGACAGATTATGTTTGCTGAGGCAGCACTTAATGGCCAGATAACTTCCATCATGTCTCCGCCTTGCCACTGGCTTATTGTTCCCGCGAGCTCACATTGCATACTGTAGCCTGGCCTAAGCTTAGTTTTGCCTACTATAGTGTCAAATGTTTCAGTTGCAAGCGCATCCCTTATCTTCTCTCTGTCTAAACCGACTTTTTCAACAGCTTTGAATAGGCATTCAAGGCCAGCATAGAATGTTGCTGATGCAGGGAACGGGAGATAACCATAACGCTTCACATGATCTTCAGCCCAAGCCCTTAATCCTGGAGTGTTGTAAGCAGTTGCTGGCCAACCATCGTAGTAGCATACTCCAATAAGATCCTCTTTGGTGAAACCAAATGGACCGTAAACCAGGAATGGAATTTCCATTGTAGGGCCTACGAACACTAATTTCGGATTGAAGCCTTGCGCCTTCATTTGATGTATTAATAGCGCGCCTTCATCATAGCCACACATAACCACGACATCAACATTTGCGTCTCTGAGGGTGCTTATTAAGGGAGTAAAGTCAGCGATACCGGACGGGTAACTTTGTTGAACTGGAATCTGGAATCCCTTCTCGTAAAGGTGATAGAATATAGCTCCGGCATACTCCACACCGTGCTGATCTGCGTGGTTTATTATCCCTATGCGGGTTATCGGCGTCATATTTTTATTTATGTAATCTAAGAGGTCGGCGACCTCCTTGCCTGCTTCGCCTGGCAGGCCGAGAACGCTAAAAGAGTATTTGAATTCGCCTGTTCTCATTTTCTGAGCGGCAATATCTGAGCCGAAGGTTAAAGCAACCACAGGGTAGTGATACTTTTCGTAAAGGGAAAACGCTGCAAAGCAGAAAGCTGTACCCCAAGGAGCAAAGATTAGATCAACCTTGTCCTCTAATATGAGCTTTTCAGTCAAAGTGAGCGTTTTATCGATGCTACCTTCGTTATCGTACTCTATATACTCAATGGGGATCCTGCGCCCATACTCGGGCACATATAGCCCGCCCTTAGCATTATAGTCTTCAATAATCATCTTATAGTATAAATGGTGTAAAGCGCATGCAGCGACTACAGCTCCCGGTCCGGTTAATGTATGTACCCACCCGATAAGTATTTTGTCTTTTGGCGGAGGTGTAGGTTTGGGAGTTGGTGTAGGCGTTGGAGGTATAGTGGGCTTAGGAGTTGGTGTAGGCGTTGGAGTAGCAACAGGTGTGGGCGTTGGAGTAGGTTTAGGCGTAGCAGCGGGTGTTGGGGTGGCAGCGGGAGTTGGCGTGGGGGTGGGTGTTGGTCCAGGACCAGCAGTATAGTAATAGGCTGCGCCTGCCAGGATAGCAATGATTATAATTATAGCGATTATAGCCGCTTGCACTTTAGTTATCGCTCTCTTTGCTGACATAAAATTCCCCCATTACCAGGTTAAGTTATTTTTATTGCCAATTTTGTTATTTAAAACTTCCGACGCAATATGAACAGACAATTTTACATTCTTATCTTTCGCCCTATAATTCCTCTCTTCGGTTTGGCTAAAACTCCATAAAATAACAAGAAACATCCAATGAGGCATATTAAAGTTCCAGGTCCCAAAAATGGGTAAGAAGTTGTCGGCAATTTTCCAACAAGTTTTATAGCGCCGGAAATGTTTACTGGTGTCGCTCCCTCGTTTTCTATATCTAGGAAATCAGCATTTGTCCCGTCTATTCTAATTTTTTTGGAGATTCTTGTGCCGCTTTCTTCAAAAATTGCTGCTAAATTGTAGTTAGGAGGCAAACGTGGATCATTAAAGTGATCAGACAACGAATTATTAGGAGCTGATATCGCACCTACTCTAACTCTGATGATGCCAGAAGCAGATATGTCTAAATCTAGGTACAGTTCAAGGATTTCTCCACTTTCCAAAAGTGCCCTTTTTTGAGGGTCTCCTTTCGCCCGACTCATGAAGGCATAGCCTGTAGAATTGAACTCATTTTCATCATAATTCCAGTGAGGGTATAATGTTGAAGGGGTAATAGGGTCCCATTCGTCGAATAGGTATTCTTCAACCCGTTTTTCCCGCGTTGAAAAAGCCAAAATTATCCCTAACGTGACGAGCATTAGAGAAGTTATAACAACCCTTTTTTTCATAATATTCCTTCAGATCTATGGTTTAGATGGTAAAAATAAAAAGTAAGGGTTTGGGCAGAAAGCATCGTCTCTTTTATATCCTTTTTAAGGCTTAATCACACATCTGCCAAGTATCTGCCCTTTCTTAAGTTGTTCAAGCGCCTCGTTGGCCTCTTCAAGCTTGAAAACTTTGGTTGTTATAGGTTTCACTATGCCTCCTTTAGCCAAGGCAACCATATCCAGTAGATCTTTATGGGTTCCAACTTTCACCCCTGTTATGGTTAATTCGTAATTCACCGCATCATTTGGCATACATTTAAGTGGACTGGGCCCCACACCGATTATAAGAAGTCGCCCAAGTATCCCCAGCATCTTTAACCCATGCTCAAGCGTCTGCTCAAAGCCAACAAAGTCTAAAACTACGTTTGCACCACGTTTACCCGTTATTTTGAGGACTTCGCCCACAGGATCTTTAGAAGCGTCGACAACGTAATCTGCCCCAAACTTCTTAGCCATTTCCAGTTTTTCTTTAGATCTACTTACGGCTATAACTGTAGCTCCAATAGCCTTCGCTATCTGAACAGCGAACGTGCCTAGACCCCCGACGCCATAAACTACAACCGTGTCACTTGGCGTTACCGCAGCCTTTCTTATGGATCTGAACGCTGTAACCCCGCCGCAAGCCAAGGGTGCAACATCTTCAGGTTTCAAATTTCCAATATCAACGAGGGATTTGGCCGGGACTGTTATGTATTCAGCATATCCTCCATCCCTTGCAAACCCAATGGGACTGATGTACAGGCAGCAGTTTTCAGATCCCGTCCGACACATTATGCATGACCCGCAGGAGTAAGCCGTCCAAGAGTCTATTAGTACATGATCACCCTTTTTGAAGTCGGTTACTTCAGAGCCCACTTCAACGATTTCTCCGGCGATCTCGTGGCCCAAAGTCCA
The DNA here is from genome assembly GCA_038865865.1 of Bathyarchaeia archaeon. GTDB lineage: Archaea > Thermoproteota > Bathyarchaeia > Bathyarchaeales > Bathycorpusculaceae > JANXEP01. Next base: position 21,622 of record JAWBZV010000008.1, on the reverse strand, counting down.
AGGTCTCTTCCCCCCAAACATTTCTGTTGTCAAAGCTCCCTCAAGGAAGTGTAGGTCAGTGTGGCAAACGCCGCAAGCTTCTATTTTCACTAGTGCTTCTCTTGGTCCAGGCTTTGGAACTTCTACCTCACTAAGCCTCAAGGGTTGTTTGTACTCATGTAATCTCATAGCCTTCGCTTTCATATTTTACCCCATTTTGTATTGTGTTGGTTACGCTTTTAATTTTTCCGCGCGGCAACAAAAAGAAAGCCATGAAATTCAATTTTGACTCTTTATTTCTTTTGTCAGAGTTAATTCATATTGTTGAGGGCAGAATGCAACGCTCAGCAAAAGATTTATAATTTAAAACTCTTTCCTCGGTATACTAAACTCCAAAAAGTCATGCAAAGCTTAATATGCATGCCTTTAAAATGAGACCGCCTAGAAGAGGATGACGCATGGAAAAAAGTGTCCTTGTCGTTGGTGCTGGAATATCAGGCATTCAAGCAGCACTGGACTTGGCGGAGGCTGGAGTTAACGTTTACCTGGTGGAGAAAGCGCCAAGTATAGGCGGACGTATGGCGCAGTTTGATAAAATTTACCCAACCCTCGAAAACAGCCTTGAAATATTAATGCCGAAAATGATTGAGGTGGCTGAAAGACAGAACATACGACTTCTAACTAACACGGAAGTTGTTAGCGTCGAGGGATCCCTTGGAAATTTCAAAGTAAAAATCCTCAGAAAACCTCGCTACGTTGAAGAAAATAAATGCATAGGTTGCGGTGACTGTGTAAAAGTTTGTCCAGTAAGCATGCCGGACAAATTTAATGAGGGACTAAACCAGACAAAGGCGATATCTATATACTCGCCAAACGCTGTTCCAAAATTAGCAATAATAAATCCTGATTACTGCCTACAGTTAAGCGGCAAAGAAAAATGCGCAAAATGTGTTGAAGCCTGCGAGGCGAAGGCTATAAACTTTGAACAAAGACCCGAAGAAAGCATCATTAATGTTGGAGCCATAATTTTGGCCGTAGGCGCGGACATTTTTGACGCTTCAAAAGCGCCCGAAATTGGTTACGGCCGATTCAAAAATGTTGTCTCAAACATAGAGTTTGAAAGAATCTTGGCGGCCTCCGGTCCAACCGGGGGGAAAATCCTCTGCCCGCAGGACGGAAAGACGCCAAAATGCATAGTTTTCATATCATGTGTCGGCTGCCGTGATAAGCGTTTCTACCAGCATTGTTGCAACGTAGGATGCATGGTCAACATTAAACAAGCTATTACGGCACGCGATAAACTTGGAGAGAACGCTGAAATATACATATGCTTCAACGATGTTCGGGCTTTTGGTAAGGGTTATGAGGAGCTTTATGAAAAAGCTAGAAATTTGGGCGTAAACTTTTTGGCAGGAATACCAGCTGAGGTCCGCAGCAATTCTGATGGGACGCTTTACGTAGGCGTCTATGAGAAAACTTTGAACAGACTCCTAGAGCTTCATGCAGATTTAGTGGTGCTGACAAACGGTGTTGTGCCTAAGAAAGACTTTGTGGAAATAAGCAAACTGTTCCAGGTGCCGCTTGGCGCTGACGGTTTCCTCAAGGAGGCCCATCCAAAAATGCAACCATTCGAAAGTTCAGTTGCAGGAATCTTTCTTGTAGGAACATGCTCTGGACCTAAAGGCATCTCCGAATGCATCGCACAGGCAAGCGGTGCAGCGGCGAAAGCACTTATACTCTTATCGAGAGAAGCTGAGGGCTTAAAATGAGCTTAACTGACATAACTTTAATGCTTAAGCCAAATGAAGAGCTGTATAAAAGAATCCTAGGAAAAATAGTCAAAACTGAGCTTTTAGAATGTTTCCAGTGTTCAAGATGCACAGGCGGCTGCACAGCCTTCAAGCTTCTGGAGTTGGTTCCACATGAAGTGATAAAATTGGTTAGGCTCGGCTTTGTAGAAAACCTAGTTAATTCGGATATAATTTGGACGTGTGCTTCATGTCTGCAGTGCACAGAGCGGTGTCCTCAAAGGGCCTCGCCATACCATGTGATAGTAGCTTTGAGAAATATTGCAGTGGAAATGCAGACAAAGGTTCCAGAAGCTTACTTAAAAGCAGTGTCTCAAATTCTTGAAACGGGGCTCATGCAGCCTGTTGAAAAAATAACAACCAAGAAAATGGAAACGCTAGATAGGGAGAAGCTAAACTTGCCGAAGATAAGGTTTCCGAGCGAAGAATTCAAGGCGAATTTCCTAAAAACGCTGGGGGAGTTATAGCTTTGAAAGTTGCAGTGTTCTGGGGTTGTAGAATACTCACCTCCCAATACGCATATGAAATGTCAACGCGTCAAGTCTTACCAAAACTTGGGATTGAGCTTATCGATTTAAAGGAGATGCATTGCTGCGGAAACTCCATCGAAAGCGTAAACAAGTTTGCTGCAGCTTATATGGCAGCAAGGATTATGGCACTGGCAAACGAAACAGGTCTTAAGGATTTGCTACTTCCATGTAGCAGATGTCATTTCACAATATCAGAAACTAAACGCATGCTAGCTCTGGACAAAGAACTTGAAAATAAAGTCGCCGGGTTGCTTAAAGAGGAGAGATTGGACTACTCCCCAGAAATAAGACTGTGGCACGTAATTGACTTTTTGCACGACGTTGTTGGTGTAGATGAAATCAGGAAACACGTAACATTGCCATTAAAAGGGTTAAGGTTGGCAAGTCACATCGGCTGCCAAGCTATTAGGCCCAGTTACATGAGAAGAGTGGATAGTCCAGAAAACCCCAAGAAGATGGACGCATTGATTGAGGCATTGGGGGCGGAAAGCGTAAACTATCCTGAAAAGCTGGATTGTTGCGGCGCCGCTTTGATGTTTTCTCATCCTGAGGCGGCCCTCAGCCTCACAGGCTCAAAGTTGAGCGCGGTGCAAAAGCTTGAACTTGACGGGCTTGTGGATTCATGTCCAGCAGGCCACATGATGTTTGACGCGAAGCAAGAAGAGGCTGCGGCGATTATTGGCAGCAAACTTTCTATGCCAGTCTTATATTATACTCAATTGTTAGGTTTAGCTTTGGGGATAAGAGCGAAGGAGCTAGGCCTACATTTAAACAAAAGTTCAATTGAAAAAGTATTGGAAAAACTAGATTTAACACGTGGCTTAGAGTGAGTAGCTTAACATAGGCTAGAATCTGTCAAGGACTCTGCCCCAAAGAGGGTCTCAGTACTCGGTTTAAGGCATCGTCTGCAACTGCCACAGCTTGGCCAGCGATCCTGCGCATGTCCCTTGCAATCATGCTCAATGCTATGGCGGAGTCTACATTTGTAATTTTCTCCATAATCTTTTTGAGGGCTGCCCTTTCTAGGTTCCTAATTTCACTCATTGTGTCAAAGACTTGTATGGCGAGTTTTACGTCTTTTTTAAGGAACGCGTTCATGGCGTTTTTCTGCATTTCATAGGCAACCCTTGAAATCTTTTCGATTAAACCTAATACTTCTCGATCGATCTCTTTGCCTTTCAGGCTTAAAATATAGTTTGCAATGGAAGAGAAGTAATAAATAAGTCTACTTAGGTCTCGAATTGTAAGCGTGAAGTTAATGCAGTCTTGACAATTTTTCACGCCGATTTTCTTTGACACTTTTGGGTTAAATGCCGCAATTGCAACGAGGCGTATGGTGAAGCGATAATGTCTCTGTGCTTCATTGCTTCTTTCAAGAACTTCCATTGCAAGTGGAAAATCGAGGTTAACTAAAGCTTTCACAACATCTTCGTGGAGCTTAAGCGAGAACTCGAAGGTCCTCTCAATAAGTGATTCAATTGAAAATCCCATGGGGTCTATTAAGACTTGGAAAGTTAGCTGGTTTGCTTCTTCTTCGCTAACCTCAACACCAGGCAATTCAGCCCTCAACTGCTTAATCAGCCTCTTCTGTTCTGCTGGAATAATTTTCTTCGAAACTATTCGAATTCGGTCGCTGCCTTGGATGTAATAAGTTACTGCACAGTATTTAATCGAGCGCGAATCAAAGTGATCTTCAAGGTATAAGGTTGCTTCAGTAGGTTTGTGAAAGTCTTCAGTCGCAGGAAGAAGTCTTAATGATCCATCCGCTTCTTGTGACACAACTATCTCTTCGCCTCTTCGTAGCTTAAGCTTCTCAACCCACTCTCTTGGGAGGGAAATAATGTAGCTACCGCCTTTCAGCTTTTGAAGCCGTCTAGTTTCCAATACTATTACCTCACAGTATAGAGCTTATGTGCAAATATATAAATTTATATTTTAAATTAGGCAGAGTTTTTGAAAAATCTAAAATATAATTAAGCCTCTTAAACTATCTTTTTAGAAAGATTTATATTTAAAGTCACTGTTCTATATATACACAGAGGCCTCCCGAATCATGGCTCGAGTAAAGGTAGCATTTCAAGCTATGTTCAGAGAAGCAGCGGGCAAAAGAGAGATAATACAAGAAGTAGAAAACAACTGCACGCTGCGAGATTTGTTGGATATGCTTGCAAAAGAGTATGGAGGCGTATTTAACGACGTCATAGACCCAAAAACTGGAGAGATAAGCACTGAGGTTTGGGTATTAGTAAATGGAAAGAGTGTGAGAAAAACCGATATAAAGTTAAATGATGACGATCTAGTTTATATCGGTGTTCCTATCGGAGGAGGTTGAATTATGAGTGAAGTTAGATGCAAAAACTGTCTCAAACGGTTCCAAGTCCCCTTAGGCGCCGACACTGCCGAGTGCCCACATTGCAAAACTAAATTCAGGGTTTCATGGCCAACACCAACTCAAGCCATGATTCGAGGAGTAGCTTGAAAGAGGAAGAGAAAGAAAATGTTGAAAAGAAAAATTGCCTACATAGACCTAACAAATGAAAAAATAACGATAAAAGACATCCCAAAAGAAATGCGAAGGCTATATCTCGGTGGCAGAGGAATTAACAGCTATCTTCGCTACAACTTAATTCCACCCAAAATTGATCCGCTGGGTCCAGAAAATGTGCTTCTAGTGGGTGCAGGGTTACTAGGCGGAATCCCAGCGCTTGGTTCTTCACGATGCGACATCGGCGCAAAATCCCCACTGGGTGGAGCAGTCGGAGACACGAACATGGGCGGCTTTTTTGCAGCAGAGATGAGATTTGCAGGCTTTGATCATCTGGCAATAATGGGCAAAGCGAAAAAGCCGGTATACCTATGGATAAACGATGGAAAAATCGAGATAAAAGATGCAAGCCACTTATGGGGAAAGGACACAGTTGAAACCCAAATAGCCATCAGGAAGGATCATGGAGACGACGAGATCAAATGCATGGTGATAGGAGTCGCTGGCGAAAAACTCGTCAGATTCGCCAATGTGATGACAGGAATAAAGAATTCAGGTGGCCGAACTGGCATGGGTGCAGTGATGGGCTCAAAAAATCTGAAAGCCATAGCGGTGAGGGGAACCGACAGCCTAGAAGTTGCCCATCCAGATGAACTGCTTGATTACTGTAGACAAATGAATGAAAAAGTTTTGAGCACTAAATGGGCTCAGGCGGAGAAAAGATGGGGTACGCTGATCATTTTCAACAACACAAACACCACAGGTCTGCTGAGGACAAAGAACTTCCAGTTAAACAAGCTTGAAGATAGCGAAGACTTGGAAGCAGAAAATATTGAACGTTACTCCATAGGTGTGGCTGGATGCTTCAGTTGCTCAGTCCACTGTAGGCACCGCTACGTCTTGAGAGACAGCCCATTTGGCCCAATATACGACGAGGGGCCAGAATACACAACGCAAGGCGCCTTTGGATCAATGGTATATTGCAAGAAAATGGAAACTTTGTTGATTGCAAACCATCTTGTTGACAGATATGGCTTAGACACCCTTGAAACAGGAAACATGATTGCTTGGGCTATGGAGCTATACGAAAAAGGAATAATTGACGACAAAATAACGGGTGGCATAAAGCTGGAGTGGGGAAACGACCAAGTAGTGTTTGAAATGATTCGGAAAATTGCTTATAGAGAAGGTTTTGGCGATATCCTTGCAGAAGGTCCGCTTAGAGCCATAGAAAAAATTGGCCCGGAGTCAGCCTACTACTTCATTCAGATTAAGGGAATGGCCAACCTCCAGTCAGATGAAAGAGCTACGCCAAGTTTCGCCCTTGGAATAGCCACATCAACTAGAGGAGCAGATCACTTGAGAAGTCGCCCTGCCTTCGACTTATACGGACTACCCGAAGAAGTTCTGGAGAGGGTTTTGGGAGGAGGCCCTATGTCGTCAGACTACACATCATACGTTGGCAAAGCCCGCATGGTTTGGCACCAAGAACTCCTCTATTCAGTCTGCGACTCGCTTGGGACCTGCAAGTTCCAAACGATGTTCCTAGGGTTTAACATGCCTGCATGGGATGAATTTTCGAGACTGCTTTACCTTGCCACAGGAATGGAATTTACAAAGGCTCAGTTGATGGAAATCGGAGAAAGAATATACACCATAGAACGCATGTTCAACATACGCGAAGGCTTCACACGGAAAGACGATACTTTGCCCGAACGCTACTTCAAGGAACCAACACCCATCGGACTGCCAATAGCAAGAGGCAAAAAGATTGACAGAGAAAAGTTTGAACAAATGCTTGACGAGTACTACGAACTCCACAAGTGGGACAAAAACGGCGTTCCCACAGAAGAGACGTTGAAAAGACTTGGATTGGACAAGGAACCATCCCATATGCTATAGCAGGGGGCAGATGATATGCAGAAAATTTTGCTCATAGATCCTGAAAAATGCACTGGATGCAGGTCCTGCGAAAACGCATGCGCGCTCTACCATGAAAAAGTGATAAACCCTGCCCTTGGACACATCCACATAGTTAAAATGGAACAATCTGGGCTATACATACCTATCGTCTGCTTGCATTGTGAAAAACCAATATGCCAAGACGTATGTCCAGTTAACGCCATAAAAAGGGACCAAAAAACAGGAGCAGTTATAATTGACACGGATATTTGCGTTGGCTGCCGACTCTGCGCTCTTTACTGCCCTTTTGCAGGTCCAAGAATAAATCCGAAAAATGGAAAACCGTTAAAATGTGACCTATGTAACGGCGATCCTACGTGCGTTAAATTCTGCGAACCCAAAGCAATACAATATGTTGACGCGACAAAGGCAAACATGATCAAACGTTTAAACGCAGCAATGCGCCTATCAGAACTTGTCAAAACATTGTTGGGCACGTTGTAAGTGAAGTACTGCCTTCAATCCCCCATTTTTTGTTACTTTGTCAATTTAAAAATGAGAAATGAGAAATGAGCGCAACACCAGATTTAAAATTTGGAATTGAAGTTACACAGAAGCCGAAAGGAGCAAGCATAAAAGCCTGTATTCAATGTGGAAAATGCGGTGCTATTTGCCCCCTAGTGAGGAATAGGGAGGATTACTCCCCAACAGAAATCGTGAAAGGCACGTTGCTAGGCTTGACAGACTTTGTCTTGGGCTCTGAAACCATCTGGCTATGCTTAACCTGTCAAGCTTGTGCTAAGGTTTGTCCGGCGGGCATTAAATTTTCTGAGTTTATGGAGGTGCTTAGAGATGTGTTAATGAAGAAGGGGGTTACCCAGCATGTTCTTCGGTGCAATCGTTGCGGAAAAACCTTCACAACAGCGCCCATTCTAAAATTCGCCGAGAAAAAACTCCCTAAGGAGATGAAACCTATAGAAGATTATCTCATGCTGTGTCCAAATTGTAGGCCCTATGCCCTTCTTAAAAAGTCAGCACCATGGTATGGCAAAGGAATCGTTTAGAATGGTGTTGAAATGAACAAAGAAGTAATAAGCGAACTGAAAACTTCTTCCAAACGTGTTGGGAAACTTTATCCTGTTCTTTTGGATAAGCATGGGAACGTCATTGATGGACTGCACAGGCTTGAGGCGGATTCAAATTGGCCTAAAATAAGGCTTGACTATATTGAATCTGAAGAAGAAAGGCTTATTGCAAGATTGGTTGCCAATATTTGCAGGCGGAGTATTTCAGCTGAGGAAAAAAGGAAAATGTTAAGGGAACTCGGCGAATTATATGTTAAGGCGGGCGTCAGAAGGGGAACTATGCTCGCAAATAAAATTTCAGAAAGAACGGGAATGAGTTACAGGTGGGTTATGAAATATCTTCCCGACGATTTAAAGGAAAGACCCGGCGTCGGAGGACCTTCTTCACGTTTTACTTTGGAAAAATTAAGAGATTGCAATCCAGTTGCACAGCGTGCAACTTTCCCGTTGGATTTTTTGCTTTTAAAGTCCAAAAAAAGGGTTTTAACGGTAAAAAAGTATGCGAACGTGAATTTTGTTCAAGTGATGTTGGACAAACGATTTTTCATTAACATAGAAAAAGTAGCTGAAGGTTTAGGCACAACACCGGAAGCTATAATCAACAACATATTAGTTTGGGCTGTAGAGAAGCTTATGGATTATTTAAATCCCAAACAAATTACAACAGCAGCCTAACACTACCCCTATGTGGAAGAATAAAGAAAAAGGGGGCTTTCAGCTTTTAAATTACACATTGAATCGAATAGGTGTCGCTTTCCAGAAATATATGTACATCGCATCTGTCCGCCATACGTTAAGTCGTCTAAAGGTCAATTCGACGGGCAGATCTATTTTTAACTCGTTTGAATCCACGTCTGTCAACTCTATGAAAAGTCTGCCGCCGCCCTCTAAGTTCACAAGTCCCACGGGCACATTTCCTCTGATGAATTCAAATGAATATGAGAAAAGTTTACCCTTCTTTTCATATAATCTAACGTCTTCGAAGTTGTCTTTGGTGTGGCATTCAATGCAAACCCGCTGTGGCGGATATTGAACAGTGCCGCAGACCTTGCATTTTACACCATGTAATGGAAATATTCGCCGTCGTTCCCTCCAAATTGCAGTGGCGGTTGGATACGAAACCGACATGGGTACTCTGGGCGCCTGCATTCTTACAAGTTTACGCCATTTGAGGTATGTTGCATAGTCAGGCACGAGTTTTTTAATTCCGAGACGCATTCGCACTCCACGCCTCTTGCCATCTATGCCTTTTATGCCATCTTTAACCCTGAGAAGGAAGGCGTCACTGCCATTTCCATAGCTTGCCAAAAGAAACCTATCGTCAGGTTTGGCTTCTTCTAATGCCGCCACAAGCAGCATTAAGGGCTGTGCTGTGCCAGTGTTGCCGACATTGTCGATTAAAGGGTCTTGCACTTGAGTTTTTGGGTCGAAACCTAAACTTCTAGCGAGCTCTGAACTTCTCCGCGCGTCAGGTGAGGAGAATATTGCCTTAGTTATTTCTTTCGGAGTCACTCCGGTCTTCTTCATTAGCCCTGAAACCGCACTGCTGACAACCCTTGAGTACCCAAACGTGTTGATAAATCGGTCTTCCCATGCGTTAACATAAACGTCGACATCTCTACGCCACACGTCATATATTTCGTCTGAAACTGAAAAATCGTCTTCTAATTCAGCAATTAGGTTCTCTTTTCCTATTAACAAAGCCGCAGCGCCGTCGCCAAAAGTTTGCTCAAACGAGGATTCAGGCGCACCTAACCTGCAGTCCGCGGCTGCAACGAGTATCTGCCTAGCAGCCCCTGATTTGACCATAGAAATTGCAGCTTTTAATGCACTAGTTCCAGCTCTTAGAGAATTAGCGAAGTCCGCTGTAAATACATCGCTGCGAAGATCTAAAACAGTGGCTATTGTTGTGGCTACACATTTTTCCTTGAAAGGAGATGTTGTAGAGGCAAAAAACACACCGTCTATCGTTTCTCGGTTAATGCCATTTATGCAATCTATTGAAGCAGCAACAGCCATTGTTAAACTGTCTTCATCACTGCCCGCAACAGATCTTTCGCCAGAAAGGCCTTTGCCCAGCAATTCCCGCCTCATTCTCCAAATTGGAATATAGGCTCCGTATGAAGTTACTCCAACCATTTTAAGCACCTCTTAAACCCAATATGGCCACGGCTGCTGTATGGGAGTCGATAGGTGTACCTCCACAAGTGTGGGTTAACCCCCTTTGGTTTCTTATGGCAACTTGGCGTTGACCCGCCTTCCCCTGCAGTTGCTTGTATACTTCATAAATCATCCTAAGCCCACTTGCACCGAGGGGATGCCCAAAACATTTAAGGCCTCCGTCGGCGTTTACGGGTAGTTCACCTTTTAACTCAAAGGTGCCAGCGTCGACGTCCTCTTTGGCCTTGCCCCTAGGGCTAAAACCAAAATCCTCGTAGATTACGAGCTCATGTATTGTGAAACAGTCGTGCACCTCAGCTATGTCCAATTCCTTACGCGGATTCTTTATTCCTGCCTCAGCATAAGCCATTTTTGCAGCCCTAACGTTTTCCTCAACATGCACTAGACTCCAATTGTCTCGCACTTGACCTTGATACATGCCGGAGCTCATACCAACACCTTTCACAAGCACATAGTCATCCCTATAATTTTTAGCAAGTTCCGCACGAGTGAGTATGGCTGCCGCGGCGCCATCAGCTATTCCGCAACAATCGTAGAGGGCGAGGGGATAGGCAACCATCGGCGCATTCAAAGCCTCTTCTAGGGTTATTCTACGCTGAAACTGCGCCTTGGGAGCTAGGGAGCCGTTGTAGTGGTTTTTAACTGCAATTTTGGACAGAATTCTTCTACCTTCTTCGATGGGAATGCCATAGTGATGGAAGTATCTCAAAGCAAGGTTAGCCCAAGCAGTAACTGGTAGAAAGCCAGTATCAACTCTGCTAGTATATAGTGTCGTCGGGTTATAATCTCCAGGTATTGGCAACCCTGTATCCTTAAGTTTCTCAGCGCCACACACCAAGACTAGGTCGAAAGCTCCACAAGCCACCGCATAGCATGCGTTTATGAATGCATCATGCCCACTCGCGCACCTGTTCTCAACCCTTGTTATTGGGATAAAACCAATTTTTAAGGGATAAGCCAAAGTTCGTCCAAGCTCGCCGCTCCATGCCGTGCCAAGCCACGCTGCTTGGATATCTTTTGGCTCTATGCCAGCATCTTCACAAGCTTCGTAGCAGGCTTCTATGATTAAGTCTCCGACGTTTTTGTCCCAATGTTCACCGAATTTTGTACATCCCATACCGATTATAGCAACTTTATCCTTAACCCCTGGCAATTTTAAACCTCGAATGTAATGAAATGGTTATATCGGAAATAAACTCTTTCCTCCAAGTGTACTATTTTCCTTTGAATACAGGCTTTCGTTTTTCCACGAAGGCCGTGATTCCTTCTTTGAAGTCGTTAGTTGACGCAATAACTCCAGTGGCCTGAGCCTCATAAGCTAGTCCAGTTTTGAGGTCTGTTTCAGTACTTATATTGATAAGTTCCTTTGCAAGTTTTAGGGCTATTGGCGGCTTATTTAGAAGCTCTTTAACAAGCGCTTCAACCGCTGCTTTTAGCTCTCCTTGAGGAACAACCTTGTTAACTAAACCTAACATTTCAGCAGTTTTAGCATCGATCATTTTTCCAGTGAATATTAACTCTTTTGCTATGCCCTTGCCAACTAGACGGGGCAACCGCTGCGTTCCACCGTTTCCAGGGATTAGGCCAACATTCACCTCAGGCTGTCCGAGTCTAGCGTTCTCGGAGGCTATTCGTATATCGCAGGCCATTGCAAGTTCAAGTCCTCCCCCAAGAGCATAACCGTTGATAGCGGCAATCACAGGTTTCCCAATCTCTTCGATGGCTAAAGTCAGCTTGTGACCGAGTTTTGCAAGTTCCGCAACTTCTACTGGACTAAGACCGGTCACTGCCTTTAAATCTAAGCCAGCACAGAAGGCTCGTTCACCCGCCCCTGTAATCACCACAACTTTAACGTTTTCATCCTTATCTGCATCTTCTAAGCGAGCAAGGATTTCGAGGTAGGTTTCCCTGTTAAGTACGTTTAAAACTTCGGGTCTGTTTATGGTTATAGTTGCAACTCCATCTACCTTCTCATAGAGTGTGTATTTAAACTCCACGTTAAGATGCCCCCCTATTTTTGTGTTGTCCAGTCGTAAAAGCCCTTACCAGTTTTCCTCCCTAAAAGCCCTGCTCTAACAAGCTGCCGAAGAATTGGGCATGGTTTAAATTTCTCTCCGAATTCCTTTTCGAAAATTTCCATTATGGATAATGTTGTATCATGGCCTAGGTAGTCAGCCAAGTACAATGGTCCCATAGGCCAGTTAAGCCCCAATTTCACGGCTTTGTCAATGTCTTCTGGTTCGGCGACTCCTTCCCAAACGAGGTACATGGCTTCATTTAAGGCTGGAACCAGTATCCTATTAACGACGAAACCCGGGACGTCTTTTTTAACAACGATGGGTTCTTTGCCCATTCGTTTGCCAACTTCTACAGCTGTATTTATGGTTTCATCTGACGTTTTCACTCCACGGATTATTTCTACAAGTTTCATTAACTGCACTGGGTTGAAGAAGTGCATTCCACAGAATTTCTCCGGGCGATTTGTGGCCGATGCAAGCTCAGTTATACTTATGGAAGAGGTGTTTGTGGCTATAATTGCCTCAGGCTTTGCCAACTTATCAACTTCTGAAAACAGGTTCTTTTTCAAATCCACGTTTTCAGGCGCCGCTTCAATAATTAAATCCGCGTTTTTAACGGCCTCTTTCAGGTCCAACAATGGATGGATTCTGCCGAGGATTTCGCTGACTTCGTTTTCTTTGATTACCCCCTTTTTCAAGAATTTCTGCAGGCTATCCTTTATCATAGACATGCCTTTATCCAGAAATTCCTGTTTGATGTCTCTGAGGCTAACTTCATATCCTGCTTGCGCCGCAACTTGGGCTATACCGTGACCCATTAGACCTGCTCCAAGAACAGCTATCTTTCTAACCTCCAACTTTATCCCCCGTTCAGGAGGGAGGCTAACGATTCCTGAGTTTAAAAGTTTTACTTAAAGTTTTGAGTGGTTTAAAAATCGACACCTGCGTCTCCTACGGTTTATAAAGTGGAACGAAAAAATGAGAAGATGGGAAGTTGGCTTTAGCCTATTTTCCCTTAAAATATGAAATGACTTTTTCAGCGAAAAGCTGACATGTTTCCCTTAATGCCGCTGGTGAAACTTGGAAGTTCATGACGAAGTGGCGGCATCCAGCCTCAATTTGCTTTTCAATTTTGTCTATAACATCGTCTGGCGCACCATAGATGAACGGTGTTTTTTCCACAATTTCATCTGGCAATTCCTTGGCTTTAGCGAGCCAAGCTTCCGCATCCCTTGGAAAGACAAGTTTAAACGTCATTTCAAAGTCGTATGTTGGCGGAGTATAACCCATTTTTTCAAGGATTCTGGGCCTTGTTAACAAAAGCATTTTTGCAGGAAGTAGAATGGCTTTCTTTGCGGAATCTGTATCCTTTGCAATCACAGCATATACAAAGTGGGCAGGCTCTATTTCGGAGGGGTCTCTTTGAAATTTTTTCGCCATTTCCTGTATCTTTTCAAGGTTACTTTTGTATTCTTCTGGAAGCAGGTTTGCTGGCAGCCATCCATCGCCATATTGGGCGGTTATCTCCATGGTCCTCGGCGAGCTTGCAGCGATAAACAGCGGAATTGTGGATTTGTAGCGAGTTTCAGATATGGGCACCGCTGGCTTTGGCTGAAGGAAGGCTTTATTCAGTTTGTAATACTTCCCCTCAAAATCCACAAAGTCTTCGGTGAATAGTCTTCGAATAATCTTTATGGCTTCTAAAGTTCGCTCCACAGGCTTGTCATAGGGGATGCCATAGGGCACGAGGTTCATGGCTTCGCCTATCCCTATCCCGAGGATGGCCCTCCCGTTAGAGAGGGCATCACACGTAGCAGCCATCTGCGCTAGAGAGGCGGGATGATGCCTATAAGTGTCGCTTACACCGCTCGCCAACCTGATTCTTTTCGTTTGTACCGCTAAGGCGCATAGAGTGCACCATGCGTGAAGCGCATCCCAGCGTCTGACGCCAGTTGCTACCAAGTGATCAGGCATCCAATAAGAGTCAAAACCTAATTTCTCAGCAAGTAGGGCGATTTCGCGAATAGTTTCCCATGGATAGTTTGGACATTCAACGCCAAACTTTACCGCTTTAGGATCGACCATTTGCCTTATCCCTACCTACTATTTAAGATTCAAATTTTCTCAACTCGTATGACAACTTGCCGTTGGGCAAGCGTACTGGTGTCAACTTTAACTCCATGCCTATTTTGATCTCTTCTGGTTTTATGTCTTTGCTTAATCTGGAGTAGACGTTTACGCCCTCTTCAAACTGTGCCACGGCAAGCGTGTATGGTATATCATCCTCGAAACCTGTAGGAGCGAAATAGAGGGTTGTATATGTAAGTAATTTGCACTTCCCGCTCAGTTCTTCCCAAGCCATATCTTCTGACAAGTCATTTGGACAGTGGGCTCTTGGGGGGAAATAGAGTTTTCCGCATCTTCTGCATCTCGTTGCCATTATTTTGCCCGCTTCAAGGTACTTTGCAAAATCTGCAACTTTAGTTTCAGAGATGTAGTTTATCTTTCCAAACATGCTGAAACTCATTAGCATCACCTTCTGAGAATTATAACGTTTGCATATACACCTACTCCGCCAACATTGTGAACCAAACCGATTTCGGCGCCGTTAACCTGAACCTTACCAGCTCTTCCCTGGAGCTGAAGTACTATAGTTCTAATTTGAGAGCCGCCCGTTGCGCCTATAGGGTGCCCTTTAGACAGCAACCCTCCATCAACATTCACTGGAATTTTTCCACCAATATATGTTTGAGACTCCTCTATTAGCTTGCCACCCTCACCTGGAGCGCAAAATCCTAAGTTTTCATAGGCCATTATCTCGGCTATTGTAAAGCAGTCATGTACTTCGGCCACGTCTACGTCTTTAGGCTCTATTCCCGCCATTTTATACGCCTGTTTTGCCGCCTCAATTGTACATGTTAGTCCGGTCAAGTTTGTCCTACCCGTGGTAGATAATGTATCGCTTGCAGCGCCTATACCCGCCACCCAAACTGGAGTGTCTGTTATTTTCTTGGCTTTCTCCTCGCTTGCCAAAATAACGCAGGACGCACCGTCGGCGTTGGCACAACAGTCATAAAGCTTTAAGGGACTTGCTATAACTCTGGCATTCAAACATTCTTCAAGCGTTAACGTCCTTTGAAACATAGCCAGAGGGTTTAGGACTGAGTATTTCCCACTCTTAATCCTAACCTTTGCTAGCTGCTCTTCAGTGGTTCCATACTTCTGCATATGAGCGCGGGCGTAAAGGGCATAACCAGCCGGCATCATACTTCCGAAGGGTGTTTCCCATTGGATGTCTGCTCCCCTGCCCATTCTTTCCTGAACCTCTGCGGAGGATAGCTCCGACATTTTTTGGAAACCAATCACAGCCACTACGTCATGAAGCCCAGATTTTATAAAACTGTATGCAATCCTCACCCCAGTCGTACTCGAAGAACATATGGATTCAGCGTAAAATGTAGGTTTAGGGGTTAAACCTAGATATTCAGATACCAATCCCGCTGGGCTTCGTTGCCTATCATATTCGGGCGCTGAGCAGATTATGGAGGCATCTATCTCTTTTGTTGTGAGGTTTATGTCCTGCATAGCGTCCTTGAAGGCTTCAAAGCAGAGCTCGCGTATGCTCATCCCGCAGCTTCTAGAGAAGGGTGTTTGCCCCACTCCTACAATTGCAACACGCATCTTGGGTCACCACTCAAAGCTGGTTAACGAGTTAATATTCGCCAATATAAATGTTATTTGCACAGCCCAGCGGGCTTTTGAGCTAAAGCGCTAAGCAAAAACCTGCAATGGCATAAAAATGTTAAAATACCAATAGGTGGAAGATAGTCAAAGCTTGTTAAGGCTGGGGTTGAAGTGCGGCTAATTCCAAAAATAAAACCAACTATGCCTGTGGAGGCTGAAGTTATAACGCCGAACGTCCTCGCCGGCAAAAAACTTGAAGAAATTGTTAATCTTCCAGTCTGGGAAGGAAAGGTCAAGAGAAAACTTGGAGATTTTTTTGATGTGGAAGGGGAAGTGTCAGAAAAACCTGAAGACTTAAAGATAGAGATAGAAGGAGACGCTTCCCGGATAAAATACATCGGTGCAAGAATGACCGCTGGAGAGATCATCATAAAGGGAAATGTTGACATGCACTTAGGAGACGAGATGCAAGGGGGACGAATTGTTATAGAGGGCAACGCTGACTCTTTCACAGCCCTCTCCATGCGTGGAGGAGAAATCGTCATTAAAGGATCTGCCAAAAACTACCTTGGAGCTGCTCCCCGAGGAGAGTGGAGGGGTATGAGGGGCGGGCGAATAATTGTTGAGGGCAACGTTGGAAGGGAAGCTGGTTCTTGGATGATGGGAGGCTTGATACGCGTTAAGGGCAACATAGGTCCCTTCGCGGGGATTCATATGAGGGGTGGAATCATTCTCATTGAGGGGGATGCCGAAGCGAGGATTGGGGCTGAGATGACCGGAGGCGTCATCATCGTCCTTGGAAAGTTGGAGGAAATGCTTCCCGGATTTTCTTATAAGGAAACTGTTGACTCCGTTGATGTTGAAGGTGAAAAGATCAATGGTCCCTTTTTGAAATTCGTGGGAGACCTGGCCGAAGATGGAGAAGGAAGCCTGCTGTTATTCAGTGAAAAAAATAAGCACCTATTGTAAGTTAGGGCACATCCCGAACATGTACCTTCAGGTTATACAGCCGTAAAGGTATTATAGAACACAATTCGAATTAACCCTTCAAAAGTGTAAGCAACAATGAGGATGTATACTTTGGGAACGTTAAAAGTAACTTTAATTACCGGCCGGACAATCTCTCAAGGAATAACTAGAGAGGGGAGGAAAAAGTTAAAAGAATATATGGAAAGTGTTGCAGTTTGCGAATTGGACCCTGATGACTTGGGAAAATTGGGAGTTAAGGAAGGAGATCCCATAAGGGTTAAAACAAATTACGGAACAGTTGTTGTTTCTGCCAAGGTTTCCACCCAAGCTCCTCACCCAAGCATAGCATTCATGCCAATGGGACCCTGGGCAAACGAGGTTATAGGTCAAGAAACTGACAGTGTTGGGATGCCATCATTTAAGGGTGTGGAAGCTGAAATTGAGCCTGCCCCGGGAGAGAAAGTTCAAGACGTGTTGGCCCTTATAAAAGGGAGGGTTTAGGATGCCGTCTATAATTACTGATGTTGTCTGCCCCTACTGCGGCTGCTTGTGCGATGACTTGGAGGTTGTGGTTGAAAGTGGTAAAATCCTTGAAGTACGTTCGAACTGCGAGTTAGGAGCAGAGAAATTCCTTCATGCCCATGCCCCAACGAGGCTTAAGACTCCGAAAATTAAGGGTGATGGAGGATTCAAGGAGGTATCATTAGACGAGGCAGTTCAAAAGGCTGCAGAGGTGCTAATGAACGCTAAAAAGCCGCTTGTGTATGGGTGGAGCTCCACGGAATGTGAGGCCATAAGGGTTGGTGTGGAACTAACGGAGGAGGTTGGGGGTATTATTGACGACACTTCTTCGGTTTGCCATGGCCCAACAATCATCGCCTTGCAGGACGTTGGAATTTCAACGTGCACTCTTGGGGAAATTAAGAACAGAGCAGACCTAATCATTTATTGGGGATGCAACCCTATGCAAGCTCATCCTCGCCACCTGAGCCGCTACACGTTTTTCCCCAGGGGATTTTTCAGGGCGAGGGGGCAAGAAGAGCGAGCACTTGTTGTTGTGGATGTTAGAGCAACGGAAACATCTAGATTAGCTAAGCACTTTCTGCAGGTTAAACCGAACTACGATTATGAACTGGTTAGCGCCCTTAGGATGGCTATTAAAGGTCACAAAATTCCAGATAAGGTTGGAGGCGTCCCAAGAGAAAAAATTGAAGAAGTTGCCAGCTTGATGAAGAAAAGCAAGTTCGTAGCCATATTTTTTGGGCTTGGCATGACTATGAGTGGGGCGAAGCACCGCAACGTTGACAACATCCTTTCGCTTGTGCGGGATTTACACCAGTTCACAAAATGTGTTATAATGCCAATGAGGGGACACTACAACGTCGAGGGTTTCAACGAGGTTTGCACGTGGCAAACAGGTTTTCCATACGCCGTGGACTTTAGCAGGGGATATCCAAGATATAACCCCGGCGAAACAACCGCCGCGGATCTTCTGGCTAGGGGAGAAGTTGACGCTGCGTTGATAGTGGCTTCTGACCCTGTGGCGCATTTCCCAAAGGATTCAACCAGACAGTTAATGAAGATTCCGGTGATAGCGATAGACGCTTATGAAAGCTTAACAACCGAGATAGCCACCGTTGTAATTCCAGCAGCCATAGCTGGGGTAGAGGTGGAAGGCACCGCTTATAGAATGGACCATGTCCCAATAAGGCTAAGGAAAGTTCTGGATCCTCCTCAAGGAGTTCTGCCAGACAGGGAGATCATGACAAGAATTTTGGAAAAAGTTAGGGAGTTAAGGGGGAAGCCGCAATGAAACCCATACTTATTAAGAACGGGTACGTTTACGATCCCATCAACAGGGTGAACGGGGAGAAAAAGAATATTGCCATAAAAGATGGGAAAATAGTTGAGGAAAGCCAAGTCAACCCGAATGAGGCTGAAGTGATTGACGCAACGGATAAAGTTGTTATGCCTGGCGGCATAGACATACATACACACGTAGCTGGCTACGCAATAAAC
>JAWBZV010000008.1:0-2864 GCA_038865865.1 Bathyarchaeia archaeon | reverse complement strand
AAAGATGGGAAAATAGTTGAGGAAAGCCAAGTCAACCCGAATGAGGCTGAAGTGATTGACGCAACGGATAAAGTTGTTATGCCTGGCGGCATAGACATACATACACACGTAGCTGGCTACGCAATAAACTCCGGCAGGATTTATCGCCCAGAAGACGGGCACTCAATGCTTGAACCTCGCACCTATGTTACGCGTTCTGGTGCAGGCTACAGCGTCCCATCAACCTTTGTGACGGGATACAGGTACGCCAGAATGGGCTACACGATGATATGTGAACCAGCCATGCCTCCTCTTTTAGCGCGACACACCCACGAAGAGTTAAATGACATACCTATTGTTGACACCACCGCCTTCACGCTGATGACGGACAATTGGATCATCATTCAATACCTCAAGAGGGGCGAGTATGAGAAATGCGCTGCCTTCGTGGCTTGGCTGCTGCGCGCAACAAAGGGCTACTGCATAAAACTGGTTAACCCGGGTGGGGTTGAAGCATGGGGCTGGAAGGGAAGTGTTAAAAGCCTCAATGACGTTGTCCCCTATTTTGAGATAACACCAGCCCAGCTTATACGCGGCTTGGGAATGGTAAATGAAATGCTTAAACTTCCCCACTCAATACACCTTCACACGAACCAGTTGGGGTTGCCTGGAAACTTCGAAATCACCCTAGGAAGCTTTGAACTTGTAAAGGACTTAAAAGTCGCTTCAGCAATAGGTGAAAGGAAGCAAACAATCCACGTTACACACGTACAGTTTTCAGCTTTTGGAGGCGATTCATGGGCAAACCTAGAGTCTAAAGCGGATGAAATTGCGAAATATGTTAATACTCACCCCAACGTGACCATAGACATGGGACAAGTGATACCTGGGGAAACAACAACGATGACTGCAGATGGGCCGCTAGAGTACGGCTTACACCGCTTAAACAGCTTAAAGTGGGTGAACAAGGATGTGGAAATCGAAACAGGAGGAGGCCTCGTACCCTTTATTTACAGCAGGAAAAGCGCGGTAAACTCTGTCCAATGGGCAATAGGGCTAGAGCTTGCCCTTCTCATTGAGAACCCGTTCCAAATATACTTGACCACAGATCACCCCAACGCAGGCCCGTTCATACATTACCCAAAAATAATCAGCTGGCTTATGAGTCGAAAGGCTAGGGAGCAGGAAATTCAAAAACTTCATCCGGCTGTTGGTAAGCGCTCACTAATAACCACCATAGATCGCGAGTACAGCCTCTACGATATCGCTATAATCACGCGTGCTGGGCAAGCCTTGGCCCTAGGACTAAGCAAGGTTAAGGGACATTTAGGGCCAGGCGCAGACGCTGATGTAGCCATTTATGACTTAGACCCAAACAACCTAACCCCTGAGAGGATTGAAAAAGCCTTCTCGCGGACACTTTACACCATAAAGGGCGGAGAGATTGTAGTTAGGAACGGAAAAATTGTTAAAGTTTCCAGAGGTAAACGTTTCTGGGTTAACCCCAAAGTTAGCGACAGCCTTGAGCAGACAATGTTAAGAGAGATACGCCGCGTATTCATCCAATATTACACTGTAAACATGAACAATTTCCCAGTGCAGGAAAGCTACATTCCCTTATCCTCCGAGCTGAAAATTGATGTTACATCCTTACGCTAATGGGGGATAAGTTAATAAAACTTGTTTGGATGGTACGCTATTGACGCGTGTTGAGGGATAACAGTGGCAAAAAACGTGTACATATATGCCAACGTCTATGATTCACGAAATGCTGAGAGGGCACGCCTTGGAGACAACGTCCGCATTTTTCCCATAAGCAGAACATCAATACTTGTCAGAGTAACCGACGGAGAAGAAGCACAGAAAATAGTGAAGAGGATACCTGGCATGAGAAAAATACTTTTAGAGTACGAAGTTGACAGTAATCTATGTCATGGATGTAACAACTGCGTTGTGGCTTGCCCGGCAAACGTGCCCAACGAGCTTATAACAAGCTGGGATGAGCTTTTCACCACAGATAAGTACGTTCTTAGAATTGTCAACGGGGATGTTTCGCCGAACAAAGTGGACAAGTGCAAAAGAGTCACAGGAGACAAAAACTGTCAAACATGTATGTTGGCGTGTCCCCGCAAAGCCATAGAAGTTAAAAGTTACTAGGCAACATAATTTTACAAACAAAAGAGGGAAAATAGAAAATTTTAGCTTTCGCGATCTACGAAGTTTCTGCAGGCGCCTCTGCCGTCAAAGATTACTTCCTCTTTGCAGCGGTGGAGGAGCGTTATCGCGCCTTCTGGACAGAGGGCGACGCATATTCCACATCCATAGCAGTTTTCATCTTTTATTTCGACCCTTGCCTCTTCTGGAACAACTTTGAAGACTTCGTGCAGGCAGAACTCTTCACATCGAATGCATTCCCTGGGTTTGCATAGGCTCTTGTCTATAACTGGCATGTATTCAGCGCCGAACTCCGTTGTAGGTTTGAATGCGCTTTCAGATATGAACGGCTCCTTTATCCGCTTAGCCGCTTTACCCCTAAAGCTTTCAATGTCTCGGTAGCCCTTCATTTCCATCCAGCTTTGGACACCCTCGATTATGTTTGCTATTTGTTTATACCCGAAGCGTTGCACTCCATAGCATATGCTTACGCCCTTGCAGCCCATCAGCAAGTATTGAATGACGTCCTCAGCTTCAGTTGCATGATCAATTGCAATCAAGTCTGCCTTTGGATATGCACATGCAATGCTTGCGGACACTGCAAGGCTTAAGGGAAGCATGGATTTACCGAACATGGTACCAGAGGCCCAATTGATTCCATAAGGCTCTTCAAGTTCTGGGTCAACAAGCATGCCCTTGGGCATCTGCGTATACACACTTAATGCTTTAAC
>JAWBZV010000007.1:66928-71509 GCA_038865865.1 Bathyarchaeia archaeon | reverse complement strand
AATAAAAGAGTTAACCATTAAAAACAGAATAGCGATGCAAGGCGTCTATGTGAGGACGTTTAGGGTTTCGCCCTATACCCCCATTTTTTGTCTATTTCTTGAAGCTTTGCTGAAAGTCTCTTAGCCCTATTTTCAGCCTCAGCCAGCAAGACGCCCCAAGCCCTCTCCTTAACGATGCTTGTTAACTTTTCAATTTCAGCTGGAAGTTTTTCAATTGCAACGGACAACTTCTTGTTTGCCTCATCGTCGCTTGTCACTGTTTCCAAGGCCTCTTCGGGACAGAACTCTACACATTTAGGCTCGCCGTTGCATAAATCGCAGACTAGGACTGACGTCTTATCCGGGTGCACGGCAATTCCTCCATAGGGACATGCTGGGACACACCAGCCGCAGCCATCGCACCTAGCCTCGTTAACCAGTATTGCACCGTTCTCTTCAGACTGAGTTAGGGCGTCTCTGGGGCAAGCCTTCACGCATGGAGCATCCTCACAGAACCTGCACGCCATAGCAACGTTAAATGCCGGGGTTATACGGACAACCCTGATCCTAGACCTTAAGGGAATCCAAAGCGCCTCCTTTTTTTCCAAGGCGCAGACATATTCGCATAGGCTGCAACCCGTACATTTGCTTGGGTCAACAGCCACAAATTTCCTTGCGTTAAACTTAGCCATAGGATTCTCTCCATTAACATTCTTTTACGACTTTAGTATTTTCATACAAAACTTGTTTTTATAATTATCTTTCCAGAGGCGCCAATATCATTGATGGAAAGGCGTTTTCGCGTGCTATAGGGTAACTTCAATCTTTCTCCGGAGCATTATTTTGTCTTCGGAAAATTCTGAGGTGTAAGCGTAAGCTTCCACTCCGCTTTTCACGGCTCGCCGCAAATTTTCTCCAAAAACCTTGTCCATTTCATAGTTAGGCCTAAAAACGTGGGCGTCTATCCGCTGAACAAGGAAGAAGATGCATGCTCTATAGCCGTCGTTTTTAGCCTTGACAAGCTCTAAAACGTGTTTAGCCCCCCTCATGGTTGGGGCGTCTGGAAACATGGCAACTCCATCCCTAACAAGCGTGCACGATTTAACCTCTAAAAGACACTTATCTGCATCGCCGCTTAGAAGGAAGTCAAAGCGTACATGTTCATAAAGTGGTTCAGCCTTAATTATAGTATAATCGGCGAATTCAGGCAATTCCCTGTTTTTCAAAGCCTCATAAACAAGTTTGTTTGGCAGGCGAGAGTCAACCGAAACAATTTGGCCGCCGCAACACTTAACTCCAACAACGTCATAAGCCGTTTTCCTCTCGTTTTTCCCAACGCTTTTTAAAAGAACTTCAGCCCCTGGAACCAGCAGCTCCTCCAATCTTCCAGGGTTAGGCAAGAAACAAAGAACCCTTTTACTATCAACTTTAGTTAAGATGGAAAAACGTGTAACCCTTGCCTCAAAAACTCCCCAGCAAAGTTTTCCGTCAATTTTCACAAAGCTAACCAAATTGAAAACCTCATTTAGTTAAAATTCCCATTTCTATCGCGCCCTGAAAGGTCTCGCCGAACTCAAACGGTGAGGTTGCCGTTTTGCAACTGCAAATTTTGGCTAGTTTTTCTCCAAGTTTTTCAGCCCGCTCGAGATCCTTTACCCTAGGCGTCTCAACGGCTAAGTCAGGCTTTATCCATTTTAGGTTGAAGGCGCCGAGCACCCTGCCTATATTCTCTAGGGTCACGACTTTGCCGCCAGCGTCCTCCCCAACCACAGCCTCAGCAAGCGTTTCAGTTCGACTATCATAGACCACAAAACCCGAACCAAACATGCCCCAATCTATCTAGGCTCTCGCAACCAATTAAACTTTAACCCTCCCCCCAAGTGCAAGCGCTTTCTCTGTTACCATTCAACATTACAGTTACTGTTACCATTTCAACTAGGGTATCAAAAAACCTCTGAAATGCAACTCCAAAATATAACCAAAGGGGCTGTATTAAGCATAAACCAATAAAGGTTTAGCGTTTGCCCTCACATTCAAAACACAGATCTACTTCTCTGTTAGTCCAAAAGACCTTGCCGCACCTCACGCATCGCGTTTTTCTCAGCAGGCCTTTGTCTCCAGACTTTATGGAAATTGAGGCTGATCCTTGTTTTGGGAAGCTTATAGCCTTTTTGTGGCATAGGGGTTCGCATGCCGTACAGCCATTCACGCATTTATATGGGTTAGCCACAATGGCTTTACCATTTTTAAAGGCAAAAACGCCGTTGGGGCAATACCCAACACATTTTGGAGCCCCGTATTTGGCGCAGCCGTCGCATTTTTCTGGGAAAACTGTGGGATACCACGGAGTGCAAGCCTTAGCCATGATAGAAACCCCCCACCTTAAAGCCTGCGAACACCCATATATGGTTGTATGATTTCTAAATCGCTTATTGCCACGGTCATAGCGACCCACTTAAAATGCCGTAAAACATCCCGAAAGTTATGCTTCCAGCCCATGCAATAATAACGTAGGTTAAAACTACTTTCCATTTTGCTATTCTTGAAACAGCCAGGGCATTGGCGAAGTCGTATGGCTGCCCCATAAGCCAGCTGAGCAGCGCACCCTTCGAGAGAATTACACCTTCTCTGACCCATATCCCTCTTCCCAAAACTATCTCCACAAGCGTCGGCGTGTAAAGGGGGCCGCCCAAAACCGAAGCCAACAGCACCCCACTTACGCCTGTCAAATATTCCCTAATTATTTCTTCCGGGAGAAATGCCTCCAAATAACCTACAATAATTAAGCCTATTATAAAGTATGGAAGGATTTGTTTTGCCAAGTAGCCCCCAAACTTTATGGCAGCCCAAAGTCTCTCGTCCAATGGCGGCTTAACAATTTCTATTTTAGCCGATGCAGAGGTAGCAGTATTTACTTGATGTTCCCTTTCAACGGCTTTTCCCCATGGAGTCTTGGATATCACTACGCCAGCAATTAACGCCACAGTTACGGAGACGATAATCCGGACGCCCGCAAGCTCCCATGAGATGAGTTCGCCTGTAAGCAAAATTGCCAAGATGTTGGATGCAGGAGCCATCAGAAGAAAAGTTATGGCGGGGCCTATTCCAGCCCCCGCATATAGGACCCCGCCGAAAAGCGGAACCATTGTGCATGAACAAACGGTTAGAAAAGGCGCCATTCCAACAGCAAGCCCGTAACCCAAAACCTTGCTGCTTCCCATATAATTTGTAATGGTCTCCTTTGGCACAAACTCGTAGATTAAGCCAGCAATGCTAAACGCGAAAAGGAGGCATATCCATGCATGGCTAAAATAGTCGTAGAGATATATCAGCGGAATAGCCCACAAGGGATAGCCGCGCAGCTGAATAGGCGTGGATGCGGGCGCAAGCGAATATGCTTGTATACGACTGTAAATCAGAAGTCCTACAACAACTACGATGAAAGCTAGAATTATGCCTGCCCGGATTGCTCTCTTAGTTCTTTCTTCCATCAAGCTTAAACCTTCTATTTAGCCGCCTCCATAACCAGTTTTTCCACTTCTTCCGGACTTGGAACCCGCCCCATAATTTTTACAGTGTTGTTTATGCTTATAGCCGGCGAAACCAGAACTCCATACTTCTGCACAGTCTCCTTCGACATAATGTTAATTTTTTCCACATTCACGATTATCCCCGACTTCTTAAGCTTCTCAGCAGCCCTTTCCACAACTTTTTTAGCTGCTTGACACCGCACACAGGGCGGCTCAGGCCCTATAACCTCAACCTTCACCTCTTTCATTTCCTATACACCTTGAATCATCAAGAGAACATAACAATATTTAAATATTGTTACTGACTTTCTTTAAACGTGTATCCAACAATGAAAAACTTGAACAAGTTTAGGGCAAAAGTTTTCAGAGCGCTTGCCGATCCATTGAGGCTTGAAATTCTTGAGTTCCTACGGGATGGGGAAAGATGTGTATGTGAAATCATCCCCCATGTGGGGTTAGCCCAGCCGCTGGTTTCAAGGCACTTGGCAATTTTGAAGAGGTGCGGGCTTGTTAGGTGTAGGAAACAGGGAAACAGGCGGTTGTATTCAGTAACAAATCCGGACATATTTAAGGTGATAGGCACCGTTGACGCCAATTTTTTGGATGCGCTTATAAAGCAGGCTGTTGAGCAAATAGCCTAGAAGGAGGAGAAAAGGATGGTTGTTAAGGTTGAAACTTTCACAGCTGAGCCGCCGTGTGCAGGCTGCCTAAAGCTCTTGGAATATGCAGATTTGATCAAGACAAAGTATGGCGACAGGGTTGAAGTGATAAAACATATTGGGCCGTGCGAGGAGTTTGGCAAATATGGTCTAACAGTGGTTCCAGCCGTAGTCTTCAACGAGGGAAAAATAAAGATTATGGGGGTATGCCCGAGCCTCCAAACCATTGAGGCAGCGCTTAAGGAGATGGGGGTTTAAGATGCCAGTAAAAGTTGAAGTTTTCACTTCTGAGCCGCCATGCTCTGGCGGGAGGCTACTGCTTAAACTGGTGGAAAAGATAAAAGAAGAGTACAGGGACAAAATTGAAATTGAGATTTATCGCGGAGTGAACCCTAAACTAAGCGAGTACGGCA
>JAWBZV010000007.1:0-66829 GCA_038865865.1 Bathyarchaeia archaeon | reverse complement strand
CTCTGAGCCGCCATGCTCTGGCGGGAGGCTACTGCTTAAACTGGTGGAAAAGATAAAAGAAGAGTACAGGGACAAAATTGAAATTGAGATTTATCGCGGAGTGAACCCTAAACTAAGCGAGTACGGCATAACTTCAAGCCCCGCAGTGGTCATAGACAAGGACATACGCATAATAGGGGTCTGCCCAAGCCTGGAAACCTTCAAAGAAGCCCTAAGAGAGGCTGGCATCCAATAGTGTCTAAAGTGGAAAGCTCTACAACCAAATTGACCATGCCTGAAAAAGATTCAAAACAGGGTTCAACTAGAAAAATGTGCAATAAAGCTGGAGTAAAAGGGGTTAGAGTTTTCCAGCTAAACCATGAGACTGGCCAAATTACCTCGGCTTGCATATAATTTCCTTGATTTTTCTCCTTTCCTCTTTCTTGCCGAAGATCGTCTCCAGCTCCATAAAGTCCTTGCTTTTTATGGCTTTCATCACGATGGCTGTATCCACACCCCCACCCTTTTCATATCCAAGCATACCAGTTCCCGCTACGGTTATTATTTCCTCTCCAGGTTTTACGTAGCCCGCATCCGTCGCTATAAGTCCAACCTCAACGCATACCTTCATGCCTTCACAGAACCTCCATAGGGTCTTCTGCACATCTTCAGGAAAATGATATTTTATGTCGTTGGCAAAGCAAACATTGTGCCCATTCTCCTCCAGTTTCCGTTTTAGGTCTTCAGGGAATCCCGGGAATGGAGCCCCGCCCACAGCCCTTAAACCAACAATGGTCAGTTTTATATCGCTGCCCTTGAAGATTTCAAGAGCTTTTTCTGCTGAATAGCCAGTAATGGAGGCTATAACAACATTTTTAATATTCCTTTTTTCAGCCCTTTCCCGAACCAGTTTCAGCGTGGTCTCAGTGTTATGTTTCCCGCCGGACTCAAAATACACAATCTTCTCTTCCATGAACTCACCTCCACTCAAACAGCCAACAATATTAAATTGTCCAATAAGAACATATTATTAAATCATTCCGTTTGAACTGCGCCCTAAGGAATTTTACAACATCCTCTTCCTCAATGTAACGGTTGCCTTTGTCATCCCTCCGCAGGGGAATCCCTGTTTCTTTTAGGGCTTCACCTTTCGGGAAATCTAAAAAAACATAGTAAGCTGGCCCAGAGGGCAGTATAAGCCTCAAATTAGTCAGCTCCCTCTTAGACGAAAGACCATTTTGCTCAATGTTGTAGACCACAGCCTCGGGGTTTAGGGTTTCCACTAAATGCTTAAACTGCGCCCAATTTCTAATTTTTAAAGTACCCTGCCCAGCATTTTCCCTCGACTGCACGGCCAACACCTCCTACCACGCTGGTTAATGAACTATAATTTAAGAGTTAAGTTAAATCTACAATGGTCCTTCCGCTAATAACGTCTAAAAGCATTTTAACCGCAAAAGTCCGTCTGCTATTATTATGACTTCAACAAGTTTTTAAATTAGGGTGAGAATTAGATGTGATAGACGTATCGGGTGAACTTCAAGTGTACCAGAAGGTTACCTCCACTGGGGCGGATGGTTTAGATGCCGTTCTGAAAGGAGGTTTTCCTAAAGGCAGCTTGATTGTTTTGGCTGGCCCTCCCGGATCTGGTAAGACGATTTTCTCAGCCCAGTTCCTTTACCGAGGGGCTGTTGACCATGGTGAGAGAGGCCTTTATGTAAGCTTTGGCGAGGGGAAAGAATCATTCTATGAAAATATGCGCGGCTTCGACTTTGATTTTGAAGAACTCGAACGTAGGGGACTTTTCAGGTTTCTTGACATGATTACGGTTCAAGAGCAAGCTGTCCCATCTTTGCTGGAAATAATCGTCCGTGAGGCAGAAAAAATCAAAGCAGAGCGACTTGTTTTGGACTCCTTCTCGGCTCTGGCTCAATCTTTCAGGGAACCGTTCAACGTTCGAATAGTTGTGCACATAATCCTAAGCAAGCTCATACGCTCCATGGGATGCACAACAATAATGATTGAAGAGGTCCCGTGCGGGAGCGAAAGAATCGGTTTAGGCATGGAAGAGTTCGTGGCTGACGGCGTAATATGGCTTAAGAGCAGGGATATGGACGGCCATCGCTTAAGAGAACTTGAAATCATAAAGCTTAGGGGAGCCAAACTAAAAGAGCCGAGGCTCATTTTTACCCTTAATGGCGGCTTCACGGTCTTTCCCCCATTCCAGTTCACACTTCCAGAAAAGCCTAAACGCTTCCAGCCGATCCCAGATCCGCCCGGCAAATATTCCACTGGATCCATAACCCTAGACAAAGCCTTGGACGGAGGCCTCCCCCAAGGCTCAGTAACGCTAGTGGAGGTGGATGAAAAAGTATCTAGGCCCATGTATCACCTTCTCATAGCCCCAATTGGTGACAACTTTGTGCTTCATGGAAGGGGTACTTTATCTTTTCCCTCCAGCGGCGTCGACCCAGAATTAGTCCGCAACATGGTTAAGCTTAGAGGAATAACTGAAGAAGAATTTAGACGTTACATAAAAATAATCATGCCTCGCAGAATAGCATCTACCTATGCAAGCGAGAATATCATCACGGTTAAAGGCGAGAACTGGGCAGAGGACATAAGGGAAATTATCAATGCTTTTAAGCAACTTGAAGCTGAAACTGGCCAGCCTATCCTGCTACTAATTGGCGCCGACGTTTTTACAAGCCTCTACGGCGAAAAAGAGTCCGAGCAGCTTCTAAACGTCATTGCAACACTCACCCGAACAACCAGATCAGTTACAATAGTTATCATTAAAGCTGGCCAAAGAAACTTGGCGGTTAAACTAAGCGCAATAGCAGACGTTTACCTCCGTTTAACAAGGAGGCGCGGAACATTGTTGCTTTATGGCGTTAAGCCAAGAACAGGGTTATACACGGTTAATATAGACAATTCCATGGGCTATCAGATACCAAAACTCACACCGATAATATAAAATAATTTTGAGTTGATAAAAGCTCTAACCATAACCTCAATTCATCCAAGAAGCTTAAAAGTTAAAATTTGCCTTTTTAAGAAAAAGGCGGTATTTGCTAGGGAATTCGCCGATTGAAGCTTAATATGTGAAAGGCTATAGCTTCTTATATACTATGTCTTTCTCTTTTACTCTCTGAATCACTTTCAATCCTATGCTCTGCCCAGCCTCAGCCCTTTGAACATTTTTATGTTCAATCTGCATGGATTCAACGACTTGCTCAAAATCCGTTGTAGGCCCCTTAATGACTATACGATCGCCAACCGCTAAAGGCGCCTTGAGCTCAACAACAGCCACGCTTATCTTGGTGAAGAAGTGGGTTACACGCCCAACTTCAACTAGTTCCTCTTCACCCAAACACTCCATCTCCAAGATAGAATATTGTCATACACATAAATAATTTACCTAAAAACTGCCAAAAGCTAGAGAAGCACTGCCCACCGCTTTAATCGATAAATTAGATGCAACAAAATAAACCTATTGCTAGTTCAAAATCAAAACTTTATGTCATATTAATTTACCTATGAGATATGTTGAAGATGCCTCTACAATTTGAACACGCACAGTCTTACCAAACAAACTGTTTCCCTCCCTTATCACAACAGGCTTGTATGCAAAATTCCGTCCCACCCATGAACCCTTAACCTTACCAGTCTCGTCCACAAGAATCTCTCCTTCCCACCCGACCCACCTCTGATTTTTTTCAAAAGCGATTTCTTTTGCCAAACGCGCCAAAATAGCGCTACGTTCATTAATCTTGTGAAAAGGCACAGAACTGACCATCTCCGCAGCAGGGGTTTTGGGCCTTGCAAAAAATTTTGAAATGTTAACTACGTCGGGCTTCACTTCCTCTATAAGCTTTAGGGTTTTTTCGAAGGCCTCATCGGTTTCTCCTGGAAAACCGCAAATAACATCAGTAGCCACGGTTATCTTAGGAAACTCTGCCATAAAAGCAGCTAAAACTTTTTTAAAGTCAGCGACGGAATAGAACCTCCGCATACTCTTTAAAATTTCATCGTCTCCGCTTTGGACGGGTAAATGGACAAATTTAAAAATTTTTGGACTTTTGTAAGCTTGAACTAAACTCTCTAGAATGTTTAAAGCCATATTTGGAGTCATCATCCCAACACGTACCTTAAAATCGCCTTCAACACTGCAAACCGCTTCAAGAAGATGGGGAAGAGTTGCCCCAATATCCCTCCCATAGCACGCGGCGTCTTGAGAGGTAAGCCAAAACTCCCGAACACCATCATCCAAATCCTTCCTAACTCTATCCATTATTTCGTTGATGGGGTAACTTCTAAGCCTCCCCCTAGCATAAATAACACAACAGTAGGCGCATGAGCCTAGGCATCCATAACTTATGGGTATAATCCCAACAATAGGGTTTAAGCGAACCCTGGGAAGATTAAGGTTCGGCATAGCATTTTGCGCATCATCCAATGCTAGAACCTTCTCGCCCCTAAACACTCTCTCAACGACGTCAACAATCCTTTTACCCGCTGCTGGGCCTACAACCCCATCAAAACGAACCTCCCTGCAAAGTCTTTGAAAGTTTATAAGAGGAAGACAACCTGCCACAACCAACTTCTTTGTTTTGGGAACCTTCTTCAAAATGTTAATCATTCGATTTTCCGTAGGCCCCTTAACAGCGCATGTATTATAAACCACCAAATCCGCGCTAGCCAAATCCTCAGTTAGACTATAACCGGCACTAGAAAGACACCCTGCCAAAACCTCCCCGTCAGCTAAATTCGTTGAACACCCAAAGCTCTTAAGGTAAACGCGTATTTTTTCCATCGCAATACGGTAAGTGCTTCAAAGAGGGATAAAAACATAAAGGTGTTGGGATAACGGGTTTTAACAGATTTCTGAAAGCGTTAATAGTAAACTTTAAAAAGAAAAGTGCAAACATGTTTAAAACATATTTAAAGCATGATATAATTCAGTATAACTGAGTTTATGGATTGCTTACTCGCTGAGAGGGGGAGGTTAAAAATGAAGATGATTACGTTGTATCTTCCCGAGCCTTATATTAAGGCCTTGGATCAGCTTGTGAACGAGAGATTTTATCCGAATAGGGCTGAGGCTATACGTGTTGCAATCCGTGATTTGATCGACAACGAGTTTTGGCGAAGGAAGAGGGTTAGTTAGGATGCTTTCAGCTGGGCAGACTTTCAAGTATTCTTGGCAGAACACTATTAATGAAGAGGTTCAAAGGC
Organism: Bathyarchaeia archaeon; assembly: GCA_038865865.1. Classification (GTDB taxonomy): domain Archaea; phylum Thermoproteota; class Bathyarchaeia; order Bathyarchaeales; family Bathycorpusculaceae; genus JANXEP01. Next base: position 61,612 of record JAWBZV010000007.1, on the reverse strand, counting down.
CCATTTCATGTCGTATCCTGGTGATAGGTGTTGGAGGGGCTGGAAACAACACTGTGACACGATTGATGGAGATGGGTGTTGACGGAGTTGAATGCGTGGCGGTCAACACAGACGCGATCCACTTGAACGTTTCGAAAGCTCATAGGAAAATCTTGATAGGAGAAAAACTCACTAAGGGTCTCGGCGCTGGCGGCGACCCAGGGTTAGGGAGGGAAGCGATAGAGGAGTCTAGGAAGCGCATTGAAGACTTGCTTGATGGGGTTGACGTGGCTTTTATAGCGGCTGGCTTAGGCGGCGGGACGGGCACAGGAGCTGCGCCAGTTATAGCGGAAATTGCAAGGAAGAAGGGAGCTCTAACGGTGGGTGTTGTCACAACACCCTTTAGAATCGAGAAGGGGCGCGTGGAGTATGCAGCCTATGCCTTAACTGAGATGCGAAGGCACTGCGACACTGTTGTAGCCATCGATAACAATAAAATCGTGCACCTTGCACCCCACCTGCCTATAAACGAGGCCTTCAAGCTTGCAGACCAAGTGTTAGCGAACATGATTAAGGGGATAATTGAAACAATTTCAGCTCCAAGCCTAATCAACCTTGACTTCGCAGACTTCCGAACCATTGTTAAACGTGGGGGATTAGCGGTCATCGGTGTGGGCGAGTCAGACTCGCCTAATAGGGCGGAGGAGGCTGTCAAAAACGCCTTGAGAAACCCTCTTCTTGACGTGGATTACGCTGGGGCTAAGGGTGCCTTGATACATGTTTCAGGGGACTCTAGCATGACTATTGAGGAGGCAAACCGCGTTGGAGAAATCGTTACGGAGATGATGGATGAAGACGCCTTGGTCATTTGGGGTGCAAGGGTTAACCCTGAGCAGAATGGAAAATTGAAGGTTACAGTGGTGATGACCGGCGTGAATTCACCCCATATTCTAAACGGTTTAGGAGTAATTGCACCGCAACTCTTCAACTTGGAGCCCTTTGCAGAGCCGGAAAAGACACTAAACATCGATCTAAACCTTTACCAGATGGAACAGAACTGCATGTAATTTGCGTTTCAACCCCTTTTTATAGCGATTTTAGAAAAAGTCCCTGTCTCTTCTTGCAAATAGTTTATTTAGGAAGATTGCTTCTTAAAACTTCCCGCATATGGAATATGCGTGAAGACGAAGGGATAAATGGGTGTCCTTAGGCGTTGGGCTTATCGGGTGCGGCGCCATAGGGACAGTCTTAGCCCACGCCATAGACGAAGGACAGGCAGGGGACGCATGCTTAGTGATGATTTATGACAGGAGGTCTGAAAAGGCCGAGTTTTTGTCTGGAGGATTGAGAAAGAAGCCGAAAATTGCCGTGAATTTTGAAGAGATCATCAAGTGCAAGGAGGTGGATCTGATTGTGGAGGCTGCCTCCCAAGAGGCTGTTAAGGCTTACGCCTTCCGGGTTTTGAAGGCTGGAAAGGATTTGATGATAATGAGCGTCGGCGCTCTAGTTGATCAAGGGCTTGCCAGCGAAATCCGCCGTATTGCCAAAAAGGAGGGAAGGAGGGTTTACATCCCCTCAGGGGCTATAGCTGGATTGGACGGAGTGAAAGCCTCATCCATATGCCGTGTGAAAAAGATCGCCTTGACAACTAGGAAGCCCCCTGAAAGTTTGCGGGAAAATCCGTATTTCATGGAGAAGTTTGGTGGAAAAGTTGAGGGGCCAACCCTCTTATACGAGGGGCCCGCTGTGGAGGCGTGTAAGCTTTTTCCCGCTAACGTGAATGTGGCTGCAGCCCTTGGATTGGCGGGTGTTGGAATGGAGAATACCCTAGTTAGGATTATAGTTGACCCTTCATTGGATAAGAACGTCCATGAAATTGAAGTTGTTGGAGAGTTTGGCGAATTGAAAGTTTGCGTTCAGAATGTTCCATCGGCAAGCAACCCAAAAACGAGTTATTTGGCTGCGCTTTCAGCCATTGCAACGTTGAGGAAAATAACAGAACCGATAGTTGTTGGAACATAAACCCGTCAGGTTGTCTTTAAGGGCTGGGACGCTTTTTCTTAATGGTTAAAATCTTCCTTTTCAACCTAAGCGTTAATGGTATGGCTCTGCCCTGGGGTTGGCACAGACCTCTGCTTATGGCCTTAACTATTTCTTCAATGTTGTGTTCAGCTTCCACCAGTGTGTAGGCTGATCCTATTTCAGGAGCGTAGTGGGCGTCGCTGCCCGCGACTTGCGCCAACCCGAGGCTGGACGCCATTTCCCTCGCCTTTTTGATTGACCGCCTAAACGGGAAGGCGGAGGCGTTTACAACTTCCACTGCGTCAAATCTCGGGTTTAGATCGCCCTTTAGGCTCGATTTAATTGGGGCGTTTGGGTGACATGCGACGGCCAAGCCGCCGAGCTCGTGAATCCTGTCTATAGTTTCATTAATGTCTAAGTTTTTTGGAACTTCTTCTTGGAGGTTTATGCCCAAAATGTGCCCTTTTAGGCTTGAGATTTCTATGCCTGGGATTATGATGGGGAAGTTTAGCGTTTTCGCCAATTTTATGGCGCAGTCCATCCTGTCATGATCAGTTATGGCCACACCATCCAGACCAGCCTTTTTGGCGTATGCAACCAACTCCTTTGGCGTGGTTAAGCCATCGTGGGAATAACATGTATGAACGTGCAGATCTATTTTGAGCTTCATCCCTCGGCCTCGTCCTTTCACCCTTTTGACTCTATATGTACCACTCTAATGTCTAAGTGATAGAATAGATATTAGAATTGTGATTTATGTTTCATCTGAGGCCTCCCCTTTTTGAGTGGTAATGGGGATTGCACTGTTGGTGCTAGCAGTTGCGGGTTTTTTCGGGCTAACCGTAAATCTTAATACAGTGTTATAATGGAAATTTAATGATTAGGTGTTGTAGATGGGGAAAAAGGCATTAGCTTTTTTGATGTCTGCTTTGTTGCTGCTGATGGTTCTCTCGGCTCCAATGGAGCCTGTTGGTGCGCAAATTCCTGCCAGAACTATTCCCGCAATAGTTTCCACGGAATGGTTGGCCACATACCTTAACACTCCAAATCTTGTTGTGCTTGACATTCGGAGCTCAGACCTTTATAATGCTGGACACATCCCGGGTGCCATAAATGTTCCCGAAGCGTCATGGTACGCCAATCCGCCTTTCAGCGATGCGTTCCCATGGATGGAGATGCCTCCCACACAGCAATTGTTTAGCCTAATTGGCAATGCGGGTATAACTCGGGATAGCCTCGTCGTGGTTGTCGGTAGTACAAGCGGCCCATTATCGCCGATTCCCCTAGCGCTCTATGCCACTGCGGGCATAACCCGTGTTGCCATAACCCTACTTTATGCTGGAATAGCTAACGTAGCTATACTGGACGGCGGGTATGATAAGTGGGTTATGGAAGGCAGGCCTACGTCAACCGCTCCCGTTACTCCTACACCCACAACGTATACGGGTGTTGTCAAGTCCGAGATGGTGGTTTCTAAACAGTATGTGGCAGGAAAAATCGGAAGCGCCATAATAATAGATGCCCGGGACCCTGAAGTTTATCTCGGTCTTGTTCAAGAGCCTTGGACCGCTAGGGTTGGCCACATTTTAACGGCGAGAAGCCTCCCAACACCGTGGCTTTGGAGCTTAAACCTTGATTCTTCTGGAAACGCGGTTTATATAACCTACCAAAGCTACGATTATCTTGAGGCCTTGGCTTTAGACGTAGTAGGCTCCGACGTGACCAAGGAAGTTATCATTTACTGCGGTGTTGGAGGGTATGCCAGTACGCTATACTTTGTACTCAGCGAGGTTCTTGGATATAGAAACGTTAAAGTGTATGATGGCTCAGCTCAAGAATGGTCCCATGACAAAAGCCTGCCTATGACCTCTAGGTCTCCACCCATAGTTTCCACAGAGTGGCTATATCGAAACCTAAACCTTCCAAATCTCGTTATCCTGGACATCCGAAGCAGCGACCTCTACAACGCCAGCCATATTCCAGGCGCTATAAACGTTGCGGAAAGCGAATGGTATGACAATGACCCCGGGTTTGCGCCTCCATCCGAAGCAAATTGGATGGAGATGCCCTCTGCACAAAATTTGTTCAGACTTATTGGCAATGCAGGCATAACAAAGGACAGCTTCGTAGTTATTGTGGGCGGGACATCCGGCCCCCTATCACCTGTGCCCCTAGCCTTATATGCATGTGCAGGCGCCACGCGGGTTGCCATGGCCCTAATCTATTCGGGGATTTCCAACGTTTCCATATTGGACGGGGGTTTCGACAAATGGGCAGCTGAGGGTAAGCCGGTGTCCAACGTTCCCAAAACGCCCACTCCGAAAACATATACGGGCACAGTTAGGTCTGAGATGCTTGTGTCTAAGGATTATGTTGCAAGCAGAATTGGAAAAGCAATCATCATCGACGCTAGGAACCCTGAAGTGTATCTTGGCTTTGTTCAGGAACCTTGGACCAACAGAACCGGCCACATACCAACCGCGAAAAGTTTTCCAACCCCGTGGCTCTGGACGGTTTATGTTGACGAAGCAACGGGAAACGCGAAGTACATAACGTATTATAGTGAGGATATACTCCATGTAATGGCGTCGCTTCTCGTAGGCTCTGACAAATCCAAGGAGATTATCGTTTATTGCGGTGTTGGAGGGTACGCTAGCACCATGTATTTCGTGCTAAGCGAAGTTTTAGGATATAGAGACGTTAAGGTGTATGATGGTTCAGCCCAAGAATGGTCTTTTGATCATTCACTGCCCATAGTTGCTGAAGACTTGGGCGCTAGCTACATGAGCCTTTCCGATGCCTACAGTAAACTAGAAAGTGATTTTAGTAAATTAAGTAATGACTACAACAGTCTCTCTGACAGGATGACGAAGCTTGAAGGAGACTTCAATAAACTCAAGAGCGATTATGACAAGCTCAAAAGTGACTATAGCACGCTAAAAGCTGACTATGACGAGCTCGTAAGTGATTATGATGAGCTCCGAAGCGATTATGAAGAGTTGTCTAAAACAACAACCCCAGCATACTTAACCTTCATATTCGTTGTAACGACAGTGGTCTTCATAATCGCAGCCGTTTACTTGGCAATGCGGACCAGGAAAAAGTGACGAAGAGCGCGTTCTCTTCCACCTCCCTAATTCTTTATTTTTAAGAAAAAGTAAGGGATAAGGATTGAAGTTTGGGGAATTCAGAAGGAATGTTGAAATAGAGGTTAGCGTAAAAAAGAAGAGATGTGCAATTTGTAAGTTGGGGCAAACGCCACAAACATCAGATAAGATCTTTGCTATAATTATTGATATGACGAGATAACGGTGGTGGCTGAGGAAAATCACGGATTAAAAACCCTTGAAGAAAAAAGTTTTTCAAAATAATATCCGTCAAAACAAAACTTCAATTTGATCTTGTAGGCTTCACAGCACATATATCAAAACTTCTAGCTGAGCACAACATAAGTATGCTTATGATATCAGCGTACTCAACAGATCATATCATAGTAAAAGAGGAAGATCTAAATAAAACTCTAGAAGCCCTCCGGACTGATGGTATTAAGAAGTTAAAGTATAATATTCTTCGACGGCCATAATCACCGCTAGCCAGACTTAGCCATTGTTTTTCTGACTTTATCCAGCTTTTCCTCAAGCTTTTTCTCGTCAGTTTCTATCTTTCTAAACAATGGTTTAGCTTCTGCTATCTTATGACCAGCTGGCAAAGGCTTCAGAGCCTCACGCCAATTTTGGTTGTGAACGCTTCCAGACAAGTTCAGTGTTCGCCATATCTCCTCAGCTGTGAAGGGCATTATTGGTGCTGAAACCACGGCTAGGGCTTTAATAAGCTGGGATGCCACATACAGGGTTGTCGCCGCTTTAGCTTTATCCTTCTTAATCAGTTTCCATGGTTCTTTCTGGTTTAAGTACTGGTTGCCTAGGCGGCTTATGCTTATCACTTCGCTGGCTGCAGACTGTAGTCTGCACGCCTCATATTCTTCGGCGATATTATCTACTCGCTTCTTAAGAGCCTCTAAGATTTGCGTGTCATCTGCGTCAAGCTGGCTTGGTTCAGGGATTGTGCTGTTGAATTGTCTGTTTATGAAGGAGAGGGTTCTGTGAATGAAGTTGCCGAATGTATCGTTTAAGTCTGCGTTAATTTTTTCGGCGAAGATTTCCCATGAGAAGTTTGAGTCTTTTGTTTCCGGTCTTGTTGCTATTAAGAAGTAGCGCCAATAGTCAGGAGGGAAAAGCTCCAGCGCTTCGTCGATCCAAATACCTATGCGGAGGCTTTTTGAGGCTTTTTCGCCCTTAAACTGAAGGAACTCTGTGGCGGAAACGTTCCATGGCAAATTGTAGTCTTCATGGGAAGCCAGAAGCAAGGCGGGAAGGATAACTGTGTGGAAGGGGATATTGTCCTTTCCAATAAAATACAACGTTTTAGCCTCCTTGTCAAACCAGTAAGCTTTCCACCCGTCCGGTTCTCCGCGTTTCCTAAAGTATTCTATGGTTGCTGAAACGTAGCCTAAAACGGCTTCAACCCAAACGTAAATTGTTTTGCCCTCCGCCCCCGAGAAGGGTGCGGGGATACCCCAGCTCACATCCCTTGTGACGGCTCTGGGTTTTAGCCCCTCTTTAATGAAGTTTAAGGTGAAATTTTTCACGTTAGGGGCTAACTGTTTGTTTTGGCTGATGTAGTTGATGAGTTTTTCTGAGAACTTCGCAAGGTCGAAGTACCAGTGTTTCGTGGTTTTCACCACAGGCTTGCCCCGGCAGATAACACAGTAAGGCTCCACGAGGATTGTGGGTTCCAAAAGCCTCCCGCAAGCGTCACACTGGTCTCCGCGGGCCGGGACATGCCCGCAGTAGGGGCATTTGCCTTCAACAAACCTATCGGGCAAAAAGCGCTTACAGTTCTCGCAGTAAAGCATTTCCGTATCTTTTGTGAAGATGTAGCCGTTGTTGTAGATTTTCATGAGATGTTGCTGGACAAACTCCTTGTGCACTGGACTTTCAGTCCGCGTATAGTTGTCGAAGGATATGCCCCACCTCCTGAAAAGCTCCGCAACCCTCGCATGGTTTTTGTCCGTCAACTCTTTTGGCGAAACACCTCTTTTTATGGCCTCTACTTCGATGGGAGTTCCGTGTTCATCGGAGCCGCTGACCATCACAACCTCTTCGCCCTTAAGCCTATAATACCTGGCGACAACATCCGCTGAGAGCACAGATCCTACTAAATTGCCAATGTGTGGTGTCACGTTAATATAGGGCCAAGCCGAGGTGACTAAAACCTTGCCGAGTTCAACAGCACCCCCAATAGATCAACCGTACTAGTAAACAAAAATCAAATACTTAAATTTAAAGCACAAAAACCTTGGCCTGTTGCACGCAACAGCTTCTTAAACTCCGCGGCGGACGCGTTAGTTCTTATCCCCTTTGGGTTAAAGTGGGTCGGCCAAGCCTTGAAGCCTCCATTCCTCAACAACGCAAGCACCTTCTTAACAGGTGGAACAGATAAGCCCATTTCTTCGCAGAGTCTGTCCAAAACGTAGTAGGTTGGTGGCGCATCACTTTCTTCCCGTATAAGGGATAGGATTTTCTGGACGCGTCTTTTACGCCCAAGCTTCTTTACCGTGGATTCCTTCTCCATCAGCGAGCAGAATCTCTTGTCCCAAAGGCTTCCAAGCCACAAAGGTCCAGCATAATCCATCTCTGAGCCGCACTCTGGGCAGACTCCTCCATGCCCAAGAAGGCTTCTTTTACTTACGATTTCTCTGTGGAAACAGCGGAAGCAGTGTAGGATATACCCCATCTGGCTAAGGCTTATGTCAGTGTTTTCTGCGCCATGCCTTAGAGTTATGTAGACGCGTACATAGTGGTCTGTGCTATGGGTGAATAAGGGAGTTACGCCAACCTCATGTTTTGCCGCTGTTGAAACTGCACACCCAACTACAAGCCTCACAGCGATTTCGTGGCAGTATTCCGTACGCAGGGATTTTCCACCATACTTACGCATACAAGCTTTGGGATGAATCCCGCATAGAGGAGCCATATCCGTCGCCGTCAAAGCGATGAGGCCCCCGTCACGAGTGGCCCTTATAGCTGTTTCTAAGAAGGGTGCTGGGGAGCCGAAGGGGTCAACGTCTACTACGTCAAACCTCTTATTTGGTGCCCCATGAAGCGCCAAAAGGAGGTTTGCATCCATATTCCTAGCCTCCACAATTTTGTTCAAACCGTTCAAGGTAATGTTATGCCTCGCAAGCTGGAATGCCTTCTTGTTAATGTCATTAACAAGCACACTTTTGACACCCTCCACCTCCATTGCAAAGCGTATCCCCCTTACACCGCAGCCGGCTAAGGGTTCACAGATGGTGATTTCACGCTCAACCATCCGCTGATAGGCTTGCACGGCCAAAACAGCAAAGTCCCTGTTTAATTCCATGACGGGATTGTAAAAAACGGGTGCTTTAGAAGGCGCATACTCTTGAGGGCCTTCAACAAAAGCTTCAAGCTTTGGAATAAGGAATTTAACTTCGCCTTCTTGGATAAATTCTGTTGGAAAGTCAAAGCTCATAACTCAGCCTTTCCAGCAAAGTGTCCTAACATCTGAACAAACGGTTGATGGAGAAATATTAGACTTCTGGTTGAGACACAAATTATTATACTCCACAAACCCAACTTAGGAATGTGACGAAAATGCAAAAAAGGGTCTTTCTCCTAACAGGAAGCCCCGGTGTCGGAAAGACTACAGCCTTATTGAGGGTTGTTGAAATCTTAAAGGCTAAGGGCTTCAGTGTGGGTGGGATGATAAGCCGAGAGATCCGCGAGGGCGGCACGCGAGTGGGCTTTGAAATCATAGACTTAACCAGCAACAGGCAGGGGTGGCTTGCCCACATAAACCAGAAGACAGGCCCGCAGGTGGGCAAATATCGCGTCAACCTACAGGACTTAGACAATGTGGGTGCTGAAGCTATTTTAAGGGCTGTGAAGGAGTGCGATGTAGTGGCCATTGACGAGATAGGTCCAATGGAGCTTTTCTCCGAAAAATTTAGGCGGGCGGTCAAGGAAGCTATGGAAAGCGGAAAACGCGTTGTAGGGGTTATCCACTGGAAGGCAAGGGACAAGCTTATCGACATGGCGAAAGCCGGGGAAGACATGCAAATATTCACAGTTACCCATGAAAACCGAAACATCATCCACAAGCTTGTTTTAGACAAGCTTGGAGAAGGTTAAATTAGGATTTGCTCAGCAACTTTTTCTTTTCTAAGGCGAGTTTTCCAGCTTCCTCCATAGAAGCACCAATGGATATAAAACCATGCTTCTTCAGCACCAAGAAATTGTTATTGTTTAATATTTCCTCAACACTCCTGACAAGCTCCAAACTGCCATATGGTTCCCACTTTCTAGTTTCAACAGCGCCCAGCTCCCTTGCATGTTCTGTGACCATCTTGTCGTGGCCGTGGAAAACTGCTTGCGCATCCGGTCTTAAAAAGTAAATTCGGTAGTGTAGAAGGCTTTCAGATGAGGGTTCCCTAACTCCATGAACATAGACCGTTCGGCTGTCCACATCACAGCCAACCACTTTAACAAAACATTCTGGAGTAAGGGAGTCTTTAGGACCTAGCCCAGAAGCGGTAATTATGAATTCGTTTAATCCCTCGACGAGCCTAAAACTTAGGTTCCCCATGGATTTGCCGTTAATAACTGGTGCAAGCCCATATGAATGGAAAATCCTACACCATCTAGCTAACTCGGCAATCCTTTCATCTTCAGGGGGCTCTCTCCTCAAAAATTTCGTTCTAAACTTAACCCCAATGTATTTCTCCATTAGGCTCTCTCCCTTTTCCCATGTTTAGACTCTCACCACCCGCTAAAAACATGGAACTGCAAGCGCACACCCATGCCAACATTACATATTCACTACGTCGGCATTCCAATTAACATTGTGTTCGCACGCATGCCAGTATTTAGATAAAGGGGAAGACATATACTCAAATTTAAACATTAAATAAGTGGGAAGCCGATGCAAAGGTCTTATTCAAGGCTGCTTGGGATAGTTGGTAAACCAAACACGGGAAAATCCACATTTTTCAGTGCTGCAACCTTGGCGCCAGCTGAAATCGCCAACTACCCATTCACAACGATAAAGCCAAACAGGGGGGTGGGTTATGTGAGAACACCTTGTGTCTGCAAGGAATTCAACGTCAAAGATACGCCTGTTAACTCTATATGCATTGACGGTGTAAGGCTTATTCCCGTCGAGTTTATAGACTGCGCTGGCCTTGTGCCTGGTGCATGGCAGGGGAGAGGCCTTGGCAACCAGTTCTTAGACGAGATAAGAAAAGCAGACGTCCTACTCCACGTTGTCGACGCTTCAGGGGGGACAGACTCTGAGGGGAGAATTTGTAAACCCGGCGAGCATGACCCCCTCGAGGATATAAAGTTTCTGGAGCGGGAAATAACCATGTGGATCGCAAACATCCTCAAGAAGGACTGGCCTAAAATCGCCAGAACCGCGGAATCCGCGTCAAAGGACCTTCTCACAATTTTGGAAGAGAGGCTTAGTGGGCTAGCCATTAAAAGAGCGCATATTTTTGAAGCTGTTAGGAGGACAGGGTTGAATGCTGAGAAACCAACAGCTTGGAGCGAGGAAGATTTCCTTAAGTTCATTGACACGCTTAGGCAAATAGCCAAACCCATGCTCATCGCGGCCAACAAGATGGACATACCCGCAGCCGAAGAAAACTTTCAAAGGATTAGAAGGCTGAACTACGTGGTGGTTCCATGTTGCGCTGAAGCCGAATTAGCCCTGCGGAGGGCCGCTGAGAAAAAGCTTATAGATTATAGGCCGGGAGACTGCACCTTCAAAATATTGGACAGAGAAAGGCTAACTGAAAGCCAAATCAAAGCCTTAGAAACAATAAGGGAGAAAATTCTCCTCAAATTTGGCTCAACAGGTGTTCAAGAAGCCATAAACCTAGCTTACTTTAAACTCCTAAACATGATAACAGTGTACCCAGTTGAGGACTTAGAGCACCTATCTGACCATAACGGGAGGGTTTTGCCTGACGCCTACTTAGTGCCCTACGGGACAACAGCTCGGGAGCTCGCCTACCTAATCCACACGGAGCTCGGTGAGAGCTTCATCTATGCCGTTGAGGCCAGAGAACGAAAAAGAGTTGGCGAAGACTACATTCTTAAGGATAGAGATGTCATCTCCATAGTGAGCGCCAAAAAAAGAGCTTAAGCCCCAAAACGCCTCTTCCGTTTTTGAAAGGTGCGGACAGCTCTTAAAAGGTCTATGAAACGGAAGTCAGGCCAGTAAACATCCAAGAAGCAAAGTTCGCTGTAGGCTGACTGCCAAAGAAGAAAGCCGCTCAGCCGCTCCTCCCCCGAAGTCCTTATTATCAGATCCGGATCCTGTTTTGGCAGGTGGGAGGTATAAAGGTGCTTTTCAAAGAGGCTTTCATCCACATCCTCAGGCTTTAACTCCCCCCTCTGAACTTTTACAGCTATCCTCCTTGCAGCGTCAACTATTTCAGCTCTCCCACCATAAGCGAAAGCTATATTCAAAAAGTGTTCGTTGTAATTTTGAGTTGCCCTTTCCACCTCCTCAATAAGCCTCTGAATATTTTCTGGTAGCAAGTGCTTCCTCCCAATAACTTTTACGTGAACCTTGTTTTTATGGAGCCTCTCATCTTTAAGAATCTTCTGGAGCTCCTCGTTTGCGATCCGCATTATTTCATCAACCTCTTTTTGGGAACGTCGGAAGTTTTCGGTCGAGAAAGCGTAAAGTGTCACAACTTTAACGCCTAGCTTTAAACACCAGTCTAAAAGTTGTTCAACTTTTTCAGCGCCCTTTCTGTGGCCGAGCCAAGGGGCCAAGTCTTTCTCTGAAGCCCATCGCCTGTTTCCGTCCAAAATTATGGCTATGTGTTCCGGTTTAACATGGCTTTTAATCTGGTGCCATAACCATTTCTCGTAAAGCTTGTACACACCTAAAGCTGAAAGGATGCCCTTAAGCATCACCCGAGCCTCGCGTCTTTAAGGGCGTGCGCGCATGGACAGTTGCTCCGTTCAAGGGGTAAAGTCCCAACTGCTTTGACCAAGATTTGCTCCACTTTTGGAGCTAACCTTCTTGAAACCTCGAAAACCTCAGAAGGCGTCAAACGCTCCTGCATGCCCGCTGCCATGTTAGAGACAAAACAAAGTGAAGCATAGCAAATTTCAAGTTCTCTCGCAAGCACGGCTTCCGGAGCCCCTGTCATTCCAACTATGTCAAAACCTAAACGCCTAAACATTTCTATTTCAGCAGGCGACTCAAAACGCGGCCCCTCAGTGCACACAAGCACGGCACTATCCCAGCAGGTTAAACCGCTTTCTCCAGCTTTCTCAACTAAAATTTTGCGTATTTCTGGGCAGTATGGCTGAGAAAAATCTATGTGGGTTACAGGGGCCTGGTCATAAAAGGTTGTAGGACGAGATTTTGTAAAGTCAACCAAGTCATGGGGAACAGCAATGTGGCCTGGCTTAAAGCGGGGGTTTATGGCGCCAACAGCGTTCACCGCAATAATCCGCTCAACCCCAAGCTGGTGTAGAGCATAAATATTCGCCCTATAATTTACCCTGTGTGGTGGAATGGCATGTTCAGGACCGTGCCTCGGCAGAAAAACTACGTCTTTATCTTCAACCTTCCCAACGGTTATGGGCGGAGGAATCCCATATGGAGTTCCAACGCGTATCTGCTGAGCGCTGGTGAACAACCTCTCGAAACCTGTTCCGCCAATTATCGCTATTTTAGTCTTCCTCAAACTCTTCAACTTTCTCTTCAGCCTCCCTAAAGAAGCCCTTGGCGGACCGTTGAACCACAATTATGGTGAGCAAAGAGGCCAAGCCAATTAAAATGCCTATAACTATCGTGAATATTAAAACTCCATAACCTATATCAGGGTTAATTAGAATTTTAGCTGTAGCGTCCAAAATCTGGTCGCTCCAACCAATTAACACAATTAGGGCTATGTTACGAAGCAGTCTGGCATCCCTTTCAAAATACCAGCGTATCGCCCTACCGGACAACGCCACACAAACTCCAACTATGGCAAGGTCTTTGGAAGCATCAACAAAAAATCCGGCGGCTTTGGGCAAGACCATAAGCCAATTATCCCAGTTTATGTTCACAGACGCAGCGGCATTCCACCCCAAGTACAGGCCCACAGCTAAGCACAGAAAACCAGCAAGCGCAGAATAAATTGAAATTTGTACCCGCAGAGGCGGCGGGGAATATTCCTTAAACCACTTATAGAAATTTTTAGCTAGCCTATCAACCCCAAAACCCTTCACAAACATAAACAAGCCTAAAACGATGACAAACGCCATTAGATAGTAATGGACTAGACCGAATGCGGCGAGAATGCCCAAAATCAAGAGTAAAATTCCGGGAAACCCTAACGCTATGCGGGAGTAACGGGGATTTTCCAGAAGTGTTCTTAAATATCTAGTAAATAAGGCGGCTGTTTCCTCAATGGATTCGCTATGTCTCACCACAACCCGCCTGACAGAGGAAACGGGAGCCCGCGACTCGACGAGAGGCAACACAGCCTCATCAGAATAACCGTCTGTGACTAAAATTACTTCATTTGCATGGAAAGAGTTCAACACTTCGCTTAGCTCTGCAACTATTTTCCTGTCTGCGCCAACGCCGCCCAACTCCGAACCAGATATGACCGCCACCTCAAAGATTTCGTTGCCTTTGCTTTCGCTTTGTAGTCGATCGTAGATGCGTATTGCTTCGAACATAGCGTTCGCGTCTGGTTCTTCCGGATCCCTTAAAGCCAAAGCAACCGCCGCGTTAAGGGTGTTTTCTCTGCCAATCAGGGGGGTTTTTATCTGCGCTTTCATCCCTAAGTCGCCATCTCTATCGACGCAGAGAATTAGGATCCTCTTCTCTTCGCCTTTTGAAGTCATCGTCTCTGCTCTCATCCATAAAATACTCAAGATTACTTTAATTTTGTGCTATCCCTTTCTCCATGAGTAATTTAAATTCTTCCAAGGTCAATTTTTCGCCCCGTCTAAGCTTTTCCCTAGCCTGCCTCTCAATATCCGCTAAAAACTCTTCCTCCCTTTTTTTCCGCTCCTCTTCCGCTTCAGCTAAGATTTCAACTCTTAACTGCCTTATCTCGTTTGAAATCCTGTCTATTTCAGACTGAACTGGTCTAATTTTTTCCTTATATTGGAGGAAAAGCTGGTGAAGGTGATCAGCCTCCGCTTTAAGTTTTTCCGCTTCATTTATCTTTTCCAACATTTTTTCGTGAAATTCTTGGCTTTCTTTCGCTTTTTCAGAAATTTCTTCGCCATAACGCTTGATTCTTGCTTGCATAGCCTTTATTTCTGCTTTAAGCTCAAGGCTTTTCTGAGCTAGCTGCTCTATTTTTCTATAAATGTTTAATTGAGTTTCTAGTTGTTTAACCCTTTCAATAAGTTTCTTCTCGTCTTGAAGGCTCAGAGGAGTTGTCTGGATTTTCCATTCAAGGCTTTTAACTTCCCTTTCAAGCATCTGAGGGTTTTTATTTGGTTTTCTCTTTTCTAAATCCTCCATTTCCCGCATTAAAATTTTAAGCTCTTCGATTTTCCGATCTTTCTCCCGCTTAATCTCTTCTTTTTGCTCTTTCAACTCCTTAACTTTCAAGTTTATGTTGTTTCTGACTTTTCGAGTTTCTAGGATTTCGACTCGTAAGTTCTTTAAGGCCTCGTTAAGCTTGTTTCTTTTTTCGGCGATTGCCTCCGCTTCAGCCTCCAATCTCCTTTTTTGATCTTGCAAGAGGGCGCGCTCACTGGTTAACTCCTCTATTCTCTTGAGCTTTTCTTGATTTGGCAACTAGCTTCTCCTTTTCTGTCTTACCCATTCAAGAATCTGCTGGATTAATTTTGCGCCTTCGCTGAAGGAGAAGAGAGGTAAATTCCAATTTTCTTCAAATTTCCAGCGGGTAACCTCTTCGCCATTCACCTTCATTACACAAGGTTTCTTGTACAGGAGGATCCCCTCCCTGTCATAACGGAGTTTGCGCCAGGTTTACGCCGAATTTAAACAGGATTTCATGGATTTCTTCGGCTTTCATACCTTTAAGCATTTTAGCTATTTCTAAGGGTTTATGGCCTATCCTTCTGAAAAATCCAGTAGGCGTTGTTGTGGTTTCTTCAAGCGTTCATTTGTCTCCAAATAGATAATCAACTATTCCCCCACTGTTTAGTGCCAAAGTTTATTTATGGGGTTTTATGTTGTTGCTTGAGGAAAACTTATATGGTTGGATATTCCAACCAATAAACAATGTTGGATAGCAGAAAAATCTGTATAATAGCCATTATTGCAGCCTTATGCGTTGGGTCAAACTATGCTCTCATTGGTGTGCCGAACGTTAAAGTTATGGACTTGCTGGTATTTGTCGGCGGGCTCGCTTTCGGACCATTGGTGGGGGCTTCTATCGGGATTTTTGCATGGTTAATTTATGGATTAATAAACCCTTACGGTTTTGTGTTTCAAATTTGGCTTGCAACAATGCTTTCCGAGGCAATCTACGGCGTCGCTGGAGGCCTGATTGGAAAAAGGTTAACGTCAACGGGTTTCACCAGCAGCGTTTTGGGGCTGAATCTCCTCTTCGGGGCTGCGGGTTTTCTCTTAACGTTTGTCTACGACCTAATCACTAATTTGGTTTATGCATGGGCATTTAACGTCCCCCTGCTCATAGCGATAATAGCAGGGGTTCCATTCACGTTAACTCATGAATTAAGTAATGCTGTCCTTTTTGGAGCTTGCACGGTTCCCCTAATTACCACACTTGAAAAATTTGTAGGAGGTGAGAATTTTTGGCATCAGCAAAAAGTAGTTGGATCATAGCCACTGTAGTGGTTTTGTGTTGGGCTATAGCCGCCTCAATGGTCTCCGTCCACTACTACCTACAATACAACAACCTCTACACCAAGTACAGTGATCTTTACGCCCAATATAATGACTTGGCATCGAGGCTTGAAGAGTCGGAAGCCTCAAAAGCAGCCATTAACCTGGGCATAGATTACGCTAACGGCACCAGGGTTTGGTATAATGGCACGAAGGGTCTAACACTTTACGAGGCTATGCTTAACGCAGGATGGAAAATTGAAGGCCAATCCTATGGCGCCATGGGCATGTTTGTTAAGGCGATTAACGGTGTGGAGCAATCTGTAAGTGAGTCCAAATACTGGGGCTGGTGGTCTTGGACGGATTACGGATGGAGTCACGGAGGCTCAGCATGCGACAAGTACGTAGTAAGCCCTGGCGAGACCATCATCTGGTACTATTCATACACTGACCCGCAGACCTTCCAGATGACCCCGCCGCCGTAGCTTTTTGGAATTTCTAACTCCCCTTTTTCTCCATTTTAAAGGGTTTTAAGCTTTTGAAGGTTGGGAATCTCTTGCATCAGCTTAATTCTTGTAGAGCTCTTAGCCTTTTAATGATGTTCGGGTGAGTCGAGAAGATCTCGATTATCCTGTCTAGAGTGGTCACTTTTTGGGATAAGATTTCTTGGACAAGTCTCTGGTCGCCTGAAGATATAGCGGAAATAACCATAGCATCTGTTTCTGCCTTGTCTGGGTCTGCTATGAAAAGGGCTTTGAAGGCGTTTAGATTTTGCATTTCTCTTCGTCTATTACCCATGTTCTTTGTTGAGTAGACAATTTTTGCCAATCCTTCGGAGAGTTTTTGCGCTCCATTTTCCACCACACTAACGCTGTGCCTGTCAGCGTAGTATTCGCGTAGGCGGCTCAGGTGAAGTATGAACAAGTTTAAAATCCATGAAAGGGCCATGAAACCTATGCCAAGGGCTGCTATTCCGCTATTTCCTTCCCTTCGCCTACTGAACATGGATGAAAGCATAAGCGAATAGCCAATGTAGTAGAAGAGGGCTGGCAAGAGCGAGACAAACATCATTATTTGCACGTCTCTATGTTTTAGGTGTCCAAGCTCATGACCTATGACGGCTTCAACCTCATCGTCGTCGAGGGTTTTCAGCAATCCGCTTGTTACTGCCACGCGGCTTCCAGCTATGGGTGAACCATACGCGAAGGCATTGGGAATGGGAATCTGGGCGAGCATTATCCTAGGCTTTTTAATTCCACTTTTGCTGCTTAGATTTTCGACCATCTTATGGAGCTTCGGATTTTCGCCTTCAGGAATTTCTCGAACATGATATAACGCATCAATGATGTAAGGAGATATTAGCCATTGTCCCACGTTGAAGGCTACAACCAGCACGCCCAACGTGATCAAATCAAACGTGTTGAACAGGCTTAAGATTAGAGTAAATACCAGCGTAGACAAGCCTATTATGAAGGCTAGAGTTCCAAACATGGATGCACGAAGTTTCCAGGTGCTCGGCACTTTTCCCACCAAGTAGACTTCACCAGAAGAGAACTTACTTATATTTCTTGCCCCGGAGAGGACGCGTTTTAAGCCGGGTTAGATTTAATACACCCTCACGCGTAATTTTCTGCCATGAAACCTTTCGTGGATGATATAGGAAGCTACCCCCTACCCTCCAGCGTTAATAGACACAAGTTTGAGGAGGCATATAAGCGGGCCAGAAAGGGCATAGTAAGTGGCAAAAATCTCAAGGAGGACGTGTTTGTATGCGAAAATTTCTACAACGTGGTGGTAGACTCTTTCGAGAAGAAGCTCGAGGCAGGATTGGACGTTGTCACCTACCCCCAGCATTATGACATGTACAGACAGTTCACCGAAGTAATCCATGCGGCCATGGAGAAGGGCACATATATCGTGGATGAAGAGACTGCGGTTATACCAGAAGTATACGTCATTAAGCAGGAAGCTGCGGGTCTTTATGAAAAGTTTGGGGAAAAAATTGCATTGCGAGTTTGCGTTACAGGGCCTATGGAGCTTTACCTAAAAGAGGTGGGGACAACAGGGTATGGAGACGTGCTCCTAATGTTTGCGGAGACCGTAAGGCGTTTTGCAAAGAACGCCATCCTAGATTCTAAACACGTCAGGACTGAGGTTGTTGCTTTAGACGAACCGAGTTTTGGTTTCACAGACATAAACGCGGATAGGGATATCCTCATCGAGGTTTTGGAGAGAGCTTTTGGCTTCAGCGGTGTAATTCGACAGATACATACACATTCTCCTTCAAGGATTTCAGACCTTTTACAAGTTAGAAATCTGGACGTGGTTTCCATCGAGTACGCATCTTCACCTCAAAACATAGAGCGCATTTCAAAAAGAATACTTGATGAGGCGGATAAGCATATACGCGTGGGAATAGCCCGAACAGACATAAACAACCTCACGGCTGAGCTTTACGAGAAAGGTGTAACAACTCCTCGGCCGGAGCAGCTTGTTGAAGACGAGGAAACCATAATTAGAAGGTTCAAAAAGGCTTTTGAGAAGTTTGGAGAAAGGTTGGCTTTCACGGGGCCAGATTGTGGTTTAGGCGGTTGGCCGACTCCGGAGTCAGCCCAGCTTCTCTTAAAAAGGACGGTTAATGCCGTAAAGAAGGGCAGGAGCCTTTAAATTAGTTCGTCTATGAGCCGAAAAGTCTGCTGAAACATTTCCTAGTTTTGTTTCCTTTAAAGATACTTGTGAAACCATTCTAGAATTAAGTTTATGGCTTTGTCGAGGTGTATTGGGTTTGAGAATACATGGTCGGCGCCCTCTATAACTTCAAGCCTTTTTGGTTCCGAGGCGGCTTTATAAAGCCTCTGGGCGTGCTCCACGGGGACAAGTGGGTCGCAGCTCCCATGAATTATCAAAATGGGCGGCGCCTTTTTAACAGCTTCTAGAAGGTTATGGCGCGCCATGTCCTTATAGAATTTGACATTTAGCCTTCTGCCTGAAGGCAGCGCATAGTACAGGATTTTATTCCTAAATCTGTGGGGTTTGCCCAGTCCTATGCTCTCACATGGTGTAGCCATAACCGTCATCACTTTTATTCTCGGGTCTTGGGCTGTTATGGCAACCATCCCACCCATGCTTGACCCTATAACGCCAAGTCTGCTAGCTTCCACCTTCCCGCTTTTCTCCAGAAAGTCTATGGCTGCCCTGTAGTCTTCAATTCGACTTGTCAGAGAGGTTTCCTCGAAGGAGCCTTGGCTTTTCTCTAAGCCTTCACCGCAACCCCTGAAGTTGAACCTTAAACAAGCGTAGCCCTTCATGGCGAGTTTTCGGGCTATTAGAGGCCATTTACCACTGTCTTTGCTGCTTTCCAGTCCGTGAAGGGTAATTATGCATGGGGAGCTTTTGGCGGGCATGTGAAGGTTCCCATAAAGCCTTAATCCTCCGCTTTGAAAGACCACAGTTTCAGTTTTTATTGCCGAGCCCAAGCTCCTTAAGCCTCCACAATTGCTCGGCAAGTCCTTCAATATAACTCCTTCTTTCAAGCCTCTCAAGCCATTCAGCTGGTATAGTTTCCAAGCCGTGGTAGGCGCCGCTTATGGCCCCAGCCATAGCCGCTATAGTGTCTGTGTCGCCGCCAAGGCTCACCGCGTAAATCACTGTTTCCCTAAAGCTTTTATGATTTTTGAGGAAACAGTAAATCGCCGTGGGAACCGAATTGAAGGCTTCGACCCCGTTGCCGAGGACCTTTATAACTCCGCGAGGGTCCACGTTGCCCGCCAAAAGCTCCCCAGCCAGTCTAAGCTTTCGCCTGTAAACTTCATTAGACGTGAAATTCAAAAGCTTCGCCAGAAAATCCTTTGTATCAAGTCCCCGCCTAGGATTTTCCATTACAGCCAAGGCCACAGCATAGGCTTGCAGGGCAGCTCCCTCCACGCCTAACGGGTGGGCATGTGTTATTCTGCTTTGGGCGTAAGCCACAACCCTAAGCCTGTCGGGCTCATCATAATATAAGAGGCCTATGGGGGCCACCCGCATGGCAGCTCCATTACCATATGAGCCTTGACCCCGAAAAGTTTCCCTGCAGCTTCATTCCATGGGACCCCCGCCTTGATCAGCCTAAAAATCCTTGAGGGGCCGCTGGCATAACCCCGCCAAGGCTCTTGCTCGTAGTTTCGGACAAAGGTTTGGGCCATGTGGGCTCCGTCAAAGCCCCTTGCTGAAATCAGCGACTCTGCCACTCCAATCATCATGTGGGTGTCGTCAGTCCATCTCCATATAAAATGCACTTTTCCATCTAAGGATCCAAAACCTTCAGCGCCTGCGCCAAGGGTGTCTCCCACTGCACATCCGAGCATACAACCTATGAACTTAAGCCTTGAAAGCTCCCTTGACAAGGGACTAATCCTCACTTACCTTGAACAGGTTCCCCCTACATACCTCGCCGCTATATTTTTTAAGGCGTTTTTGGAAGAATTTTAACCCTTGAAGCTTTTATTTGGGCGTAGATTTTGCTTCCAACTTTTATGTTGAACTCTTCAAGCCAGTCTTGGCTGACGTCAGCTTTTAGGTATGCTTCTCCTATATTAACCTCAACCCTGACAGAAGAGCCTGCTTGATACATTTTTTCCACCGTTCCATTTAACATGTTGCATCTGCAATGCTTCCATTTATGCTTGGCTATTTCCTTGTTTGGCGATAGGGTCACATCTTGGGGCCTTATAACCACGGTGACATCGTCTCTGGGGAGGATTTCGCATTCCTCTGCCTCTAAGACGGCGTTTCCAACCTTAACAAAAGCTTTTCCATGTTCGGCTGAAACAATACGCCCATTAAAAACGTTGTACCCCAAAAACTCTGACACAAACCTTGATTTCGGATTCTCAAATATCTCGTCCTTAAGGCCTACTTGCTCAATCCTCCCATTATTCATCACCGCGATCTTGTCGCTGATAACACTTGCTTCCACCAAATCGTGGGTCGTGTATATGACTGACACGTTGACCTCACAAAGCGCCTTAATAAGAATGCTTTTCACCTGCGTTTTAAGCATTTCCTTCGTCGGCGGATCCAATGATGAGCACGGCTCATCGAGGAGAAGAACTTTTGGTTTGGCGGCTAAAGCCCTAGCCAACGCAACCCTTTGCTTTTCCCCCGAGCTTAAGGATTCAACATTCCTGTCCATTATGTTTTCGACACGGAGGAGTTGGGCTATTTTGAGAAGTTCTGAGGGCTCTATGTCCTTTGCTTTTCTCGCTCCGAAGTTGATGTTTTGGCGTACAGTCATGTTTGGGAAAAGCGCGTAGTCAGCGGGCACGTATCCAATTCTCCTTTTTTCCGGAGGAAGGTTTGTAACGTCAACCCCATCTATTATGATTCTCCCAGCCTTCACTTTTTGCAGGCCAGCGAGGCATTCGAGTAACGTTGTTTTCCCACATCCGTTTGGGCCTACAAAAGTGAGGAAGGAACCTTTCGGGACTTCAAAATTAATGCCCACTAAGGAGAAGGAACCGCGGCACGCATGCAAGTTTAAAACTTTTATCATGCGGCAAGCCCCCGATGTAAAAGTTTTCTAGCCACGACCAGCACTGCGCAGGCGATGGCGAGAAGAGTACAGATTATAGCCGCCGCTTTTTCTATGTTTGCCGCTGAAAGGTTCAGGTACAATGCTATGGAAAGTGTTTCAGTTTTAAACCTTGTCGCCCCAGCTAAAGTTACAGTCGCCCCGAATTCGCCTAAAGCCCTAGCCCACGATATCAAGGCAGCGCCCAGAATGCCCCTCTTTGCCGCGGGCAAAGTTACATGCAGAAAAGCCTGAAACTCTGTGTACCCAAGAGTCCTCGCTACTCTCTCATACCTAACGGGCACTCCGTCGAAGGATGCCTTCACAAGTTTTATTGTTAAAACGCATATGACAGCGAATTGGGCTAGGACTATCCCTGGAACCTCAAAAACAAACCTCACCACAGACTCGTTGATAAAAAGGCCTATGGGGGTTTTAGAAAAGAAAATAATGAGCATAACTCCCAAGGCAATGGGAGGGACCGCCACTGGAATGTCTAAAAAACCGTCTATAAACGTTTTTCCAGGAAAATCTAGACGGGAAAGGGCGTAGGACACTGGAATACTAACCATTAAGGAGATTAAAGTGGAACATGTCGCAGTAAAAAACGAAAGCAAGACTGCAAACACGACTTCTTCGGAAAGAATTGTGCTGAGAAGCAGCCATGGATCCATAACTAAAATGGTAGAGAGAAAAAGGCTTAGGAAAAAGGCTGAAACAAAGGTTAGGCAGAGGAAAGCCAAAACGCGGAGCATGCTAAACTCCAATTATCCTAGCCCACCTCTTCAATTGTTGCATTTGACGCGTAAATCCTCGCTTCCTCAAGAGTGGGTATATAGCCGTACCGCGCCCAAACCCCGCGCATATCTTGAGAGGCAAGATAATCGAGGAAATTTGCGGCGATTTCTTTGTCTTCTGCAAACACCGTTACCGCTCCAGCTATGTAGCCTACCTTAGGAATTTTCTCCGGCTCAACCCATATCAGGTCAGTTTTTTCCGGGTTCCAATAGTGGAAGACATGCCATCCGATTATGGCGTCAACAGTTCCGGTGAATATCAGGGTTGCCGTTGCCTCACAGCTTTCTGCATGCACTACAATGTTCTTTTTTACGTCTTCCCAGAGCCCGTTGAACTCTAAAAGCTCCTTGGCGTAGAGGCCGACACATACGGATTCGGGATCTGCTATTCCGACACGGATCCCAGGCTTCGCCAAGTCTTCTAGTGTTGATATGCCCTTCGGGTTACCCTTCTGGACAAGGATAGCCGGAACTAAATATGCGAACACCCTCGCTGGGATTGCTGTGAGGTTTACAACACCCAATTTATTCGCCTTAACGAGATATTCGGGCGAGCCTGGAATGTATACGTCACCCACCCTTGCAATTTCCATGGCTGACAACAGGCTCCCTGAACCACCTAACCTCAACTCAACTTTAACGTTATATTTTGACTCAAAAGCCTCGCATGCCTCCCTATAAACGGGAGACGCTGCAGCACCCGCAAAGATGACTATTCGCTTTGTCGCTGAGCCCCTTTGATTGTAAAAGGCTGACATTCCAAAAGCGCCCAATGCAAGACCAGCTATGAAAATGGCGGCAACCTTCATTAAGCGCAACGCTACCCCTCGTAAAGTGCTTTGAAGTTTTGAATTCTTAGCTATTTACTTATAATCTTTTTGGTAAGCGAATATGTTTACTAAAGGGGCAACGACAAGACCTCAACATCACCATTGCCGAAGATGGCGATTGTGAAAGGCTTTATAACCTTAACTCCATCCAAGCAGTTTGCCGCCTTAAACCTTATTTCGTCATAAATCCTAGTAAAGTTCACTTTCAGCTTTATCCCCAGTTTGTCGCCCTCCTTAACAAGCATGCTTGGAACATCCACTAGATGCGTGCCAGCCTTGACCTCAATATTTGCCACTGAGAGCAGCGACCTATAAGCCCGGAGGGTTTCCTCGGCTAACCTCAAATTTCTTTTAGCCCTCGCCTCCAAGATAACTATGTTTTCTCTTGTCGTCCCCAGCATAGCGGCAATTTCAGCGTGTGACAGGCCCTTCCTTAGGCGAAGCTGTAATACCTTAAACTGCAAATCTGTGAACAAGCCGTATTTTCGGGGCATGAATGCACCATATCCCACAAAAGGGGGTTTTAGCTTTAATGCCTTTCTATGGAGGGGGCAGCCTCAAATCGTTATGAAGAGATCGTGCACAAAACTTTTAAATATCAGTGTTGATATCGAATTTGACATTACGTGATACAAATGGCGAGATCCCCTATATTCAGGGTCTACAAGTACGTGCTTAAAAATTGGAAGTTTCTGGTGTTTGCCCTAGCCTCACTACTTGCCGCCACATGCCTCGCCATGATGATACCATGGTACGTCAGGGATCTATTGAACTCCGTTATAGCCTACGATGCAAGTAGACTCTTGCCCCTCTCTTTAGCTGTTATTTTCTTGACCTTCCTGGAGGGGGTTGCGGCGTTTTTCGTACGTTACCTTTTTGAGCTCATAGCTCAGAAAGCGATATACCGCCTCAGATTAGACTTGTATAAGCATCTGCATGAGCTCTCGTATGGTTTTTACGACAGTGCTGAAATCGGCGAAATAATCGTGAGGATTACCACTGACATGGATAACCTTAATCGCTTCTTAAGCTTTGCCACAATGCCTTTGCTGGATGCCTTTTTCTCATCCACAATAGCCCTAGCCATACTCCTAAGTTTAAATGTTGAGTTAACAATTGTGGCAACGGCCCTTCTCCCACTTTTGGCGCTGATTACAATCCTATTCAACAGGAAGGTTTACCCCGTACTCCAAGAAGGTTGGAGGGCGACAAGCCAATTCAACAGCACAGTTCAGGAGTACACCTTCACGGTTAAAGTTTTAAAGGCCCTTGGCGTTGAAGACATTTTTGGAAGAACATTCAAGGCTGGGCTTGACAGGCTATATGCTTTGAACATGCGGTTCCAAACCTATGCATCAATCGCCTCACCATCTATAGGGCTTGTATCAGCCGCAATACAGCTTGTAATATACCTCTACGGCGGCTTTAAGGCCATAACCGGCATCCTAAGCATTGGAGATATAGCAGCCTTCCTGCTTTATCTTTCCATGCTTAACAGACCCCTCGTGGGCTTAGGGTTCTTCGTCCTAGACTACCAAAGGGCTTCAGTTTCAGCTAACAGAATCTTCGACATATTAGACAAGGAACCAGAGGTTAAAGAGAAACCCAACGCCATCGACCTCAAGGATGTTAAGGGACATGTTAAATTTGAAAATGTCACGTTCGGCTACGCCGAAGGCAAACCTGTCCTCGTGGACGCCAGCTTTGAAGTTAAGCCTGGGGAAAAAGTTGCCATAGTTGGGCCCACAGGCTCTGGAAAATCAACCCTCATCAAGCTTATACCAAGATTTTACGATCCCCAAAAAGGGCGCATCCTTATAGATGGTGTGGACCTGAAAGATGTCAAAATTAAGTCGTTAAGGAAACATATCGGAATAGTCCACCAGGATGTGATGCTCTTCGCTGGTACCATAAAGGAAAATATAACCTATGGAAAGCCTAACGCCTCCATGAACGAGGTAAAGGAAGCCGCCAAAGTGGCGGGTATAAGCGATTTTATAGAAAGCTTACCGAAGGGCTACGAAACAGACGTGGCGGAGAGGGGTGTAACCCTTTCCGGGGGGCAGAGGCAAAGAATTGCCATAGCTAGAACTCTAATACTTAACCCGAAAATACTGATCCTTGACGATCCAACCTCCCAGCTTGACGCTGAAACAGAGGCAGCTGTGGTTGACGCTCTAAAAAGGCTCATTGAGGGAAGAACAACGTTCATAGTAACCCAGAGACTTTCAACCCTCAAACTTGCCGACAGAATCATAGTCTTAGATGATGGCAGGATTGTTGAAGAGGGAACTCATGAGGAGTTGATGAGGCTTGGCGGGGTGTACGCAAAGCTTTACAATGCGCAGTTTGCTCATCAAGAGCGTTAGTTGGAGGATGTAGAGGATGGGTGCACCTGGTCCCGTTGGCCACGGTTTCGGGTGGATGATGGGTAGGCACATGAGAGGAGGTATGGAGGGAAAACCCAAGAGCTCCTCGCCCAAAATAATTGCAAAATTGCTGAGGCTTATATGGAAGTATAAGGCTCAAGTTTTGATCTTTACATCTGTGGCATCTGCAGTTTTAGGCTTAAACGTGATAGGGCCATATTTTGGCAAGCGGATAGTGGACGAGGGTATAATGGCAAAAAACATGGACGCCCTAATACTGTATTCACTTATCTTGGCAGCCATAGCCATATGTAGCTGGGCGTTAAGCATTGTGAGAAGCTACAGCATTGCATGGCTAACCCAAAAGCTCCTCTACGACTTGCGGATCAAGCTTTTCTCGCATTCCGTGGAAATGGATTACGCATTCTTCTCAACCATGCCCGCGGGACAAGTGATTTCCAGGTTCACAAGCGACGTTGACGCTGTAGGTCAAACAGCCACAACGGGTTTCATAGACGCCATCTTCAACGCCTTAACCATTTTCGGCGCTTTGGCCGCCATGATAAGCCTCAGCGTTAAACTCACCCTTGTGACTTTGGCGCTGATTCCCTTGATGGTTGTGGCTGTGATGTTCTTGGCTAGGCGAAGTTATAGGGCCTTTAGAGAGGTTAGGGCGAGGGTGGGCGAGTTGACATCAAACATTGAGCAGACGGTTGTGGGCATGAGGGTTTCCCAGTCCTTCTCCGGAAGAGATGTTGAAAACCTCAGACAGTTTGAGAGGGTGAGCTACGAGACGATGCGTGCAAACCTTAAAGCAACCGTCGTCATGGCCCTTACACGGCCAGTGCTAAGCCTAATAAGGGCTGCCACAATCGCCCTCCTCATATTTTACGGTGGACACCTAGTAATCAACGGAGAAGTTACTATAGGAACGCTTTTGGCGTTCTACAGCTACGTGGAAATGTTCTTCCAGCCGACAATAATGCTAACCATATATTATAACATGCTCCAGTCAGCCCTCGCAGCAGCCGAAAGAATATTCGAGTATCTTGAGGCGAAGCCAAAGGTCACAGAAGCTAAAGACGCCCTCGACCTGAAAATTAAGCACGGCGAGATAAAAATTGAAAACGTGAGCTTTGCATATGACGGGTCGAAAGTTTTTGAAAACTTCAACCTGCATATCAAGCCTGGAGAAATAGTGGCCGTTGTGGGACCAACAGGAGCCGGCAAAACTACGCTGGCCAACCTTATATTGAGGTTATATGACCCGCAAGAGGGACGCATCCTCATAGACGGCGTTGACATAAGGAAAGGTACGTTGAAATCTCTTAGAAGCCAGCTAGCCCTAGTTCCCCAAGAACCAGTACTGTTTAAAGACACCATCTTAGAGAATATTCGCTACGGCAAGCCTGACGCCACCGACGAAGAGATCGCCAAGGTCATCAGCGACTTAGGTCTGGATCCCCTTGTGGAATCCCTGCCGGAAGGTCTGAAAACCATGGTTTCTGAGGGGGGTGGAAACCTATCGGTTGGGCAGAGGCAACTCATAAACGTTGCCAGAACCCTTGTGAGAAATCCCAAAATAATAATCCTAGACGAAGCCACTAGCAGCGTTGACCCATACACAGAAAGCGTACTCCAAGAAGCGTTGGAGAGGCTTTTCAAGGGAAGAACATGCATAATAATTGCACATAGGCTTTCAACAACATTCCTAGCGGACAGAGTCATAGTCCTCGACAAGGGAAAGATAGTTGAGGAGGGGACCCACGAAGAACTGTTGAAGAAGGGAGGGTTATACGCAAAACTCTACGAGATCCAAATAGGTAAGCCGCTAAGCGCAGAAACATTAGCCTCAAATCAAACATCTTCATCACGCGGTACAACTTAATTTCTCTAAGCGATTAGTTTTAGAAAGACAGTAGATATGGTTAAATCTCAGAAAGACACCTTCAACACACCATTTTAAAATTAAAGGGACGCTGGGTCGGGTTTAGTAAGTTCTTTATATTTGATGGTTATAAACCGAAAATTTGTGTTATGTAAGGGTGAGGGGGTTGCATCTTACTCGAGAAGAAGAGGACATGTTGAAAAGCGATGACTGGTTGACTCGAAGATGTATGGAATACCTGATTAAGTATGGTGAAGCCGCCGGGGCTGAAAGGCTGGTTGATATTGACGGGAACGTGGTTATCCCAACCTATTCAACCACCATACCTCAGTTAGGCATTGACATAACGAGCCCTGATCTATATGGTAAAAGGGTGAAGGCGTTCACGATTTCCAGGGATTACGGCGTCACTAAGGGCTGGGAGGACATTGGCATTCCCCCATGGAATGATCCCGAATATGTCAAGCAACAGGAGCAAAATATGAAGCATTGGATGAGGCTTGGCGTTCACCCTGTGAACTCTTGCGCTTACTATCTGATACAAACCTATAAGCCAACGGCTGGCCAATACTGCTCCTGGCATGAAAGCTCGGCGGTTCCGTACGGAAACGCTATCCTCGGGGCTAGGGTTAACTTTGACTTAGGCGCTGAGTTTGCAATAGCTTATACTGGGAAAGCTCCCGCCTACGACATGCGCGTGGAAGAGAACAGAGTTGCGACAAGGCTTGTCAAATGTGAAACTCAGCTGAAGACGGATATGGACTACGACCTTTTCGGATGGGCTGTCGGCGAAGCCGTCGGCGTAGAAGTTCCTGTTATGACAGGCCTTGGAAAGCCAACGCAAACCCAAATAATTAAGATGAATACGTCGTTAAACACTGGCGGTCAGGTTAGAATGTACCATGTTCCCGGCTTAACCCCTGAAGCCTCGACCGTGGAGCAAGCGTTAAAGGGGCGGAAACCCGTCGAAACCATAAAAATCACGAGGGAGGACTTGAAGAAGGTTTATGAAAAGATGAACCGGGCAAGCAACGAAAATGTAGATTTTGTCTATTTAGGCTGCCCGTTCTACTCGCTTGGTGAACTTCGAAGGGTTGTCTACTATCTTGAGGGGAAAAAGTGTAAGGCGAACCTTTGGGTCGTGGTTGACGATTGGACCTTTGAAATCGCTGAAAAAATGGGTTACAGGGATGCTATCAAGAGGGCGGGAGGAGTGCTTTTGTCGGGCGCATGCGCCTGTGTCAGGACGGGGGTGCCGCCAAACACCGATGTGATGGCCACGGACGCGTGTAAGCAGAACTACTACATTACTGGCAGATACTACCCAAGAAAGTTAGAGGTTTGGTATGGTACCATGGAAGAGTGCCTCGAAGCGGCGATAACAGGGAAATGGAGGGGGAAATGGCCCGGAGGTGAATGAGGAAATGGCTGAGAAAATCATAATAAGGGGCAGAAAAATCGTCGGGGGTTACGCGGAAGGGGAAGCCCTTGTCTCCAAATGGCCTGTCATGGGCCTAACCAACTTTTGCCCCCAACTGGGCATAATAACAGAGAGGGATCATCCCTTGAGAGGTGTTCCGCTTAAAGGAAAAGTTTTCGTTTTTCCAACGCCTCGGGGATCCGGCGGCTGGATTAATATAGGGAGAACAAGCATGTACGGCACAAACCCCATCGCCATGGTTTATTATAAGGGTAACGCTTTAACAGTTTGCGGAGCGTTAATATTGAACAGGCCAACCGTGGGAGATTGTGAGCAAGACCCGAGCAAACTTATAGATACAGGCGACTGGGTTATCGTGAAAGCCGACGAGGGAATTGTCGAAGTAATCAAGAGGGACCTTGCAAAGGAAACTTTTAGAAGTTTACCATAAAAATCACGTTAGAAACGTCAAAATGCGTATGGCGAGGCGAGTTCCTATTTGAAAACAGACATAATGGCAGACCGCGGTGAAGTAGTCGAGCTGGGCAGCAGACGCATAAAAGTTGTTGGAGACGTCGACGTGGTTGTGGTTGGCGGCGGGCCTTCAGGGGTAGCTGCAGCTATTTCAGCCGCCCGAAACGGCTTAAAGGTTATACTTGTTGAAAGGCACCCTTACTTGGGAGGAATGGCCACTGGTGGCCTAGTCCTTTTATTCATAGAATATGATAGGTATGAATATGGGATATTAAAGGAAACCGTTGAACGCCTAACCAAACTTCCCAACGGAGTTGCCCTGCCTCCTAGAAAAAGTCCCTGGATCCTTGGGTTGGAAACTCCAACATGGATTGAGGGGTTCGGCCTAAGCGGAGGCTACATGCCTCCCTTCGACCCGGAAATGTTAAAGTTTGTGTGCAATGAGATGGTGGTTGAAGCGGGAGTGAGGCTTATGCTTAACTGCACTTTTGTCGACGCCATAACAGTCAACGATGCTGTGCGAGGGGTTATAATAGAAAATAAGGAGGGGAGACAAGCCATACTATCCAAGGTGACGATAGACGCTACAGGAGACGGGGACGTTTTTGCGATGGCTGGCGCACCGTTTAAGGAGGACCTGCACCCTACAGGGCTTAGTTTAAGCTTTAGGATGATGAACGTTAATGTTGAGAAGGCCGTCAAGTTTAGGGAGGAAAACCCAGAAAAATACAACGAACTCATAAATGATCATATTAAAAGGGAAAATTATGGTTTAGTCTGGTTTCCAACAACCATCAAAGACGTTGTCCTATTCTTCCAGCATTTGAAAGGCTTAAGCGCCACAAAAGTTGAAGACCTCACTCGAGCGGAAATCGAGGGAAGGAGAAAAGTTATGGCGGCCGTTGAGTTTTTCAGAAAAAATATACCTGGGTTCGAGTCAGCCGTGCTAATCGATACATCATCCATGATTGGGACGAGAGAAAGCCGACGGGTGGAGGGTGAATACGTTCTAACAAAGCAGGACATTTTGGAAGGGAAACGTTTCAACGATGCTATTGCAAGGAACCCCTACTTCGACATCCCCTATAGGTGTTTGGTGCCTAAGAAAATTGAAAATCTCCTCGTTGCGGGCAGATGCATATCTACAACCCACGAGGCTCAGGCAGGTATACGCATGATATGCCCATGCTACGCAACGGGGGAGGCGGCGGGAGCTGCAGCGGCCACGGCAATCGAAGAAAACGTGCCGCCTAGAAAAATCAGCGTTAAAAACCTTCAGAGAAGGCTTGCAAAGCAAGGCGTTGCCATAAAAGATTTATAGAAATTGTAAAAACAGCTGTTAGTTTAACTTTCCACCTGTCGCAGGATATTATTTCTTTTATCTTCTGCCAGAGGCCCCAATTTTCCTATCCTATCAGCGAACATTGTGAAAAGCTCTGCGGTTTTCTTGTAGGCTGGCAGTGGGGTGTAGCTATATCGAACCCTCATAGGTTCAATACCGTATCCAGCGATTTCCCTGCTCAATTCACGCATCCTTTCCTTCATGAATTTCTCGTCTATCTCCTGTGAACCTTCAATTATGAGGATACCGTCGGCGCCGTGGGCGAAAGCGTATAAAATATGTTTTAGCCCTAAGATGGCAGTTGTGGGCACAGCCACTACGAATATGTTTTCTGGGCAGTGTGTGCGGTCAAGCCCCAGAAAGTCGACGCCTGTGTAAGCAATACTTTTATCAACAAAAGCGACAATTCTCACTTCGCCGGTTTGCTTTTCGGCCAGCACTCCCCTCAAGGTAGCGAAAAGCTGTTTTGCAGTATAGTTTTTAAAGTCTATTGCCCCCTGGGGACATATAGGTATGCAGGCGCCGCATCCGGTGCATTGAAACGGGTTTATTACGGCTTTGTCTTCAACAACAGATATGGCGTTAACAGGACATGTGGAGAGGCACTTTTGGCAGTTGTTGCAGTAGTCTGCAACAACAAAAGCCCTTTCCGGGCTTGTTGTGATGTAGTCGTTTTTAAGGAGGAGCGCTGCTTTTGCTGACGCGCCGAGGGCGTCTGAAACCGTGTCCCTTATATCCTTTGGGCTTAGGGCGCATCCGCAAGCGAAAATCCCTGCGCCAAGGGAGTCTACGGGGTCAAGTTTTGGATGCTTCTCTGTCACGAAACCGTCTTCGCCTATGGCTATCCTCATTTTTTCAGCGAGCTCTTTTAGTCCCGCTGATGGAACCATTGGCGTGGCTAGGGCAACCATGTCATATTCTCCTTCATGCATTTCGCCAGTTAATGTGTCTTCTGCCAAAACAACAAGTCTGCCATTTTTACTATTCTTATATATTTCCGCCACTTTGCCCCTGATGAATATAACCCCAGCCTCTTGACATCGCCAATAAAGCTCCTCATAGCCCTTCCCAGTCGCCCTTATATCGATATAGTATACGGTCACATCCACGCCTAGCATTTTTTTAAGCATATAGGCCTGTTTAAGGGAGTACATGCAGCATATGCGGCTGCAGTAGGGTATGTAGTTCTTATCGCGGGAGCCAGCGCATAGGACTATCGCCATCCTCTGAACGTCCCGCCCGTCAGCCCTTTTCACAAAACCATTTGTTGGACCTGAACCTGAGGTAAGCTTTTCAAGCTCCATCATTGTTATGACGTTTTCATATTTGCCGTAGCCGTAGACCTCTAATTTACTAGCGTCATAAAGCTGGTACCCAGTGGCAAGAATTATTGCGCCAACCTCAAGTTCTATGTCTACAGGCTTCTGGGAGAAGTCTATGGCTTTAGGCGCGCAAACCTCAACACACTTATAACATTGAATGCACTGGTTGATGTCGATGTTATAGACCATCGGGACGGCTTGGGGGAAAGGTATGTATATGGCTTTTCTAGGCCCAAGGTTTTCATCCATCTCGTTCGGCACTTCTATTGGGCAAACCTTTACGCATTCATCGCAGCCGTTGCATACACCCTCCTTCACAAATTTTGGCTTTACCGTGACCTTTACCTTAAACTTTCCAACGTGGCCTGATACTTCTTTTACCTCAGCATTTGTCAATATGTGGATGTTGGGGTTTCTGGCGACCTCTGCCATTTTTGGCGTTAAAATGCATTGGGCACAGTCTAGGGTTGGGAAGACTTTTGTAAGCTTAGCCATGTTGCCGCCCAAGGTGGGGCTTTTCTCTACGAGGTGAACTTTAAAGCCTAAATTTCCAAGCTCAAGGGCAGCGGTTATCCCCGCGATTCCCCCGCCAACTACAAGGATTTCCCTAGAGCACTTCATGGTTATGGGCTCTAGGGGTTCGAGCTCCAGGCTTCTCTCGTAACCGCCCCTAATAAGGCTCAAAGCCTTTCTGGTGGCTTTCTCCGAGGCTTTGGGACCGTGAACCCAAGAACATTGTTCCCTTATGTTCACGAACTCAAGCATGTAAGGGTTTAAGCCAACCCTCTCCATAACATTTTGAAATGTTTGTAGGTGCATGCGGGGAGTGCAAGCGGCAACCACAACCCTTTCTAAACCCTTACTTTTTATGGCCTCAATAATCTTCTCCTGAGCTGGCTTTGAACACAAGTATCGGTTTCTCTCAGCAAACACGCTCTTCCACTTTCTGGCTTGGTTAATAACCGCCTCAACGTCTATGACGTCGCTTATGTTTCCGCCGCATTCGCAAACAAAAATTCCGATTCTGTGTATTTCCTCCGTGGCAAACTACCCCTTATCCAACGCGCTTTGAAGTATGAAGGAAAACGTTTAATAAAATTAAAATCTTATCCCCCCTAAAAGGCTTAGGTAAATGGGATGTCAGCCCAAGAACTAGTTAGAAAACATAAACTTTTAGAATGTATACAGTGCGGAATGTGCACAAGCAGTTGTCCCGTGGCGAAGAAGGTCAACTTAAACATTAGGCGCTACATGAGGGAGGCCGCCCTATTCGGCCGGTTGACGCCTCGCCCCGAAAAGGAGTTGTGGAGCTGCACCACCTGTTCTACATGTAGCATCCGCTGCCCGAAGGATTTGAGTCCCCATGAATTTTTAATTGACGTCCGAAGCGTGATTGTGGAAGAAGGAAAAGTGACGCCGATAATCCGTGAAGTCTTGGAGGGCATATTCAACTATGGAAACCCTTGGGTTAGAAGCCGCGCAAAGCGAGCCGAATGGAGCAGGAACCTAAACCTGAAGCATATCTCCCAAGGGGGCGAAATCTTATACTTTGTGGGCTGCACCACAGCATACGACCCCCGAGTCCAGAACGTTGCCATAAGCCTTGTCCTAAGTCTCCAAAAGGCAGGGGTGGACTTTGGAGTTTTAGGCGAAGAGGAAAATTGTTGTGGGAATGAGGTTTACGGGATGGGTGAAAAAGGCCTGTTCGAAGTCTTGGTTGAGGAGAATATGAAAGTCTTTGATAAATACAAAGTTAAGCAAGTTGTCACGAACTGCCCTCACGGTTTTAACGCGTTCAAGAACCGCTATAACCAAACGAGTTTTGAACCCCTACATCACACGCAGCTGATTGCTCAACTGATAGATGAACATAAACTCAAATTCATGAAAAAAGTTAGAAAAAAGGTCATCTACCATGACCCATGCTTCTTGGGCAAACAAAACGGCGTCTACGAAGAGCCTAGAAAAATTCTCGAGAATATTCCAGGAGTCACCCTGTTAGAGTTTGACCGTTCAAGAGCTAGAAGCTTATGTTGCGAAGGCGGGGGAGGACGCATGTGGGTTGACATTCCCGGCCCAAAATTGGCTGAAACACGCGTGGAAGACGCTTTTGCCGCCGGCGCCGAAATAATTGTCGTAGCTTGTCCCTTCTGCCTCCTGACCATTGAAGATGCCATTAAAACGACGGATAAGGAGGGAAAAATTCAAGTTAAAGACATCAGTGAAATTGTGGCTGAGGCGCTCTAAAACGCTTTTCCACATAGGGGTTAAGGTTGCTTTTTCAGGTAAGGTTTCAGCTCATAAATTTTCTCCTTCAATAAAGGAACAACTTTAAACAAGTCCTCGACAACGCCGTAGTCTGCGTAGCTGTAGATGGGAGCTTTAGGATCCTTGTTCACAGCTATTATGAGTTCCGAGTTTTTCATTCCCATAATGTGCTGGAAGGCGCCACTTATACCCAACGCCATATAAACCTTGGGTTTCACAGTTTTCCCCGAGGAGCCCACCTGCCGCTCGGATGGAAGCCAACCTTTATCCACAATTGGACGAGAGCAGGCCAAGACTCCGCCCAAGGCTTGGGCTAGCTCCTCAACTATTGGAATATTTGCCTTGTCCTTTATCCCCCTCCCTACAGCAACAATTTTATCAGCCGCCGTGATGTCGACGCCGCCCGGCGGTGGCAAAACATATTCTATGAAACGTTTCCTGAAAGGCTCGTCCAGGGGCGGGGCTGGAAGTTCCATTATTTTTCCATCTGCCACAGCGGACTTTTTTATAGTGAATGTTGCTTGACGTATTGTCACCATGTAGCTTTCAGCCTTGCGGAGTGAAACTTTCACGTTGACTTTCCCCCCGTACATTTGCCTCGTCGCCGTGAACTTTTCACCTTCAAAAGCTACGTCAATGCAGTCTGTTGCCAAGGGAATGTTTAACGCAACAGCTAGCCTCGGGGCAAGCTCCATACCGTAGGAGGTGTGGCCTATCATCGTTAAGATAGGTTTGTACTCCATGATCATTTTTGATAAAACTTTCTGGTAAACTTCAGAGTTAAAATCTTCCAGCTTAGCGTCCTGCACCATTAGGACTTTGTTAGAGTAGCCTGCAAGTTTTTCAGCATGCTTTTTAACATTATTTCCTAGCAGAACTGCTGAAAGCTCTGCACCTATTTTCTCAGCAATCTCCATTCCCTTGGAGAGCATTTCAAAGGTTATATCTCGGACTTGTCCCTGCCTATGCTCGACTAATACAAAAATTTCAGCCATTACAATAGCCCCCTCGCCTTCAGAATTCCAACAATTTTCTCAGCAATCTCCGCTGGGCTCCCACTTATATATTCTGTTTGCTTCATAACAGGCGGGACGTACATTTTCTCTATGGTTATCCAAGAGTAGGCGGCGCCAAACTCAACATCCGTTAATCCCAAGTCTGCTAGGCTTAAAACTTTAATCTCCCTCTGCGCCGCCTTCCTTATCCCCATTATCGAAACATAGCGGGGCTCATTAATCCCTGTTTGGACAGATATGACGGCTGGAAGCTCAACTTCAACAACCTCTTCAAGGCCTCCTTCAAGTTCACGGTTCACCCTGACAAGCCCTTCCTTAAACTCGATCCTCTTGACAAGGGTGACGCTGGGTACCCCCAGAAACTCTGCAAGCGCTGGACCCACCATAGCATATCCATCGTCGCTTGCCTGAGTCCCCGTCAAAATTAAGTTGTATGGAAGCTTCATTATAGCCCTTGATAATACACTTGCAGTGACATAGGCGTCTGCCCCATCAAGCTTGGCGTCGGTAATCCTTATGGCTTGATCTGCCCCCTTTGCCAAGCACTTCCTTAGCACTTTGTCAGCGTTTTCAGAACCAACGGTTATAACCGTAACAGATCCACCGTACTTCTCTTTTATGCGTAGGGCCTCTTCAACAGCATACTCATCCCACTCGTTTATGTCGAAAACTAAGCCTGTTTTATCGATGTCCTTTTCGGAGCTACCTATCCTTATATCCGCCTCAGCCGTTTCCGGAACACATTTAACACAAACGATGATCTCCATTTTCATCACGGAAATCTCAAATTCTGCCCGTAAGCCTATAAACTTTTACGCTTAAACCGTAAGCGAAACCCTCTAGAAGTAGCGGGCTAAATCCTTTCCAAGGAGCTGTCTAGCTATGGTGTTTTTCTGAATCTCCTTTGTCCCCTCAACTATTTCATTTTTCTTTGCCCATCTAAACCATCGTTCGACATCATACTCGGCTATATAGCCATAGCCGCCGTACACGTCGATGGCTAAGTCACAAGCCTCAATGGACAACGCAGCCCCATAATATTTAACCATGCTTGAAAGTTTCGTTGCCTCCTCAACGTATGCCTTGTCAACCATAGCTTTCTCCAAAACTTTTATAGTCCTAAAGAGAAGAGATTTTCCAAGCTCAACTTTTGTCGCCATGTCTGCGATTCTGTGGGCAAGTCCTTGAAAGCCTCCAATTTTTCTGCCAAAGGCTTCCCTCTCCTTAGCATATTTTATCGCTTTCCCAAGGGCGGCTTCAGCGGCGGCTATGCCGAAACACCCTATTTTTGTTCTTGCTATTGGAAGCCATTGAACTGTGAGGTAAAAGCCCTTATTGAGGTTTTGAGGACCCCCAAGTATGTCGTCGTCCGTAACCGTAACGTCGGTAAATGTAACTTCGCTTGTAGGCGAAAGGCGCCACCCCATTTTCCCCGTAATAGGGTTCGCCTCTATGCCCTGCTTCCTTTCAACAACGAAAAGGGTCTGCCCCCTGTATGGGGGTTTCGCTGCGGGATCAGTCTGTGTTAGGACGTTAGCGACAGTGAAAATTTCACCGTTTGTTATGAAAGTTTTAGTACCGTTTATTTTCCACTCCTTGTCTCCAACACTTGAAGCTTTTGTGTCCAAAACGCGGGTTAGGTCGCTTCCACCCGCTGGTTCGGTGAACATTGAAGCCATCACAATTTCGCCCTTAGCGAGCAAGGGCAACCATTTCGCCTTTTGTTCATGGGCGCCGAAATTTATGAGGAGTTCAACGCCGAAGTGGGCGCTCATGGTGATGGTGTCAGCTAAAGGCGGGTCAACCTTTGCAAGCTCGTAGATGCTTATATAGTGTTCCAGTAACCCATAGCCTTGACCCCCATATTCCTCGGGAAAGTGCATGCCCAAAAAGCCTTGTTCACAAGCTTTTTTGTAGAGTTCCCATGGAAAAGTTTCCCTCTCCTCGTGTTCCCTAGACTTTTCCGGGGAGAATTCCTTTTCAGCGAACTCTCTGGCAGCCTCCTGAATCAGTTTCTGCTCTTCCGTTAAATCAAACCCCGTTAACATTGAAGTCCCAAGTAAACGAGGTTGCTGGTGGCTAAAAGCTTTACGTGAGCTGAAGTGAAATAGAAGTCTTGGTTTATGGAACGAGGACCTGTCTGCCAGCCACCCTTCCATGTTCTAAGTCGTCAAGCGCCTCGTTGGCTTCCTCAAGCTTTCTGATTTTTGTGACTATAGGCTTAACCTTCCCCTTCTCAGCCAAACTCATTACGCCCATAAAATCAGCCTGGCTCCCAACCCAACTTCCCATGAATTGAGCCTCCCTTGAAACTATCATTGCGCTGGGATATTTTAGGTCAGCCCCAGCCAAACCCACCATTATATATTTTCCCCTTTTAGCCAGAGCGGACGGGTAAACTGAGAGGGTTTTTTCAGAGTTGTTAAGGTCGATTATGGCGCTGCTGCCCCTCCCACCAGTCAGCTTCATTATTTCCTCAACCACATTGTCCATCCTACCGTCAACAACATAGTCTGCCCCGGCTCTTTCGGCAATTTTTAAGGCTTCCTCCCTAACATCAACCCCTATGATCGTGGCGCCTGAAACAGCCTTAGCAATCTGAACAACCATGTGTCCAACTCCGCCGCCAGCACCTATAACGGTCAAAAATTTTGAGGGGTCAAGTTCCGCCTTTCTCACAGCCCTGTAGGAAGTTGTACCCGCACAGGCTAAGGGAGCCGCATCAACAGGGGATAAATGCTTAATTTTGAACAGGTACTTATAGTGGGGGACTTTAACGTATTCTGCAAACCCACCGTCTATGTTAATGCCGACTTGCCTCTGGTTATCGCAGAGGTTCTCCTCTCCAGTCTTGCAGAAATAGCATGCACCACACCCAATCCAGGAATTGATGACGACAACATCGCCTTTAGCGAAGCCTTCAACTTCGCCCCCCGTTTCCTCAACAACGCCTGCAACCTCGTGGCCTAAAGTTATAGGAAACTTAAATCCCAAGTCCTTAATGCTAACCTTTCCCACATAACCTCTCCTTATATGAACGTCACTGTGGCATACGCCAGCAGCCTGCACTTTCACTAAAACCTCGGAACCCCCGACTTTAGGAACCTCAACTTCCATAAGCTGTAGCTTTCCAACGTCAACTAACCTCATCGCCTTCAATTATAACACTCCCCAAACGCAAAGTATTTTGTCGCTTTGACCTTTTATTTTTAATGCTAAAACTAAAGGTGTCATGCTTAGCTTAAAGGGAAAACCAAGATAAGGTTAAGCCGTCGGGCTTTAGAACAACATATATAAAATTCGCCAACTCAATAATATGACAACCCTAGGGTGGGCTGATGTCTTCAAAGGTTCAAAATGATGCTATTAAAGAAAGGAAAATTTTGGTTTCGGGTTTTTTCGATCCACTCCATAGGGGACATATAGCCTACTTAAAAGAAGCTAAAAACCTCGGGGGGAAACTTGTAGTTCTCGTTCACAGGGATGAATGCTGCATTAGGAAGAAAGGGTATTGTTTCATGCCGTTGGAGGATAGAATGTCCGTGTTGAAGGCTATTAGATACGTGGACGAAGTTATCGTATGCGGGCCAAACTGCGACCTAACCACATGCGACGCCCTCTTAAAGGTTAAGCCTGCCATTTTCGCCAAGGGCGGAGACAGAAACCCTGAAAACATGCCCCAATGTGAGCTTGAGATTTGTAAAAAACTTGGGATAGAGATAGTTTATGGCATGGGAGGTCAAAAAGTTCAGTCAAGCTCTTGGTTAGTTGAAAACTATAAAAAGCGCCTAAAAAAAGACGGCCCTGAGATCAAAGGTTAAAATGCCCAGACTTAGCGTATTCCGCCATCTTTCTTCCCAAGTTTCTAAACGCTTGAACTTTATTGCCCTTAGGGTAGCCACGGGTTGACAGCCTATCCATTACCTTAAAGTCTAGACTCCTTAACGTTTTCTCAAGCCACTTTAGGGCGCTTGGAAAAAGGCGGCAAGAGGCGAATATGGCTCCATTTTTGCCTTTCAACGCTTCGCGGACTTCCGGCTTGCCCAAAAATTCTTTTATTTTCTTACTTGCGGTGAAGCCGTGAGTTGGACATCCCAAGATTATGGTTTCGGCTTCTTCAATCTCTTTCACTGATACAGCGTCAACCTTTCTAATTTCAACGTCAACATTTTCAATAGATGCAGCCCCTCAGCTATCAACCCTGCTGCACGCGCCGTGTTCCCAGTTAAACTGTCATAAATTATCAGAACTTTACACATTTAACATCGCTTCACGCTTATTACAAGAACTTATCATTAAACTTTCTTAAATTTTAAAGTAAAAAGGATTATTTCTTACACGATTTTTAATTTGTACAACTAGTCCCGCCGCTTTTTATCGAAATGATTATAAGGGGAATGTGCATTTTGCCTTCTGACTCTGGCGTTAGGCCATTTGGGATGGTAAATATGGAGGAGTTTGCAAAACTGTTCGTAGAACTTGTTGAGGCCAGCCGAGCCCATGAACATTACCGAGACGTGGAATGCATAAACCTCATAGCAAGCGAAGGAATAAAGTCTCCAGCCGTAAAGGAGATGCTTAGGTTTTGCATGGACCTTGAGTCTAGATACTCTGAAGGTGAAAACGATATTCATGGACATGTGAAAGAAAGACATTATCAAGGCCAAAAATACATAACAGTCATTGAAAACTGCACCGCCGACATAGTTAAGAATCTTTTCAACTGTAACTGGACAGACGTGAGATTGGTCTCGGGCACCCACGCGAACTTAGCCACGTTCAAAGGACTCTCGAATGTGACTAAGAATAGGAAGATGGTTGTGGCACCTCTAAGCTGCGGTGCCCACATATCCCACGACTATACTGGCCTAGCTGGACAAGTTTTAGGGCTTGAGATAATAAACCTCGCCTATGACATGGAAG
Source organism: Bathyarchaeia archaeon (assembly GCA_038865865.1). Taxonomy (GTDB): domain Archaea; phylum Thermoproteota; class Bathyarchaeia; order Bathyarchaeales; family Bathycorpusculaceae; genus JANXEP01. Next base: position 21,536 of record JAWBZV010000007.1, on the reverse strand, counting down.
AACTAAACATAGACGTGGATAAATCTGCAGAAATAATAAGGGCGGCGCGTCCTGGAATAGTCACTATGGGTGCAAGCCTCTTCTTATTCCCTCATCCGGTTAAGGAACTGAAAAGTGTGGTAGAGGAGGTTGATGCTTACCTAGTTTATGATGGTGCACATGTTTTAGGGCTTATAGCCGGAGGAGTCTTTCAAGACCCGCTAAGAGAAGGGGCTGATTTTGTGACGGCTTCAACCCATAAAACTTTTCCAGGGCCTCAGGGAGGACTGATTCTAGCGAATGTTACGAATGATCGTATGGAAAAAGCCGTGAAAGGAGTTCAGCATGCAGTTTTCCCCTTAAGCACCTCTAATGTGCATTTGGCCAGGCTACCTGCCGTGTGCGTGGCAGCCCTAGAGTTGAAACTTTTCGGCGCAGAGTTGGCTAAGCAAATCGTTAGAAATGCTCAGACAGCTGGACAATATCTGTACGAGCACGGGATTAAAGTGCTTGGAGAAAAGAAAGGATTCACAAGATCACATCAGTTGGCAGTGGACGTTCGTGATTATGGAGGTGGAAAGAAAGTTGCCGAGGATTTGGAAAAAGCCAATATAATACTAAACAAGAACCTCCTGCCGTATGATAACCAAAACAACCGTGAAAATCCGTCAGGCATTAGGATAGGCTTCCAAGATGTGACGAGAAGAGGTTTCAAAGAGGGAGACATTAAATACCTATGCGATTTAATGTTGAGTGTAATAAAAGGCAAACGTGAGCCTAAGGAAGTCCGCGAGGAGGTAATAGCTCTCAAAAAACGGTTCAACAAAGTGGAGTACGGCTTCAACAGCGTTGAAGAAGCCATAAAACATCTAGAAAAGTACATTAAATAAACAGAAGCTTTAGCGAAGGGGCTTTCCTTTTACCCTTACTTGTTCATGTATTTCTCCAAAGCTGTTTTGACGTCCAGCCCTTCATGGACGATGCCGCATAAAACATGAACCATTTTTGTTGGGTTTTCATGCTGGAAAACGTTTCTTCCAGCTGCCACGCCGGCGGCGCCGGCGCGAATTGCGCCATAAACCATTTGACAGAATTCCTCATCCGTGTTTGTTTTGGGCCCCCCGGCCATGACAACAGGCACAGGGCATCCTTTAACGACCTCCCTGAATGTTTCCTCGCTTCCCGTGTAGTTGGTTTTTATGATGTCAGCTCCAAGTTCCGCCCCAACGCGAGCGGCGTGCTTAACAACCTCCACGTCATACTCATTTTTTATTTTCTCTCCCCGCGGGTACATCATTGCAAGCAAAGGCATCCCCCAGTCTTCGCATACTTTCGCTATTTTACCAAGAAGTTTCAGTTGTTCAGGCTCTGTTTTTGACCCGACGTTTACATGAACTGAAACCGCGTCTGCGCCGAGTTTTATGGCCTCTATCACATCTGCCACTTGCACCTTGTTGTTGGGGTCTGGGCCTAACGCTGTGCTTGCGGACAAATGCATAATTAGCCCTATATCCCTGCCGTAGCCCCTATAACCAGCCCTTATGATCCCTTTATGCAGTAAGACGGCATTAGCCCCTCCCTCGGCAACCTTGTTGACGATGCTCCTCATGTCCTCCAACCCCCTTATTGGACCAACGGTTATACCGTGGTCCATGGGAATTATAACGGTCTTTCCAGTGTTTCTATTCATTATCCTGTCAATCCTAATTCGCTTTCCAATCCCAGTCATAAAGCCATCACATTTATTCAGTCAATGAAAATTCAGAATAAATATTTTACCTTCAAGACGTTCACAGAATGTTTAGGCTTTTAAGTATTGCCTTAAACTCCTCCTCTTTTAAAGATGCTTTTCTACCATTTTCGTAGATTTCCTTGACCTTCTTTACCACGGTCATTAGGATTTCATTATCAGGCTCTTTTCCAGTGATCTCTTTGATCTTATGTCTTATCACGTTTTTCCCTGACTGTTTTCCTATCGTTATGCGCCGCTTGTTTCCCACAAGTTCAGGGGGGTAAGGCTCATATGTGGATGGATCGCTTAGGACGCCATGGGTGTGAATTCCAGACTCGTGGGCGAAGCCATAGTCGCCGACTATAGCCTTATTGGGCGGGATGACGTAGCCCGTGGCTTTGCTCAAAAAGTCGGCTACTTCCTTAAGCTTCTGAGTTTTCCCCTCAAACTTTTTAACGCTATAGTGCATGTACAGGTTCATAAGCACTTTTTCTGTTTCCGCATTCCCAGCTCGTTCCCCTATGCCTAAAAGGGTTGTACTTGCGTAGATTTCATCCCATATACCGGACGCCGCCTTTATGGCCGCCATGGTGTTTTCCACAGCATTTCCAAAATCGTCGTGGGCATGAACTTCAATACTTTTTATTTTTGTTTCCTTCTTTATTGCCTTCACCTTTGCAGGTATACCGTTTGGCAATGGTGCATTCGGATCTGAAAGCCCCACTCCAACAGTGTCGCATATGCGGTAACATTCGGCACCAGCGTCAGCCACAGCGTTTATAAAAGTTTTCTCGAACCCCCAATCTGCGCGAGTACTGTCTTCCCCATGCACGAAAACCCTAAGCCCGTGCGCCCTGGCATACTCCACAACGTCGACAACTCTCTCCAAGAGCTGCTCAGGAGTCTTACCTGGCCACTTAGCGTTGAAATGGATATGTGAAACTGGATGGGATATTCCTACCTCCTGGAAACCGCATTGAATGGCGCTATCTATATCCTCCTTTGCCGCCCGGCACCATGCAGCCACTCTTATGCCTAAGTTCATGTCAAGGATCATCCTTGCAGCTTTTTTGTCTGATTTTTGATAATGGAACAACTCAATCCTTTCAACGCCGATTTCGCTGAGAAGCTGGGCTATTTTCGCGGCATCCTCGGGGTCCACGGCTAAGCCGGGCATTTGGATTCCATCTCTAAGGGTGGTGTCGTCAATTATTGGGTTCGTTTCTAGTTTCATTTTGAAGTATATATCTCCCAGATTCATCTCTCATCTACTTTGTTACGAGATTATTCTTTTAGAATGCCCATTTTGGTGTTGATAAATGTTTCTGTTTATATAGTTAGCGGGGTTGAGGGGATGCCCCGCCAGAAAAAATATGAGTCCGGTTTATTACTGATTTCCAAGAGTGAACTTGAGCGTTTCACACAGACAATCGGATAGAGCTTCGCCTAATGTTTGGCTACTTGACATTTTGAAAGGTTCAGGGGCTACAGCGGATATAAAATACGATGAGACACAAGTTTTCGTGAAAGCCTCAAAAAGTGGCCTATGTGTGACCTGTAAAGGTGCAAGATTCCTATGTGGCAAAACTCGGTGCCCCATAGTTGTTAAGGCAAACTTTTACCTCAGAAGTGTACCCTTAATGCAGACAGAGGATATTTTTGGCGCTTCACCTCCAAGCGTTTTTGTTGGAAGGATCGGCTATCCCTATGTTTATGCTGGACCACTGGTTCCACCAGTTATTGCAGACACAAGCATCTACGACCTCCCAGAGTTCTGGTTTGGAAAATCCATAGACGAGATTGTGGGTTTCCGCTCTATGCTTATCCGGGGCAAACACCGCGTTCATGTGCAAAAATTTGAAGATGCAGGAAGGATAATCGAGCAAACCCGAGAGCTCGCCTTAGCCATGAACCCCGTTGATGTTGAACTTATCTTGAAAAAGAAACCACGGGGCTTTATAGTTTTAGACGATGAGGTTCAACCCTTCGGGCCTTCCGCGCCCATACGCGACCTACGCGTAGGGAACACCCACTGGGATCACCAGATAGAAAAAGCCTATTACGACACGGACTTAAAGGCTACAGAAGCCGTTTTGGAGCTTTACCAAAAAGGCGTTTTAGTGACTAAAATCCAGAGGGCTTTCAGCATGGGCGCTTTTGGGCTAAAAAGGAATAGGCGCCTCGTGCCCACGCGATGGAGCATTACAGCCGTCGACAGCATACTTTCAAAGTATTTAATGGAGAAGGTGAAGACTTTCCCGGAAATAAGCGAGTATCGCGTCTACGAATCCCGCTACCTGGACAACATATTCGAAGTTTTGATGATTCCAGGAAGATGGAGCTATGAAGCTATAGAGGCGTGGTACCCGGGCACCGTTTGGAACCCCTATGGAAGAAGCATAGTGATGTATTCTGACTGGGAGGGCTATGAGGGCAGAACAACCTACGCGGAGATCGGCGGATGTTACTACGCCGCACGTTTGGCTGTATGTGAGCTACTAGTTAAAGAGCAGCGCCAAGCAACAGTAATAGTCCTTAGAGAAGCGCATCCTGGATACATAATGCCTGTAGGCGTCTGGCAGGTGAGAGAAAATGTTAGAAACGCTATGCGCCAGAAACCCTTCACTTTTAAAACTTTAGACGAAGCCTTAAAGTTTATTGCAGGCAGATTCCAAATTCCAATCCAAAGGTGGATTATGAGGAGCGAACTGCTGAAAAGCGCGCTTTTCCAAAAAAGAATAACCGAATTCTTGGGGAAACGCTGAGAAATGCCCAATTTTTAAAATCCCCCCTGTAGCGTAGTATATTAGCCTAAGGCGGCTTTCACTTAAAACGCACGGCTCCCTAAATTTTATAATGGTGAAAGTGTATAAGTTTGTGTAGGGTAAGTTTATTGTCACCTATTTGGAAAAATCTGAAAATCTGGATATTATTAGGCTTATTGGTGGTAGCATTAATAGTCGGCTATATACTCTTTGCCGTATCAGAGCCCAATTCAAAACCTATCGTCACACCATCCCCCAGTCCCAGTTCTAAACCCGTCGTCACACCAGCACTTAGTTCTGAACCTCTCATTATGGTGTATTCAATGGTTTTTGAAGGAGAGAAATGGATGGAAATATTCGAGAATGGCACGGTTAAATGCGAAAGTTATCATCTTTATCCCGATTATAAAGAAATTGAGATTAAGAAGGGATACGTTTCCACAGAGGAGGTTGGCATACTCTTAGAACTTTTTTTAAATCTTACCGATTATAATGAGTCTACAGTCATTTTAAGCGACGAACTTGCCAAAGGTGATCACATATTTGACCCCCTCGGTTATATGAAAATATCATGCTTACCTTTGAATAAGACATTAAACTTGAACTTTAGACCCCTCTCATTTTCAGAACCAGAAACAATAATGTCAGAAGCAAAGGAAATTTTGGCAAGAATTGATAGAATATATCGAGAAGCCGAAGTTGTTGAGAGGACAAAGGAGAAGAATCCCTCCCTAACAATTATGTTGATATTAAGTAAAAACGTTTTAACCGTCTGAAAGAATTCTAGAAAAGTTATTGGAAGTGGCTGATTGATTTCATTTTCTTCCTCCCATAGAGCGGTGGGTATTTGACGCATCTTAAAGTTGATAAAATCTGGTAAAACGTTTTCGCGGTTATTTTGGTTTAAATGATGACACATAAATTTATAAATTTAAAGCCGAGTTGCGAAGCCCATCCTTCGCGAGATAACGTCAAAATATTTAAACTCGCCCGCCGAAAATAAACGTATAAAAAGTGTTGGAAATGCTGGAACCAGTTACGCTTGCATTGATACTGGCTGGTTCAATAATTGTAATAGGGTTTCTGGGCAACTACGTTTTTGAGCGCAAAAATATTCCAGACATGATCATATTAATTATATTAGGCATGATTATTGGGCCTTTAAGCGGTTTAGTTAATGTTGGATCAATAATGAGTTTGGCTCCTTACCTTTCTTCGTTGGCGTTGGTTTTCATACTTTTTGACGGTGGGTTAGCCATGAACATTTATCGTATTTTCGCAGAAAGCCCAAGGGCTACAGTTCTCGCAGTGCTAAGTTTTGGGCTGAGCATTGCCTTCACGACTTTGCTCATGAAGCTTTTTATAATTCCAGACGTTCCCATTGTATACTCTATATTATTTGGGACAATTCTTGGGGGAAGTAGCAGCATCGCAGTGGTTCCATTGGTTTCGAAAATTCACATAAGCGAGAAATGTTCAACAATCTTAAACTTGGAATCTGCCATCAGCGACATTCTATGCATAGTTTTTTCATTAGTGGCAATAGAAATAGCCTTAAAGGGAACCGTTGATGTAACTACCATTGGGCAGTCAGTGGCTAGCAGATTTTCAACAGGCATTGTGCTTGGTTTAATTTTTGGAATCGTGTGGCTGAGCATATTTAAGAAAGTTGCTCGAGCCTCTTATGCGTACATCCTTACTTTAGCGGTTGTGCTTTTGGCCTATGCTACTTCGGAAATTTTAGGCGGTAGCGGCTCCCTTTGCTCTCTACTTTTCGGGATAGTTTTGGGTAATGAAAAGGAGATTTATCGAATGCTTAAAAGGGAAAAGGTTTCAGAAACCGTTGTTGATGTTGGACTAAAAAGGTTCGAGTCTGAAATAGCCTTTCTCTTAAGAACCTTCTTCTTCGTTTATATCGGCCTAATGTTCACGATTAGCGAATTTAAAACAATCGTTATCGGAACCGTCCTTTCGTTTGTTTTGTTGCTTGCTAGATTCATTAGTGTCAGAATTGCAACTTTTCGCTCAGCTGAGCTCGTCAATGAACGCTCAATAATGAGTGCACTTTTAACGAGGGGCTTAGATGCTGCGGTTTTGGCGACATTGCCCATGCAGTATGCCGAAGAGGATGTCTTCTTTAAAGAGTTGTACCCTCTCTACATTAACATTGCAGTTTTAGTGATCCTCGTAACCGCCGTCATAGCCACCGTTGGAATCCTCCTATTAAGGCGAAAACCCCAAAACAGTCTAAAAACCTCTTAGAAAGGTTTCTAAGATTATTTAGACTAAAAAGAAGCCTAAAACTTCAGACAGGGGTTTTGTTTAGCTCTCTGAACTGTTTAATCGCGTAGTTCACGATTTCCATGGCTTCTTTAGCTTTCTTCCACTCCTTAAATTTCACCCATTTACGAGGTTCCAGCCGCTTGTAGGTTTCAAAGAATTCCTGAATTTCCTTAAGCTTGTGGGGGTGGACATCGCTTATGTCCCTGTATCCCTCAAACCTTGCGTCGTTTACCAGCACGGATAATATTTTCGGGTCTACGCCGTTTTCATCCTCCACTATTAACGCGCCTATAACTTTGACTTTAACTATGCAGCCTACTTCTAGGGGTTCATAGCTTAAAGCCATTATGTCAAGGGGGTCTCCATCATCAAACCACGTCTGCGGGACAAACCCGTACTCCACTGGGAACACGACGGATGATGGTATTATACGGTCTAGAACAAATTCCCCCCACTCAATGTTAAATTCGTACTTGTCCCTTGAACCGCTGACAACCTCTACTACCATGTTTAAAATTTCTGGAGGCTTATCACCGCATGGGATGTCCCGCCAAAGATTCATACGTGAACGCCCTAAGCCAAACCATCTAACGTGTTATTTAATTTTTCCATTTTATTTTCATTCCTTAAACTCTGGCAAAATTTTTATAACCCTGTCACAAAATAGCAGTAGCCCTGCGGTGTTAATATTTGAGTAGGAGAATCATATACTGTCCCCACAGCTACACGGTATTCGCGATCCTGTTTTTGCTTCTCGTTTTGGTTGGGGGCTTGCTCTTTGTGGGTGCTGTGGGCCTTGCCTTTAGGCAAGTTGGCTTTAGCCCCCAGTTGACCGTGCTTATTCTTATTGCAACATTTGTCGGAAGCTACATAAACATTCCGTTGTTTAGGCTTAAGGCTGTAATTCCAATAGTTAGGGAGGAATACATAAGCTTCTTCGGTATGGTTTTTAAGGTTCCCCAGTTTGATTATGAAGAGTTTACAACACTCGTCGCGGTAAATGTCGGCGGCGCCCTAGTCCCAACCGCAGCATCCATGTACCTCCTTTGGAGGTTGCCGCAGGTTTTGCTCTACGCCTTAACTGGAATTTCAATAGTCGCCATAGTAACCAATTTAGTTGCGAAGCCTGTAAAGGGTTTGGGGATAATTGCACCCGCTTTTGTTCCTCCTTTGGTAGCCGCGCTTGCGGCTTATCTTCTTCCTTCGGGGGCGCCAGCAGTCATAGCTTACACTTCTGGAGTTATTGGCACGCTCATAGGCGCTGACATAGCTAACCTTTATAAAATTCCTAGGCTTGGAGCTAGAATAGCAAGCATAGGTGGGGCTGGAACCTTCGACGGCGTCTTCCTGAGCGGGATAATAGCTGTCCTTTTGGTGTAGAAAGGGCTATTCTTCTCTTAAAGGGCGCCTCTTAACTTCAAACCCTTTTTCACCGTATTTCGCGTACAACTCCTTTCTCAAAGCTTCAAGCATTTCAATTTTCCTGCCAGAAAACTCGGCTGCCGTAACAACTTTTACGCCATGCCTTTCAGCCTCTTCGTAGACGGGCTTTATTCGGATTTTGTAGTTTAGGTCGCGGAGGAAATGGTGATCCAAAACTATAGTTTGGAGGTTTCCCTCTCTTATAGCCTTTACAAGGTTGTCGTTGGATATTTCCAAGCTTTTAAATGAATAGCGATAGCCCAGCATGTACGTCATAGGCCCGTCCACGAAGAGGATTTCAGGCTTCTTGTCTAAGATGAATTTTACCTGGTCTTCAAGGGATGGGCCTTCAACGTCTGATGTGTGGAGGAACTTTTCGCCGCCGCTTTTTATGCAGACCTCCGTCACATAGCCTAAACGCGGGTTTGTCCCGTGGCAAACCGCTTTTGAAAAGTCTATATGCGTTCCGCCCAGCTTGAAGCTTCTGCCGTCGGCAACCTCTAACCTCGCCGGCAAGCCCTTTATCGCCTCCAAGAAGAATGCAGCCCTTTCCTTTTGGCTTCTGTTTATGTTTTGGGTTGGATGCTTTATGAAGACCGTTTTTCCCCTATAAAGCTCTGGATAGTCTGGGTCGTGGTGGTCGTAATGATAGTGGGTTACAACAAGCACTTCAGAGTTTTCCGCATACTCTTTTATAACACGCCATGTCTCATCAAGCCTCTGCCACTCAAGAGGATGGGGCTCCAATCCATAGCGCAAAGGCGCCAAAGAAACGCCGGGGTCTATTAGGATTTTCGTATCTTTCGTCTCCACAAACGTTGCCATGGAGCGGACTCCGAAACTGTCAAAGGCTAGGGGAACTATATTTCTAATCATTTATGGCTTTCCTCCACAAAATAGGCCTCAAGCCCCCTTGTTTCAGCCCTTTTTAAGATTTCGGCGCATTTCTTTGGGTTTAAAGCCCTAAACTCTAGGCCCAAGGTTTCAAGGAGCCTCTGCACTTCTTTGGCGATGTTTGGCGCCACAAGAATTCCTCGCACCTCACGGTTTGTCTTACCTTTAACAGCCTCCAGGTATTTGGCAAGCTGAAGTACGGCTTCCCTGCCTGCCGTTTTGCGCTTAATTTCTACAACAACAAAACGCCCATTTTTGTCCACGCCATAAACGTCCACGAATCCAGGTTCAACCTTCTTCTCGTAGCTTATGGGTTTGAAGCCGTCCTCCAAAAGCGATGGTTCTAAGAGTATGGCTTTCTGCATGTCCTCCTCGCTTGCGTATAGGGAGAACTCCCCTGAATCCTTTAGGTTTAAGGCAGAAACAAAGCGGACTTTGTCAAAGAACACCTGGACAGACTCTGGAGGCTTCTGCCTAACGGCGCGGATTTCAAGCAGTCCGGCTTTTGACTGGGTGTGGAATATGCAGCCCGGGGGCTGCCAGTTAACGGGTTCATAGCCTACCGAGCGATGGACGAGCAGGGAGCCGTCCTCCTTAACTATTAGTATGCGTTCGCCAGGTTCGAGCTTTGATTTGGCCCTGCCAGTGTAGTTCACCCAACAGTTGCCCACAATAAGCAAAGTTTTATGTTGGGAAATTGCCTCCTTTACAATTTTTTCTGCTTCTTCCATGCTGGGGTTAACCGAAACATCAAGGGGCTTAGAGTCCGACAAGCGCCATCAAAATAGTTTTAGAGGCTTAATTGCAGATAAAACTTCTGAAGTGTTATGGACGAATGGAGCCAGAAGCGCGATACGATGCAGCATTACAATCTAACAGCTCCTATTTATGACATGCGGTATGCAGAGGAGCAAGCAGCCAAAATTGAGGAAGCTCTTAAAAGCGTAAAACTAGAGGGACGTGGCATGGTTTTGGATGTTGGATGCGGAACAGGCTTGCTATTCAGTTACGTTGCAAATCAGGCCGAAATGGTTTTAGGGTTAGATATTTCAAGGAAAATTTTAAGCGAGGCGAAAAAGAAGGCAGGAAGGTTCAGTAACGTGCACCTGATTTTAGCCGACGCCGACTACATGCCCATAAAATCAGGAGCTTTTAGCCATGTTTTCGCTATAACCTTAATCCAGAACATGCCTAACCCCGAAAAAACTTTGGAAGAAGTGAAGAATGTTTCAGCTGAAAACGCCGTGCTTGTTATTACTGGGCTAAAGAAGAAGTTTTCTATAGATGCCTTCACAGCGCTTTTGCGTAAAACTGGATTAAACATAATTGAATTTAAGGAAGGGGATGATCGCCTTAAATGTTATGTGGCCATTTGCAGAAAGGCCAACATCAAATTCACTTATTAAAAACTTAAACTATATATGAAAGTAAAATGTTAGAACTATACTTCATTAGGTTTCCATGTTAAGCCATAGGATTCGGTGGTTAACAGATGCCCCTTAAAACCTTGAAAAAGGAAACGACGGAAACTCTAACCCTCGAATGGATATTACACGTGAAAAATTACAAGTTAACCCTTAACAAGGGCTTTTGCGTTGGATGCGAAATCTGCAGCCTTGCATGTCCAAAAGAGGCCATAAAGCTTGAAAAACAGCCAAAAACTTTGGATGGCAAGGCTCAACACGCGAAGGTTGACATAAGCCTTGAAAAATGCAACTTCTGCGGAATATGCGACATTTTATGTCCATATGGCGCAATAAAAGTAACTGTTAACGGTGAGCACGTCCTCTCCGTTGTGGAAAAGGAAAGTTTCCCACAGCTGGTCCGCGACATCCAAGTTGACGCAAGCAAATGTCCCATAGACTGCGTAGAATGCGAGAAGGTTTGCCCCCTAAACCTCATAAAAGTTACCCGTTTAACGTCTGATGGAAAGGTTGTGGAAGACGTAAACGCCTTAACCCCACTTGAACGGGAATGGCTCAGGGTTAAGGTCGACGTAGAAAAAGAGCGTTGCCCATGCTGCCGCATATGCGAGTTCAAATGTCCAAAAGGTTTAATGCATGTTCGGAAAACCTTCTACGGCAGGATGCACATAAACCAGGAAAAATGTCCGGCGGGCTGCAAGGACTGCTTGGACGTTTGCCCAATAACTGGAGCCCTCTACCTTGGAGCTGACGGCAAAGTCTATGTCAATGAACTTTTCTGCGTTTATTGTGGGGCATGTAAGGTTGTATGCCCAGTTAACGAAGCTCTAGAACTTAAAAGGACCAGGATTATGCATACACCCGTACGCTCCGGGGCTTGGAACAAAGCCCTGGAAAGGGTTGCCTCGCCAATTGAAATTACCAAAGAGTTGAAAGCTAAAGGCTCTAACAAGGCTATAGAGTCTGTTGAAAAGAGGTTTAAGTATAAGGGGGTGATAGCGTAAATGTCCCAGAAAGTGGAGCAAAAGCCTGAAGAGTTGCGCATAGGTGTCTTCATATGCCACTGCGGTCTGAACATTGCCGGCGTGCTTGACATAAAAGAGCTTGTGGAGTTCGCTAAGACCCTCCCAGACGTTGTTTACGTGAAAGAGAACCGTTATACATGCGCAGATCCTGGACAAGAAGAGATTAGAAAGGCCATAAAAGAGTATAAGCTTAACCGTGTCGTTGTGGCCGCCTGTTCGCCTCGCATGCACGAAGTAACGTTTAGGAGGACAGTTTCAGAGGCCGGTTTAAACCCATACCTTTTTGAAATGGCGAACATACGCGAGTTTTCTTCATGGTGTCACCCAAGCACCCCTAAAGAGGCAACAGAAAAAGCTAAGGATCTTATCAAGATGGCTGTGGCGAAGGCTAGGCTGCTGATGCCCCTGCAAACCATCGAGGTTCCAGTAACAAACAAGGCACTGGTTATAGGCGGAGGCATAGCTGGCATGAACGCGGCCTTGGACTTGGCTGAGATGGGCTTTAAGGTTTATCTGCTCGAGAAGAGCGAAAGCATAGGCGGCCACATGGCTCAGTTGGACAAGACTTTCCCAACCTTGGACTGCTCAATATGTATTGAAGGCCCGAAAATGGTTGACGTGGGAAGGCACCCAAACATTGAAATCATATCTTATGCGGATCTGCTCAGTGTTAGCGGTTTCATAGGCAACTTCAAGGTTAAGATTAGGAAGAATCCACGTTATGTTATAGCTGAAAACTGCACAGGCTGCGGGGAATGCAAAGATGTCTGCCCCATTGAATACCCCAACGAGTGGGACATGGGGCTAGGCGTTAGAAAAGCCATCTCGGTACCCTTCGACCAAGCTGTCCCCCTCGTTTACACAATAAATAGGGATTACTGCATTGAATGCTACAAGTGTGTAGAGGCCTGCGGTGAGAGGCAAGCCATAAATTTCGACCAGAAGCCTGAAGAAATAGAGCTTGAGGTCGGCGCCATAATTGTTGCCACCGGATATGATATTTACCTGCCCTACAATAACCCACTTTACGGGTACGGCAAGTACACAAATGTGATAACCTCCCTAGAGTTTGAAAGGCTCATCCTTGCGGCTGGTCCTACAGGCGGAAAAGTTGTCAGAGCCTCTGATGGACAGAAACCCCACAGCGTAGCCTTCATTCAATGCGTCGGTTCAAGGGACACGAACATGTATCCATATTGCTCCAACTTCTGCTGCATGTACACCCTTAAGCATGTTGTCCAACTCAAGGAGAAATACAAGGAAGATGTGGAAGTATACGTGTTTTACATGGACATGCGAACCAACTTTAAAGGGTTTGAGGAGTTCTACCAGAGAGCCCGGGAACTGGGCGTGAACTTCATCCGCGGCAGGGTAAGCCGCATATTCGAGGTGCCTGAAACAAAGAACCTCATAATACACGCTGAAGACGCAAATCTAGGCATGCCCATAGAAGTTGAAGCTGACATGGTTGTTTTAGCCACAGCCGCTATACCCAAGAAGGGCACGGAGGAGGTTGCCCGCATCTTGAACCTTACCAGGGGAGCAGACGGCTTCTTCATGGAAAGCCACCCGAAACTTAAGCCCTTAGACGCGCCAACGGACGGCATATTCCTAGCCGGTGCATGTCAAGGACCCAAAGACATACCCTACAGCGTTTCTCAAGGGTGCGGTGCAGCTTCGAGGGCAGCAACCGTGCTTTCGAAGAAGACATGGAAAATTGAGCCCATAATTGCAGTTGTGGACCAGAGCAGATGTAGAAACGTCACAACAAAATGTGGAATCTGCGCTGAGCGATGCCCCTATGGTGCCATAAAGGCTGAAGAGAAGAAACCTGCGCAGGTTATAACCGCCATGTGCCACGGATGCGGAACATGCGCCGCTGAATGCCCGGCGGACGCCATAACCCAGATGCACTTCACAGACGCCCAAATACTTGCCCAGCTGCGAACAGCCCTGGAAAAGGATCCTGAAGACAAGATTTTGGCTTTCCTCTGCAACTGGTGCAGCTATGCAGGTGCTGACTTGGCTGGGACAAGCAGGTTTGAGTATCCGCCTACAATACGCCCCATAAGGGTTATGTGTTCTGGAAGGGTTGACCGAGACTTCGTGCTTGAGGCTTTCAGGCTTGGCGCAGGCATGGTTCTTGTGGCTGCCTGCCACCTGCCCTACGACTGCCACTATATCAGCGGAAACTGGAAGATGAAAGCGAGAATGGATGCCTTGGCGCCGATGCTGCAAAAGCTCGGCTTAAGCCCTGAAAGGTTCCGCGTCGAATACATTTCAGCCGCGGAAGGCGTCAAGTTTGCAGAGCTTATTAGGGAGATGACCGAGCAGATGAGAGCGCTGGGCAAAGAGCGGATCAAAGCTGAAAACGAGAAGCTACGCCCAGTACTAGAAAACATGCTGAAGAGGAAGGAGAAACGCTAACTTTCCCCCACTTTTTAACAGAAAACTTTTATCAAAGTACCCTTTTATTCGTAGGCTATGGCGAAACAGAAACTGACGAAACTCATTTTCGAGTTAATGAAGGACTCAAAGAGAAGCGACAGGGAACTTGCAAAAGTTTTAGGCGTCTCCCAGCCCACAATAACTAGGATGAGGAAAACCCTCGAAGAACAGGAGTACATCCGAGGATACACCATTATACCCTCCCTTGAAAAGCTAGGATTTGAAATTGCAGCCCTAAGCTTCGTCAAAGCCCCCCTCACTCAAGAGCTCAGCGATTGGATTTCTAAAAACCCAAAAATAGTTTTTGCAGGATTTAGTGAAAGCCCCTATGAGGGAAGAGCTTTGATGATAGCTTCAATACATGAAAACTACACGGATTTTTCAAAGTTCACCCATGAAATCGAGGGCTTAACTGGTTCCAATGCCCCCCTCATAAGGAGTGTCCTGCTATCCTTACAAGTAGATGTGGTTAAACATTTCTCCCTTAAGGATTTGGAGCAAGTTAAGTGAAACTGGGGCCGTGAGAAGAACGTTTGCTGTGTTGATGAAAGCTACATGTTTGAACAGGGGGTAAGGTTGTTAGATGTCTGTTTTTAAGCGGCTTTTTCCGTTTTCCCAAAACTCCCTCGTTTTCAGATATTGAATTTTCGCCCTCAACAGGTCCATATAAAATTCTTCTTCTTTAGGATGCATTTTCCCAAGGATTCTAAAGGCTGTCTCCGGGCCTACACCCTTAACTTTCAACGCAATAATCGCCTTTTTCCCATAGCTTAAAATCAAGTCGGCTGTACGCCTCGCGTGGGCCAATTCCCTAAGCTCTTCATCCGTCAAGCTTTTGCTTTCGCTCCGCTTCTTTAACGTTTCTTGGAGACGCCCTGCCTCCTGTTTGGGGTAAAGCAGGGCCAGAAGTCTAGAACCACATTTTTCACACGCAGGCTGCTCCGGCAAATCTTTAATTTTCCTCTCGGAAACCCATCCTCCACAGTTTATACACATCAACGTTGCAGTTTTCGCCTCTATGGTCCGCTTCATCTTGTCTATGTTGCTTGTTAAGACGCGTTCCGGTGCCATAAGCTCTGACATGTCAGCATACTTTGCTAAAATATGGTAGGCTATGGGGGTTGGATTTTTAAGCCCATAGAATGTTCTCACTTTGATTTTCCCCTCCCTCACGAGTTGCATGATTTCCTTAACCTTCTTCAAGTCAGCCTTCTCAAGCATGGCTTCCCTCAAAGTCTCATCATATATTGGAGTTCCCTTAAACATGGCTGGAAGCTGAAGTTGTCTTTTCGGGCCGAGGGCTTTTCCCCTTGGCATGGCACCGAACCGTTCAGCTACAAACTTCATCCTATAAGAATATGGAAATTTAGCCTCCAAATAGTCCTCAAACGCTCTATCAACCTCCTCGTCGGAAAGTCCGAAAAGTTTGGAAGGCATCCCTTCAACCTCGTTGGGTTTCAGCCTTCGCGGAGCCTCTATAAGTATGCGGTAGCCATCGTTCCACCATCCAATAATAAGCTCATCGTCGGAAAGCAGGGCGTCGAAGAGGCAGCCCAAAGTACCGTTAACAATCTCGCCGAAACATGCATGCACTATCAAATACTTATCAAAGGCTTCTATCACTACTTGTTCGTGGGTTGGCAAGGGTGCCCCTTGTTCCAGATGTGCCTCAATTTCCTCAACAGCTTCAAAAAGCGAGTCCCTATCTATGGCGAACTTTTCTGCGATTTTCTCGGCCACAACATCAGTCTTTCCAAAAGTTTTCAGCATCTCACCGATTTCCATACGCAACTTCCCAGTCTCTTGAGCCAAGTCAAATTGGACTGGCAGCATTTCACCGTCCCATCCAGGTATGGCTGCGAAGGGGTCCTCAGACGGCACAACATACACCGTTCCAGTTTCATCTTCTATCTGGACTATGCGCCAGACCTTTCCTCGAATTATTATGTTTAGGCCTACGCGGGCTTTAAGGGCCATGAACTCGTCGCCTAAAGTGCCAATCTTCCTGTCCGATAAAATATTCACCACGGGGTAGCGCCTTTCGTCTGGAATCATTGATAGGTTCTCGTAGTAGTAGCGCCTTGTCCTCCGCGTCCTTTTCAAAACCTCTTCTCCTTCCATTTTTAATTGTCCCAAGTCGGCTAAAAAGTGTACCACTTTCAGGAGGGTTCCCTTATCGAGGCGCCTATATGGGTAGGCCTTACGGAGGATGGTTAAAAGCTCGTTTATAGACGCTGTCTCTCTGTCCATTAAAATGCCTGCAACTTGATGGGCTAAAACGTCTAAGGCGTTCTCATGGATTAAAACCGGCTCAATCCTCCCTGCGTAGGCATTTTCGACAGCGGCTAAAGACTCGAGCAGGTCGTCTGGAAAAGCCGTTATAATTATGCCTTTAGAAAGCATATCCAAACGGTGTCCACTCCGCCCCACCCTTTGGATTAGGCTGCAAACCTGCCGGGGTGAGAGGTATTGGATAACCAAGTCTACACTTCCAATATCTATGCCAAGCTCCAACGTGCTTGTGCATATTATGGCCTTCAAAATTCCAGCTTTAAATTCGTCTTCTATCTGGATGCGCTCCTCTTTTGAAAGGGAGCCGTGGTGAACTGCTATGTCATTTCTTCCAAGCTGGGTGAAACGATGTCCAAGCATTTCAGCCACAGCACGACTATTGACGAAAATAAGCGTGGACCTGTGGCTGTCCACGAGCTCAGCTAAACGCTTTATCCTCGCGGCTCCCTCCGGCGACATGCCAAGTTTACCTGCCAACTCGTAGGCTTCATCTGTTGGCGTTGGGTTTTCAACCGTATACTTGTAGCCTTTTGAAAGCGAAGCTTGTACAATCCTAACGTTTCTATTTGTTCCAGCTACGAACCGGGCTACTTCACTAGGGTTCCCAACAGTGGCAGACAAGCCTATCCGCTGAAAATCCTTCCCTATTATTGTGCTTAACCTTTCTAGGGCAACTGCCAGCTGGGTTCCCCTCTTGCTTGAGGCTAACTCATGCAACTCATCCACGACAACCCACTTCACATGGCTTAGATGCCTCCTCATGCGCCCGCCGGGGAGAATCGCTTGAAGTGTTTCAGGAGTTGTGACAAGCATGTGGGGCGGCGAAACAGCCTGTTTCCTCCGTAACCCCAATTCAGTGTCGCCGTGCCTAACATCAACCGCTATGCCAAGCTTCGAAGCCCAGAATGATAAACGCTCTAAAAGGTCGCGGTTCAAAGCTCTTAAAGGTGTAATGTAAATTATCAGTATACCCTTTTCATTCTTATGTTGGATAAAGTTTGAGAATACTGGTAGGAGAACAGCTTCAGTCTTTCCTGTGCCCGTGGGTGCAACTAAAAGAACATTTTCTCCGGCTAAAATTGGGGGGATAGCTAAAACCTGGGGCAAAGTGGGCTTAGAAAAGCCAAGCTCTGTCAACCCCTCTTGAACTGGCTCTGCGAGAAGCCTGAAAACATTTGAGCCTTCGGTTTTCTCCATTGTTTCGCCAAATAATTTTCGGCTTAAAACCACTTATCCTTTGCTGGAACGCGTTTAGACTTGCCTTCTAGAACCATTCTCAAACTATGTAGCTGTCCGCCTTCTCAAAGTCTTTAACTATTTCCATGATGCGCCTAGAAGATCCAACCCTGTCGAGGGGTACCCCTCTAAGCAAAGCCCATGGACTACTTTTCGCAATGGTTGTTACTATGTGGTCCTCGCCGAAGCATTCCTTGGCAATACTATAAACTAGTTGCCTAACCGTAACCTCTGAAAAATATCCCAAGGCGTGTAAATACTCGTGGAGAAGCAGGTTATAAATTAACGCGTTTACAACGCGCTTCGATTTTGTCGAGGCTTCAATGGCTTGGACGAGAACCCTGTTTAATATTATGTTGTTTGTCCCAACTGGATGGTAGGCGCCAAGCTGTATGGGTAAGTCGTCCAGAAAAAGCATCATTCCAGCCCTACGCTGATTAAGCACTGAGCCAACGGTGGCCTTCACAACATCCCATATCTCACTGTAGCTTGAGGCATTGTCAAGTTTTAAACGGTACTTTTCCCTCTTGGTCGCATCCAATTCGCCATACCCTTCGCATTAAAACATAAATAACCTGTCCCATTTTTATCTTCACTTGACGATGATGAAATCGAGGTACGATGAAGCCGGATGAATGCTTTTTCCGCTCCTGAGTCTGAAACAACTAAAGTTTCCTCTATAAAATTGTGGAAAGAAGTAGAGAGGGCTTGTGTTTTAGTTATGTTTCTGGAGATTTCGTAAAGTACGCCCATATGCTTACGAGAATCACTGTTAGGAATGCGCCTGCAAGTCCGGAGATCATGTATCTTGTTATCACTCCCAACGAAGGCAATAGGGCTATGAGTGCTGGAATCACGTATGTGGCCGTGACATCAGCTATGACGCCTGCTATGAATCCAAGGACCGCCACGAGACCGAGGATCTTTAACCTTTCGCCCATTTTTCCACCAGCCTAGACTTGAATATTAAGCCTCTTTTTAGTCTAACTTACAAATTTCTGTCTATCTTCGGGAAAACAGAATGTAGATGTTTTCACTGGAAAATTAAAGCTCAAAAAGGTTTTTCATAGGCAATATGTCATATGTATATATGTGGATATTTCCCCCATATTAACAATGTATAAAGATTTGTCTAACCCCTCTCCTCCTTTCGGAGGAATCACCTTGTCAGAAAGATTTGCCAAAAAATGGGAGGAGAGGAGCACCGAGCAACCCCTAACTGAACGCATCAAAGAGGCTGTAAGGCCTCCAGGTCCATTGAAGCCAAGGCTTGACATGGCTATTAGGCGCATCGAGCTTCAAATCCAGAAGCTTGACCAGGCAAGCGAAAGGTTCAGCCAAAGGGATAAGTCAATATTTGCGAGGATAGTCGACGCTTACACAAAGCATGACATGGCACGGGCGAACGTTTTCGCAAACGAGTTGGCTGAAATAAGGAAAATGGAAAAAATGATTATGCATGCTAGGCTTGCCCTTGAACAGATTGTATTACGCTTGCGCACTGTGTCAGAGCTTGGAGATGTAGTTTCAACCCTAGGCCCAGCAATAAGCGTTTTGAGGATTGTAAAAACTGGAATGGCTAACATTTTCCCTGAAGCTGAAAGGGAGCTTGGACAGATCGGTAACCTTTTAAGTGGGATAATAGTGGAGGCTGGGCAAACCACAGGGCTTACAATAAACTTTGAAACTGCGAACGAGGATGCCCAAAAGATTCTCACAGAAGCCGCGGCTGTGGCTGAACAGAGAATTAAAGAGAAGTTCCCGGAGCTTCCAACAGGGATACCTTCGGTGCCTGTGGGCGAAAAGTCAACTCAGATCCCATAAGAAGGAGGAATTCCTATGCCGCAAGATCCCAATCTTTTTTTGTCTCTTGGTAAAGAGGTAAAAGACGAGTATGGACGGGTATTGGGCGAGGTTGTATCCTTCGCCGTTAAACCCGACGGTGGGATAGACTCAGTTTACGTTAAACATATGGATGGAAGATTTGCAAAATACCCTGCTGAGAATTTTAAGATTGAAGGTTCTGAGGCAATATCAATTTCAAGGATTAAAGTGGAAGCTGAGGTTCTATGCAACCAAATTCCGCTGGTATGGCGGAAAGACCAGGCTTTAAAAGAGCTTTTGGAGAAGAAAAAGATTCCCCCCGAAGTGTATGAAGACTTGCATAAAAGTTTTGAAGGTGCCTTAAACCAGCTTAAAAGCCAAGCTCAAGCGTTAATTAGGAAGATTGAAGGGGAAGTTGAAAGATGCTCCCGAGAAATTGTGGACTTAAACTACGCCTTGGTATATCTTGAAGTGGAGCATGAAATAGGAGGAATAGATGAACAATCCTATCAAGCCTCATTTTCAAAGATACAAGAATGCCTCAAAAAGGCTTACATGGAGAAAGCAGATCTTGAAAACATGAAGGGTAAGCTTTCAAACATGCTCCTCGGAGAAACTTCCATCATGGAAAAAGCCTCGCCTTCCCCACCTTCAGCTTTGCCTGAACCCCCCATGATAGTTTATGTGAAAGCAGAAGGATCAAGCGTTTAAATTTAAAAGCGTAGCGGGCGGAGGGAGCGAAAATAAAAAACCCTTTTTCTCAAACCCCTCCACCACTACGAGAAGTGATTGTTAATTCTATTCAGAAACTTAGGGTTCAGCAGTATAAGGTGGTACAGGCTTCCTTTAGGCTCAAGGAAAGGGACAAAAGCCTCTTCCAATCATGCATAAACGCCCTAAAAAACAGCAACAAGGAAAAGGCGGCAATATGCGCCAATGAACTGGCGGAAATTCGA
The DNA here is from genome assembly GCA_038865865.1 of Bathyarchaeia archaeon. GTDB lineage: Archaea > Thermoproteota > Bathyarchaeia > Bathyarchaeales > Bathycorpusculaceae > JANXEP01. Next base: position 1,256 of record JAWBZV010000007.1, on the reverse strand, counting down.
AAAATAATCAATTTTCTCCAGCAAGTGGAGCTCGCGCTAGAAAGAGTGATTTTAAGGCTTGAGACTGTTAAAGAGCTAAGCGACGTAGTCATAGACCTGAAACCCGCGTTGGAAACCCTTCAAAACGTTTCAAAACAGCTTTTAAACGTCCTTCCAGAAGTTTCAGCTGAAATAAATGAGATTAACAATGTTATCGGAGAAACCATGTACTCTACAAGGTTGTCTGCAGATACCTCACTAATCAATGTTGGCAAGGCTACACCTGCCGGGGAGCAAATCCTTGAAGAGGTAACGACCTTCCTAGAGAGGAAGTTAGCTGAACAGCTCCCTGAACCGCCCGCTACACAGGAAACACAAAAGTTGAAGGATATGCAGACACACATAAAGCAGATGGTTGCCCTGACAGCCACATGCTCCAGCTCCGTGGGAGAGGAGACGGTCGGCGGCGAAGACTGTTCAAAGAATTTGATTTCTTTTAGAAAGGCTGAAATTCAGGAGGTTTCGTTTAGGGTTGGAAACTCATCCATTGAGGAAGCCCTGTTAGAATATGTTAGAAGGAGTGGAGGAGAAATAAACTTGACCCGATGCTCCAGGGAGTTGGACGTCCCATATGATGAGCTTGAGAAGGCTTTGCAAAGTTTGGGCGCAAAAGGGAAGATAAAAATTGAAGCTGTGAGGTGACTCTTTTTGGAAGCCTCCCAAGAGCTTGAAAAGTTGGCGACAAACTACGCGTTAGAAGCCGTCCGCTTAGACAGACAGGGCGCGAAGGGTATGGCTATAACCATGTACCAAAAAGCCATAGAAACTCTTCTAAAGCTTGTGCAGTTGTACCCCGAGTACAATCTAAACAAGGTTTACATTCAAAGGGCCATAGCCTACCAAGAAAGAATTAAAGTGCTACAGGGTTCTGTTGGCTCTTTTGAGCCTTCCCAAGGAGAAGCCAAAGATGCAGAGGGCGCGAAAACAGCGGAGGACAAAAAGGCCAGTTATGAAGACTTAATCATTAAGGAAAAGCCTAATGTAAAATGGGATGAGGTTGTTGGACTTGAAGCTGCAAAGAAGGCAATAAAAGAGGCTATAGTGTACCCGGTTCAGAGGCCTGACCTCTTCCCTCTGGGGTGGCCTAGGGGGATACTGCTGTTCGGGCCTCCTGGATGCGGTAAAACTTTGTTGGCTGCAGCCGTTGCTACAGAAATAGACGCTACTTTCATATCTGTTGACGCTGCTTCAATCATGTCCAAGTGGCTTGGGGAAGC
>JAWBZV010000006.1:0-73071 GCA_038865865.1 Bathyarchaeia archaeon | reverse complement strand
ATTTATTACTTAAAAGTTTGGTTGTGGAGGTGGTTTAAACGGCAACTGTAACCTGGTTTGGACATGCAGCCTTCAAGGTTGAAATTGCGGGAAAAACCGTTTTTATAGACCCTTGGCTTAACGGGAACCCAGCTTCGCCCATAAAGGCTTCCAATGTGGGTGAGGCTGACATCGTTTACGTCACCCACGACCACTTCGACCACTTAGGCGAGGCTTTTGAAATTTGCCGGCAAACTGGCGCAGCTTTTGTGGGGACCTTCGAGATTGGGAACTACGCTAGGGAGAACGGCGTCGAAAGGGTTTATGGGTTGAACATTGGCGGAAGCGTGGAGTTAGAAGGCGTAAAACTGCATGTGGTTCAGGCTTTTCATACAGCTTCTAGGGGTGTTCCTACGGGGGTGGTTTTGGAGGGTGAGGGCAAGAGGATTTACCATGCCGGCGACACCGGGATTTTCGGGGACATGCGCCTTATTGGGGAGCTTTACCCCCTTGATTTGGCGTTAATTCCCATAGGAGGCCACTACACCATGGATGCTTCGGAGGCCGCTGAAGCGGTTAAGCTGCTTAAGCCTAAAGCCGTTATTCCCATGCATTATGGCACATTCCCTGTTTTGGCGCAGTCCGCCCAAGAGTTTGTGGAAAAAGTTGGAGTGAAAGCTTCCGGGGTGAGGGTTGTGGTTTTAAAGCCTGGAGAAAGCTACACTTTCTAGGCTTTAGGCGCTAAAGGTTTAGGCTTGAAAATTTTCGGCTCAAGGGTTGTGAACTCGTCGAAGCCCGCGTGGTAAACCATCCTCGCCTTTTCTAAGTTGTACTTTTCCCCCTCTAAGGCATCCTTGTTCGCGTATGCTTCAACTATTTCGCCGACGAAAACCGTGTGGTCTCCTGTGGGAAATTGGCTGTGAAGCTTGCATTCCAGGTGGGCGATGCACTCCTTTATTATGGGGGGCTTAACCTTTTTGGCAGGTAAGGGGGTTAACCCCGCCTCCTTGAACTTGTCATGGTCCCTCCCGCTGACTGTGCCGCAATAAAACGTTGCGTCGAGGATGTCTATTGTTGGAATGTTAATCACAAATTCCCTTGACTCTTCAATAATCCTGTGAGAGTGTCTCCTCTGCGCTATGCTTATGGCGGCCAAGGGCGGATTTATTGATGTGGGCATAGCCCAGGCCAAGGTTATAATGTTTGGCTTTCCATCCTTTCCAACGCATGAAACGAGCACCGTGTGCATAGGGTGTATAAACCTATGGGCTGAGAGGGGAGGAACGCTTATGGTTTCCTTATCCAACATGGGCACCTCCAGAACATTTAGAGGGTATGGTTAACGTTTAATATAGAATTTTTCCACCATGTCCCTTGCCCTTTCCCTTCTACGCCTGTGCTCTTCCAAGAACCTGTTAATCTTTTCAGTTAAGTCTGTTTTGCATTCGCCGCAAAGCATTTCGCCATTCTTGCAGCGCCTCTCCCTCTCCATCAACTTCTTGTCATCCTCCTCAAAGAGGTAATAGTAGTACTGGAAGACTGTGCATATGCTTGGATCTCCGCCCAGCCTCCGCTGTTCCTCAACAGTCGGTCTTCCCCCTGTGAAAGCGTTCCAAATCTTCCTTTTAACCACGTCCGGAGGGTCTATGGTGAATATGGATGTTTCAGGCTCCGAGGCGCTCATTTTTCCACCCACGCCTAACCCGGGCAGAAATCGGCAGTGGAGCTGGGCTGGCTTATAATAGCCAATTTTTGAGGCTATGTCCCGGGTTACCCTCCAGTAGGGGTCCTGATCTATCGCGGCTGGAATTAGGGCTGGAACGTTTTCGCCCGTCAGCTTCGCGTGGATGAAGCATGGCACGGCTTGAAGCGCCGGCCAGAAAACCCAGCCTATGTTTGTACTATCCTGAAAGCCGAAGGTGGCTCTGGCTGTTGAATAGGTTATGCGTTTTGCAACTTCAAGGGCTATTTCATAGAGTAAGTCTATGTCTTTAACATCGAAGATTATGAAGGTTTTTTCAGGCTTGAAGCCTAAAGCGATGAGGTCTAGGGCGTTTTCGTAGGCAAACCGCTTTGTGTCCCTAAGTTCAAGCTCATCGTCCACCAGGAACTTTTCGTCATCGGTCATCTGAAAATAAAGCCGTGTGTCAAACTTTTCCTGAAAATGCAAAGTGAAAATCCATGGAATTAGGTGGCCGATGTGCACAGGCCCAGAGGGCCCTCTACCCGTGTAGAGAACAAATTTTACCCCTTTATCGTATAGGTCTAGAACCGTGTCAAGGTCGCGGTGAGAGAAGAATATTCCCCTTCTGAGCTGGAGGTGAAGCTCGCCTGTGTATTTGGCTATCCTTTTGAGAAGATCCTCTGTTAGGGGTTGGGTGCCAAACTCGCGTATTAAACGTTCATAGTCTATTTTGCCCTTTACTTCCCATGGAGTGACAATCATCTCGTTTTTCCCTTGCTCAGCCAAAGCCCATCGCCATCCTATTGGCGCAGTAACTTCCCTTTATACACTTTGCAAAAACATATTAAGGTTTACTGAAACTAGGTGAAACGCTCGTTTTAGGGATAAACACATAAATACTATTTTTGCATGTCTAGTCCTGCGGTGAAGGGATGCTCCGCCAATTTACATAGCCGCCAATAGGCATTTTCCAGGCGGAAAGACAAACAGTTTAAAAACTTTCCAAGCGCTTTTAAGCATAAAACGTCAAATCGTTAAACCAACATGCACCATAACTAAAAAGGGAGAATATTAAATGAGCGAGCTGCGTTTGCATGAGCGTAAAATCCTGCTGGCTTTAAAGGAGTTGAGCGGAAAGGCCTCCGTAGACGAGGTTGCGGCTAAAACCGGCTTAGCGCACGCCACACTTATGCGCGCAGCTTTAACTCTGTCTGAAAAGAGATTGATAAGGGTTCATGAGCAAAAAAGGACCGTGGCCATCCTAAACGATGAAGGCCTAAACTATGCGAGGACGGGGTTGCCTGAGAGGCGTCTCCTACGGGCTGTTTTAAAGTTTGGAGGACGCGCAGCGATAGAAGAAGCCGCGAAAGAAGCCGAAATTGAAAGCGAGTTTATACCCGTTGCGTTGGGCTGGTTAGCTAGAAAAAATTGGGCGACTGTGGAGGGTAAAAGCTGCGTTTTGAAGGTGAACGGGGAGCCGCCCATTGGAAGCGATGAAGCTCTGCTGAAAAGGTTGGCGGATAAAAGTTCAGTGGCAGTGGTCGAGGAGCTGAGCAAGGAGCAGCTTGAAGCTTTAAACCTATTGAAGAGGCGTAAACTGTTAAGGTTGGAGGAGAAGGTGCAGCGCTTCCTTGAGCTTACCCCTGAAGGCTGGAGCACGGTTCGAGGGGGGCTGACACTGTTTGAGGAGGTAACCCAGCTTACGCCGGAAATCATAGTGTCTGGAAAGTGGCGGCGGATGAAAATCGCGAAGTTTGATGTGACGGCGCCGACTCCTCCGGTTTATCCTGGCAAGCCGCACCCCCTCCAGCAGGTCATAAAACGCGCCCGCGAAATCTTCCTTGAGATGGGCTTCACGGAGATCCGTGGGCCCATTGTGGAGACAGCCTTCTGGAACTTTGACGCCCTGTTTCAGCCTCAGGATCATCCCGCCCGCGAAATGATGGACACCTTTTACCTGGCCAATCCTAGTTTGGGGAGGCTTCCGCGGGAATCCATAGTGGAGGGTGTGGCTAAAACCCATGAGAACGGCTGGACCACGGGGTCTAAGGGTTGGCGTTACATATGGAACCCTGAAGAAGCCCGGAAACTCGTTTTACGGACGCATACGACGGCTGAAACCATAAAGTATTTAGCAACCCACAAGAAGCCGCCAATAAAGGTTTTCTCTGTGGACAGGGTTTACAGAAACGAGCAGGTAACCTACAAGCATCTGGCGGAATTTCACCAGATTGAGGGCATAGTTGTAGACAGAAAGGCTACGCTGCGTGATTTGATGGGTACTTTGAAGACTTTTTATATGAAGTTCGGCATCGAAAAAATAGAGTTTTGGCCGAGTTACTTCCCGTACACGGAGCCTTCAGCTCAAGCGGTGGCCTACCATCCCAAGCTTAACCGTTGGGTAGAGCTCTGCGGAATGGGCATGTTCCGACCTGAAGTCTTGGCGCCCATGGGCATAAAGTGTCCAGTGCTCGCTTGGGGCGGAGGGCTGGAACGCCTCGCCATGATTGAATTGGGCTTGGAAGACATAAGGATGCTTTACGGCAACAATTTAGGATGGCTCAGGAGGACTCCCATATGCCAGTGATCACGTTATACACGGAAAGGCTTTCAAGATTTGTTGGAAAACCCCTAACCTCTGAAGAATTGGCTCAGCAGCTTCCATGGTTGGGCTTCGACATAGAGGAAAAGGGCGTTGACTATGTGAAGGCGGAATATAACCCGAACCGCATAGACTTCTGCAGCTACGCAGGCGTGGCTAGAGCCCTAAAAGGTTTTATGGAGCTGGAGACGGGCTTGCCAAAATACGAGGCCAAAGATCCAACGGCCACGCTTATAGTTGATGAGGCTGTGGCTAACGTTAGGCCCTACATGCTTGCAGCCGTAGTCCGCGACATAAGGCTTGACGATGAAGCCGTGGCTGAGTTGATGGAGATGCAGGAAGATCTTCACTGGGGCATAGGCCGTGACAGAAAAAAGGCCTCCATAGGCATTCACAACCTAGACGTGGTTAACCCACCCTTCAGGTATACGGCTGTAGAACCAACAAGCGTGAAGTTTGTTCCCTTGGGGAAAAACGAGGAAATGACGCCTAAGGAGATTTTGGAGAGGCATGATAAAGGCATTGCTTACAGGCATTTGGTGGATTGGGCGCCCCGCTACCCGCTTCTCGTGGACAGGGATGGAAAAGTGCTTTCAATGCCGCCCATAATAAATGGCGAACTAACCCGTGTAACCGCCGAAACCCGAAACCTGTTCTTGGATGTTACTGGCCCAAGCTATGAAGCCGTAGAGAAAAGCCTTAAAGTCTTAGCCACAGCCCTCGCCGACATGGGAGGCGTCCTAGAAAAGGTTTATGTTCAGTACCCCGACCGCACGGTGGTTTCACCAAACCTTGAACCTGAAAAGATGAGGCTTAGGGTTAAATACTCCAACCGCCTCTTGGGGTTAAAAATATCGGCCGACGAGGCCGTAAAATGCCTGCAAAAATGTCGTTTAGGCGCAGAAAAGGTCGCGGAAGACTTGTTGGAGGTTGCCATACCGCCCTACCGCGTTGACATATTGCATGAGGTTGACCTTGTTGAGGAAGTAGCCATAGGCTACGGCTATTATAGGCTTAAGCCCACAATCCCCAAAGCCGTAACCGTCGGCCAAAAGCATCCAGTCTACGCGGTTGCAGACATGGTGCGACAAATAATGACGGGTTTAGGCTTCATGGAAGTCATGAACTTCACGTTAACAAACGAACGCGTCCACTACGAGTACATGCGTCTTAAGCCGAAAAACCCCGTAAAACTGGCGAATCCGGTTTCCCTAGAATACACCATTGTAAGGCAGATGCTTTTGCCCGGGCTTATGAAAAATCTGGCTGAAAACAAGCATGAAAGCTTCCCCCAGAGGCTTTTTGAAGTTTCAGATGTTGCCAAAATCAACAAACGCTTGGAAACCATGTGCGAAAGAAGGCTGCACCTAGCCGCAGTTACATCCCACTCCACAGCAAACTTTACAGAAATAAAGTCAACCTGCGAAGCTCTACTCGCAAACATGGGTGTGGAAAACTGGCAGATAAGAGAGGCGAAACATCCAACCTTCCTAGAGGGCAGGACAGCCTCAATCTACATCAAAAACAAGAGGATAGGCATTTTAGGCGAAATTCATCCAGAAGTCCTAAACAAATTTGAACTCGAAAATCCAACAGCAGCCATAGAAATAGACTTAGAACTGCTAATGCCAAAAACCAAAGGATAGGCTTGCATCGTTTGATTTTTAACTAAAATTTGAAAAAAGAGAAGAAAGCCTTGAAAAGCATCACCCCAGTCCCGGTTATTCAACGTTTACTGGCAAAATACATCCAGCCTCAACGCAATCTTCTGAAAATTCTATAGGGGGGTAGTGTATTTGTTAAAGCAGAACAGCCACAAATATGACCTCTGCTGGACAGCAACGTTTAATTCAGCAAATAGCTTTAAACTATTTTGGGCGATGACCATGAGCCTTCTAATCCCACCGGCAAATCCATGCCGACGGACCCAACAGAGCTGCAAGCGCCTATAGGCTTGTTGCCGTGACGGCGGGTTTACCCAGGCATGGGACACGGTGGGCGCGGGCGCAAAACCCCACGCCGGAGAGAGCTTAACTGAGGGGAGCGTATGGCTCCGCTGTGAAGTTAAGTGATAGGTTTCGTGGGGAACAACCGTGCGCCCGCGAAACAATTTTTAAGTCTCACTCTTGCATACAATTAGAAGGCTTGACAATCTTGGACATAGAGACAAAAATTGAATTGATTAAGCGGCCTCCAACAGAGGAAATCTTAGTGGAGAGTGAGCTACGGGAGCTTCTTGAAACCAACGAGCATCCAGGCCACTATATAGGCTTCGAAATTTCGGGACCGTTGCATCTTGGAAACCTAGTTATGGCAGGCTTCAAGATAAACGACTTCATGAAGGCTGGCATAAAATGCCAAGTTTACCTGGCGGACTGGCACAGCTACATAAACAACAAGTTCGGCGGAGACTGGGACAAAATTCTCATGGCAACAAAATATTACGAGAAGGCTTTCCGGTTCTTCTGCCCCGGCGTAAAAATTGTTGTAGGCTCAGAACTCTACCACAATAATGACGAGTACTGGCGCAACCTCCTAAAGTTCGCTAAAAACATGACCTTAAGCAGAACCCTACGCTGCCTAACTATAATGGGCAGAAGCGAAAAAGAAAGGCTTGACCTATCCCAATACTTCTATCCGCCTATGCAGGCAGTGGATATAAAAACCATCGGGGCGGACATTCCCCACGGAGGCATGGACCAGAGAAAAGCCCACGTGCTGGCTAGGGAAATTTTCCCAAAGATGGGCTGGAAGAAACCCGTAGCAGTCCACCACCACCTTTTGATGGGGATGACGGAGCCTGTAAAACTTGAAACCAGAGACAAGTTGGAGCAGCTTATTGCAAGCAAGATGAGCAAGTCTAAGCCTTGGACAGCCATATTTATCCACGACACAGAAGAACAGATAAAGGCCAAGCTTAGGAAGGCATGGTGTCCAGAAAGGCAGACGGAAATGAACCCTGTGCTCGAAATAGTCAAATACATAATCTTCCACGAGGAAAAGGCCTTCACAGTGGAGCGCCCATCAAAATATGGGGGAAACATAACCTTCAAAAGCTACGAGGAACTTGAAAAAGCTTACAAAAACGGTCAACTTCACCCTCAAGACTTGAAAAACGCTGTGGCAGAAACTGTTGCGAGGATCCTTGAACCCATAAGACGCTACTTTGAAAACGACAGCGAAGCGAGAAAAAGCCTTGAAATAGTGGAAAAAGCCCAAATAACAAGGTAAAAAGCCTTGTTAGCCAGACTTAAAGAGAAAGAAGAGAAAATACAGTTTATTTTGGAATATCTAGCCGAAGAGGCGGCTAAAGGAATCCCCATAATTGTTGAGGGCAAAAAGGACATGGAAGCCCTAAAAGCGCTGGGCATAACAGGCCGAATAATAGCGGCAAAGACAGGAGGAAAAAACCTCTTAGACGTGATTTCTGAAATAGAAGAATGTGGCGCAAGCGAAGTTATCCTCCTCCTAGACTTCGACAGAAGAGGGAGGGAGTTAACACGTCGCCTGAAACAACGCCTCGAAAAAACAGGCCCACGCCCAAACATTGAATATTGGAATCAGCTCCTTCAAATAGTGTGGAAAGAAGTAAAGGACGTTGAAGGCCTAGCCACATACATGGAAACTCTGAAACGCAAAACCACCCCTACTTGAAAAGCACCAAATCACTTCTTGGGAAGGGGCAAGGCTGGAATATTAAAGCGTTTTCTAATCTCCACAGCCAAAACTTCAGCGTAGCCGACGCGGAAGTTGTCCGTAATCACAAGCTTAGGCTTGGCAAGCCCAACATACTCCATAAGCCCGTCAAAATCGGAGTGGTCGCTGAGGGCTAGGACATACTCGTTTTCAGCTAACCTGCGGCACGGTGAATTAAACTCCCAGCCGCTAAGATATATGCGCAAGCCTCTCTGGCTAAACTTCCCCCTCGAACTCATATGGAAAAAAGCCACGCAAGGCCCGCCCTTTTCAAGCAATTCGTGGCCCTCTTTCTCTTCAAGCCTGATTAGGCGCCCCAGGCGCATGCCATGTTTTTCACAAACTTTTGAAACTTGGAAAACCTTTTGGGGAACAACGAAGGGCGCAGTTACATCTGCACCGCGGAGAATCTGCATAGCCTCTTGGAGCTTACCATGATAGCTGAAAATATACACTGGTCCACGTTTTAAGCCATCCTGAACAAGGGAGACTAGTAAGGATTTTAAATCCTCAAAGGGGCGTCTACATGAGGGGCTCCCATAGGTGGCTTCAATGACAAGCACGTCAACATCTAAAATTGGGGTTTTCTCAACCCTAAAATCCCCAGTGTAGGCAATCCTTGCGCCCTCAGCGTCTTCCACGAGGACCTGCGCCGCGCCGAGAATATGGTCTGCGGGTAAAAGGGTTATACTTTCATCGGTATAGCGCACGGCCTTGCCATACTCGAGGGTTTCAACATGTCCGCCCATGAGGAAGAGATGCCCCATCATAACATCAATCAAATCCTTCGTGGCGCTGGTCATCAAAACTTTCTCGCATGAGGCTAGGCTCTGCTTTAAGCCAATCATGTGATCTGCATGGGCGTGGGTTACAACCCTTAAGGGAGTAGACTCCTCGAAAGCATCGCAGGAAACATGCTTACCCAAAAGGACAGCGCCTTTCGGAGTTATCGAAGCCTTCATAGATAGATTAGACAACCCGAACCACACAGCCCAATAGTTTAAGGCTTCATACAGTTTTTGGGGAAAGCCAGTCAATAAGCTGCTTGGGATCATTACACTTAATCTGAACTTTTATCGGGCCTAGGGGAGATTCTGCCACAGCTTTTGAAAAGGAAACGTGTCCGGCGAATGCAGCCTGCTTGTTTAGAAAGAAGGTTATGGTGTTACCGCTGACTCCTTCAAAGAGAACCCCCCGTGCTGCGTCGCGGATGCGCTCCCTCCGCAGCAGGTTGTAAAGCTTTGCTAAAGACTCAATCCCCCTTGCATCCACCACAAGAAGTTTTCTATTCGCCGAAGACTTTAGTTGCGCGGGCAAACCGCCAAAAATGTTCTCTAAAGCCCGCTTCACCTTCTCCTCAGACTCTGTGGGGTTCACTTCAACCTCAACATGAACCTCTACTTCATCCATTTCTCCTCAATCCTCTCTAAAATCCGTTCAGCTTTCCTTTTCAACGTCCCCAAACCATCCTCATTAACTATCATGTACTCAGCCATGGCTATCGCGCTGCCCAAGCCCACGCTTAGCTCCCGCAGATCCCTTTCCCTGAAGACTTTCCAGTCCTCTGGGTCGTCGCTTCGGCGTCGGTGAAAAAGTCTCTTAAACCTTGTTTCAGGAGAGGAGTGCACAGCAACCAAAACAAAATATTTAAAAGTTTTCCTAAACTCCTCAACCTCAGCTAGGCTTCTAACCCCGTCAACAACAACTTTTTCTTTGCTTTCGCCAAGTATTTTGGGGATACACCTCCTAGCGATGGAGGCTTCCCCCTCAAGCTTTCGAAGCTCAAGCATGACGCGGCCTATGTTCTCCGGAGTTGGCTCCAAACCCCTCTTACGTGTTTCCTCGCGGACTTCGTCGCCCATGACGACCACGCCGTAACTTCTTTCCCTTGCAACACTAACCACTACTGATTTTCCCGCTCCCGGCATACCCGTTAAACCTACAACAAGCTTCGCGGCGGACATTCAAAATCCTTCTTAGGACGCCCCTAATAGAGCATCCCCCATTAGATATAAAAAGGCTATCATGCTCGACGCAACTTTCCTAAGCCGTCACGGTTCGGCGATAGAATAAACACAAGATTTACCTACAAGTTTAAAATATAGTATTATCGATGCGCCGTCCCAGGATAGTCGTGCTCTCCGCGCCCCTCTTTATAGCTGTGTTTGTATGGCTCATAATTTCTAATTATGGTTTTCTAGTCTGTAGGTTAGCGCCAGACAGTGGAAAATGGTTTAATTCTCTGGACGAGTTAGAAAATTTTCTCAGGGAAGACGACTTAAACGAGCGTGAGCCCTCAGCCGGATACACCTGCGCCAACTTTGTAAGGGATTTCATTAGCCGGGCACAGGCGAAAGGATATTGCCACCTGTATTTTTACTCCCTGTCTAAAGAGGATATGATACGGTATAAAGAAGCTTTGAGCTCCATTAAAGTTGTCAAAGAAAATCCTGAAGGCGTGGAGATACGTGACTATTCCTACTTTGTAACTTTTGAGGATGTTGGACACGCCGTTGTAAAAACCAAAGTTGGGAAAATCGACGTCATTATCGACCCACAAATAGATGTAGTTTTAGCTTTAGAGGACTTTTCAGTCCTATATGAAGGCGAAATCTTATATGATTAGGCAGAGGCGCTGCAAGCTAGGGCATTAACCATCATAAATGTTGATGGGAAAAGCGTTAAAGAATTTATTAAAGAATCGCAAAATATGCAGAAGGAATGACCTGAATGGAAACCATAAGAAGCTTCATAGCCTTTGACATAGATAACGCCCAAGTTCTGGAAAGGATGGTGTACATTCAGAAAATTCTAACAGAAACAAGGGCTGATTTGAAGCTTGTTGAGCCGGAAAACATTCACATAACGCTGCGTTTCCTTGGAAATATATCCAAAGCCATGGTGGATAAAGTCTACGAAGAGATGAAGAAAGTTAAATTCGCCCCATTCGACGTTGAAATTCGGGGGGTTGGAGCGTTCCCAAACATGCGTAACCCAAGGGTTTTGTGGGCTGGGATAGCTCGAGGCGCTGACCAACTGCGAGCCATCTTCAACCAGCTGGAGCCAAACCTGCGTAGGCTCGGCTTTGCTCCAGACCCTAAGGGCTTCAGCCCCCACTTGACTATTGCTCGTGTAAAATCTGGAAGGAACAGGGTGGAGCTTGTTAAGCGCGTAGAAGAAAATGTGAACTTTGAGTTTGGGGTGGTTAGGGCCGACTGTTTGAGGCTTAAGAGAAGCGATCTAACGCCTAAAGGCCCAATATATTCAACACTAAGGGAAATTTGCCCACAACTATGAAAAGTGCTGCTTATGCAGATGAAAATGGAAGATGTCTGTAAAATCGTTCTTGAAAAGGTTACCCCCCCAGAAAAGGAACGCGTGAAAATAGAAGCTTTAGCAAAAGATTTAGAGAGAAAAGTGGCTCAAGCTGCGGAGGAGTTCGGTGTCAAGGCCTCTGTGCGTTTGGAAGGATCAGTTGCAAAGGACACGTGGCTGAGCGGAGAGCCGGACATAGACATTTTCATGCGCTTACCGATAACCATACCGCGCAAATCCCTTGGAGAAATCGCCCTAAAAATAGCCCGAAAAGCCACCGAAGGCGCAAAACACGTGGAAAGGTTCGCTGAACATCCCTATCTAGAGGCTTTCGTCAACGGCGTCCGAGTTAACATCGTTCCATGTTACGATGCAAAGCCTGGAGAATGGTTAAGCGCTACAGACCGGACACCCTACCACACAGATTATGTGAAAAAGCGTTTAGATCCGCACATGCATGGAGAAGTTCGCCTATTAAAGAAGTTTATGAAGGGGATAGACGTCTACGGGGCGGAAATAAAGGTTGGCGGTTTCAGCGGCTACCTATGCGAACTCCTAATAATACACTATGGGTCTTTTGCAAGCGCGCTGAAAGCTTTCGCCCAGTTCAAACAGCCTATAGTATTGGACATAGAGGGCCATTATAGAGGCAGAGAGGATGAACTTCAACTGCTATTTAGAGAGCCCCTAGTGATGGTTGACCCCGTTGATAGGGGGAGAAATGTAGCCTCAGCAGTGCAACCTCAAAAACTTTACACGATGGTGGCGGCGGCGAGGGCATTTATGGAAAGGCCACACCTAAACTTCTTTTATCCTCCTGAAACAAAACCATTGGCAACCAGAGCGTTAAAAGAAAGCCTGCACAAGCGGGGCTCAACATTAATTTTTGTAGTTTTCAGGTACGTTGACGCGGTTCCAGACGTTTTGTGGGGACAACTTTACAGGTCTCAACGCTCCCTTACAAGGCTTCTCCAATTGAACGACTTTAATCCGCTGAGGGCTGTCGCCTGGAGTGATGAAAAAAACCTGAACATGTTCGTGTTTGAGCTTGAAAACCGCTTCCTTCCACTTGCGAAGAAGCATCTTGGACCACCCATGGATAAGGAAAAAGACTGCAAAAACTTCCTCGCAAAACACGTAAGCAGCCAAAACACGGTTGCTGGCCCCTTCGTAGAAGGCGACAGATGGGTGGTGATTATTAGGAGGAAATATGTAGATGCTGTAGCTTTGTTGAAAGAAAAGCTCATGGATGGCGGGAGAAACGCTGGAATAGCCAAAGAAATCTCGCAGACGCTTGCCGAAGGTTTCAAAATTTACGTTAACGATGAAATAAGCGAAGTTTATGAGAAAAGCGGAGAGTTTGCAAAGTTTTTAACAGATTTTCTTTTGGGAAAGCCTAAATGGCTAGAAAATTTTTAAACTTGAAACCGCAATTAGGAGGAGCACGCCTAGAGTCCAACAGTAAAATGCGAAAAGGTGAAACCTCCCCCCTTCAAGGATTTTCCAAAGCAGTTTCAAGGCAAGATAGCCAACAACCATGGCTACAACTGTCCCGGCAAGGGTTTCAAACAAACCCACGTTGGAAGAGGCTAAATCATCAAGGTGGGTGAGGAGGGTTAACCCGAAGGCACCTATAACCGCTGGGACAGAAAGCAGGAAAGAAAACTTGAAGGCTTCCTCCCTTTTAACTCCCAACAAAAGCGCAGCGGCAACTGTTAATCCACTCCTTGAAAGCCCCGGAACCACCGCCATCCCTTGAGCGACTCCGATTATGAAGGCTTTCTTGATGTTTAGGTTGCCATAATCCCCCCTTTTGGCTTTAACAGAATAAAGCACAAATCCGCAAACGATAAACCCGGCGGCAACCGTTAAAATTTCCTGAAGGGCGTCTTCAAGAAACATGTTAAAAAACAGGCCAATTAAAGCTGTGGGAACAGAGCCGACAATTATTAGTGGCACAAGCCTTCCATAACCCGTTTCAAAATCTAGACGTTTGAGGGCTGAGAAAACCTTTTTGACGTCTTCTCTAAAAAAGATTAGGATAACCACTAAGGTTCCAAGATGCAAAGCAACGTCAAAAGGCAGTGGAACATTTAATCCCAAAAATTTTTCAACAATCTTCAAGTGTCCCGTGCTGGATATGGGAAGCCACTCAGTTAACCCTTGAATAACCCCCAAAACCACGGTTTCGATCAATCGACTCAAAAGGGGCACCACCGCGTCAGCCTTATCTAAACCGCTCAATTTAAAAATTATCTTGCTATAGAAGCTTCCGCTAAAAAGAGTGGGAGATAAATTAATGTTGGCTTACGCGACTCCTAACTAGTAGCGTCTTCTTCTCTGGCTTCTCCTTTTCACCCAGCATTCTTGGCAGTAAACTGGCCTGTTTGGGTCAGGAACGAATGGGACTTCACATTCCCGACCGCAATCAGAACAGACTGCCTTATGCATTTCTCTATAAGCCATTTATGCTGTTCAACTCCTTCCACTTTATTGTGCAAAAGGAAACCTTTGCACAACCCACCCATACTCTTTAAAGTTGCTTATAAGAGTTTGCACGGAAACTCCTGCTTAGTCTAAGAAGAACTAAACACGAAGACGTTTAAGCCAAAGTCTTTTGCTTTTCGGCCGAGATAAGGCTTGAAACTCTAACACCTATTAGCCTTATCTTCTTGTCAAGCCTAAGATATTCCTGCAAAAGTTCTTTAGCCGTTTTCTTCAAGTCCTCCAGCCTGCTCGTTATAAATGGGAGCGTTTTGCTGTGAGTGTGAGTTTCAAAGTTTTCATATCGCACTTTAACTGTCACGGTTTTAAAATGGAAGTTTTGTCTAACTAGGTCTCTGTGCACCTCTTCGGCAAGCTCATCCAAAGTTTTAAAAATCAGGGTGGAATCCGCGGTGTCTTCCTCAAAGGTTCTCTCGCGGCTTATAGATTTTACCTCGGACCGCTCAGCCACTTCGCTGTAGTCAACCCCATGCGCCATCAAATAAAGCTGTTTTCCAAAAACCCCAAAGGTTTCAGTCAACACCGTTGGATCGTAACGGGCTAAATCTCCTACGGTTTTTATCCCAATAGCCCGCAGCTTCTGCTCCGTTTTTCTCCCAACCCATAGAAGCTTCCGCACTGGCAGTGGTGCAAGAAACTTTTCGACATCTTCGGGTTTAACTATGGTTAGGCCGTCTGGCTTCTGGTGATCGCTTGCGATTTTTGCCAATAGTTTGTTTGGGCCTATACCTATCGAACATGTAAGCCCCTCTTTGTCGAAAATCTCCTTCTTTATCCGGCGTGCTAGAATTTCAGCCTCAGTGTAATCCTTAACCCCTGAAGTTACATCTAAGAAGGCTTCATCTATTCCCCAACTCTCAAACTTGTCGGCGTATTTCCGCAAAATCGCCATTATCCTCTCAGAAACTCTCTCATAAAGTTCGAAGTTGACGGGCAGGTAAACGGCTTGGGGGCAGAGTTTCCAAGCTTTGGATATGGGCATGCCTGATCTAACGCCAAACTTTCGAGCCTCGTAATTGCATGTGCTTACCACACCCCTGCCCTTCCCCCCTTTAGGGTCAGCCCCCACAATGACCGGTTTCCCCCTAAGCTCAGGGTGTTCCCTCTCCTCTATAGCTGTGAAAAAGTGGTCCATGTCCACGTGGAGGATTATGCGCTTTTTCCCACTCATGGCCCTTTTTCCAACATCCTTCTAGAGTTAAACTGTTTCATGCGGATTTGAACCTATCGCGTTTTCAAATTGTAAAACAAAAAGGCCTGTTTAATTGTGCTAAGGATTTACCGTTCACAATCCTTTTAATTTTATGGAGTGGGATAAGAAGGGTGGACGAGGTTACCGAGATGAAGGTCAATGCGGGAGAAGAGGCGCAATCAATCGCCATTGAATTTGTTAAGAAAAGAAAGAACACCGAGAAGGTTGAAGTTGCCTCTGTTGAGCAGAGGGGCGACTTATGGTTGGTTAGGGGTACGTGCCCCATAGATCTAGAAGGCCATCCTTGGGCGGAAAAGTTCGAAATAGTTGTAGATAAGAAGGGAAGGGTGAAATTCGCAGATTTTTCGCTTTTGTAGAATGGCCTATGAATTAGTCTTTTTTATCCTCAACAACTTTGGCCTCTAGATACGCTTTGTCAATATCGTCAATATTCCCTCCGCACTGGGTGTAATCGTTTCCAGTTCAGGGAGATCTGTTGGTCTAAAGCTTATTTTTAAAGTCTTATTTAAAGGCAGGCAGGATACTACCACGTTGCCAACGGGTTCTAATATATGCCCCTCCTTCATAAACTCGCCGCTTACTTTGTCTATGTATTCCCCATAACCAGTAAGATTTGAGAAAAGTTCCAAAAGCTTCTCAACCTCCTCCATGGAAACAATTCCCTTCCTATTTTCAATCTCCTTATACCATGGATAATAACGTTCCCTATGACACTTGACTGTGCCATTATCAAATATTTCAACTTCTATCACTTTTTCAAACAGGCTTGAGCTTGCAATTACAATAGGGTGGGATTGTGAAGTGGTGGTGTCTGGAAATGGTGGGACGGCGGGTTTTGGAGATGATGGACCGCCTGTCTCCACACCTATGGGAAAAAACGTGCAAAATCCAAGTATACGCCGCATATTAGTATAACCGCCGCCAGTAGCGCCCAAACTTTTTATTCAAAAACTCGTCCCCTACAATACAACTTTAAATTTAACTTCTTCTAAATTTAAGCTTTTGATGCCAAAATGTTATATTTAATGGGAGAGTAATAAAATTTGGGGGATGGATGTTTTGTTTGAAAAAATCCTTGTTCCCTTAGACGGTTCTGAACATTCGCTGAAAGCCCTAGACCTCGCAGTTCAAATAGCTAAAAAATTCGGCGGCAAAATCACCTTGATTCACGTATACCAAGTAAACGTAAGGCCTATGGTTATGCCTGAACCGATAACCCTGACTCCGGGGATTCCAATAATATCTCCAAGCGAATATTCAAAGGTTGTTGAGGCTGCAAGGGAGGCTGGCTCCAGAATTTTGGCCGAAGGCGAAAAAAGGGTTAAGGCCGAGGGGGTGGAGGTTGAAACAATTATTAGGGAAGGCCATATTGTCCATGAGATAGTAAGAGTTGCTGGAGAAGGCAAATTTAACCTAATAGTTATGGGAGCCAGGGGGATAAGCAGGATAAAGGAGATAATCCTTGGAAGCGTAAGTGATGGTGTAATAAGAAACGCTCCATGCCCAGTTCTAATTACAAAATAGCTCCCCGCTTCACCAGTTTGTCAAGTTTCCCACGATAGAAGCTTTAGGCTTCAGCCAAAAAGTTTATTTCCCTTTTCACCCGGATTTTCCCTTGCTGTCTGGAGGCAAGCCGACTTCGAGATGTTCGTGTCTCCGTATAAAATAGGTAGCGTATACGTGATGGCTTCGGAAGGGGGTAACCCATTTGACGAAGTCGTCACGTTCGCTTACGCTTGCGTTAGCTTTGAGTACCCTATACTCTTTAGGAGTCGGCTTGCTTGGTCCAGTCTATCCCATATTTGTTGTTAACCGCTTCTCCGCTACATTAGTGGACTTAGGCTTATTATACGCAGTCTTCTGCCTAACAGCCGCCATATTCAAGGTAATAGCCGGAAAGCTTGCTGACGTGTATGGCAAAGAACGGGTTCTTTCCATAAGTGTTATGATGGGCGCTATATGCTATTTAGGCTACGTATACGTGCAGAACATAATCCACCTATACTTAATCGAGCTTCTCTTTGGAATATCCTACGCAATGCAGCGTCCCTCTATTCTAGCCATGATTGTTGAATTTGGTGGAAAAAACGGGAAAAGCACAGTTTTAGGCTTATTCGAGTCTGTTTATGACCTTACGGAGGCTGTAGCCGCACTATTATCCACATTTATAGCCACAAAAGTAGGCTTTGAGACGCTGTTCTTCATATGCTCTGGATGTCAGGCCACGACAGGCATATTCATACTTAAATGTAAACGTTAAAGTTATTATTTGGCAAGCATGTTAATGCTTTAAAGGTGTAGCCCGGTGGTGTAGCGGTCAAGCATGGGGGCCTCTGGAGCCCCTGACGGGAGTTCGAATCTCCCCCGGGCTACCATAAATTTTAGCAAAAAGGACGCAACGAATATTTTAACTTCGAAATTTACCCACTCGTAGATTGCGCATTAAATGAGTGGCAAATAAAAATAAAATAAAGCTTCTTCCTAAATATACAAGCTCAAAATTTTTTCACTTTCATCCTCCTGTAAAGAATGACAGCTATGCAGAAAATTATAATGGGAACCGCGATGGCTAAAGCAAGCGTTTGCGCTGACCCCTCGGTCTCCGGAGAAGTTAATGGTGAAGGAGTTGACGGTGGAGGGGTTGGTGTTGGATAGGGGGTCGGCGATGGCGGTGGTGAAGGTGTGCCTTCATCTACCCTAAAGTGCATCTCCACGTGATGTTTCGAGTGTTGGTAGAATAAATGTATGCGTGTTAAGCCGTAAACTTCGCTTTTGTTAAATGGCGCTGGTTTCCCATCAAAGTAAACTTCAGGCTCGCCTTTGAAAACGTTTTTAGGCACATCTATTATGGCGAAGCCCATTGTTCCGTTTCTCCAGTAAACTTCAAAAGAAATCCTCTTATCCCTTAGGTCGCAGACAAAGTTAGACACAACGGAGTTTGAAATCAGCTGAATTGAGATGTTTTCTTGGCGGTGACAGTAGACTAAGGGGAGAAGCTCTCCGAATGGTTCCATTAAAGGATAATAGTCGATGTTTTGTTCATCAATTGAGTATGGTGTGTCGCCTATGCCGTCGCTTCCTCCGATGTTCTGGTCAGATCCGCATTTTTCATCTTTTCCATCATATTTTCCCCAATAGTTACCTCCATAGGGATAACTGCTATTCCATGTTACTGGAGCTGACCATGCTCCGTATATTTTTTCGGCGCCCCCGTCGAGGAAGTTGTTATTGTAGATTAAAGTCTTCCATGCTGAGTTCGGAGAAAAGAAACAGTCGTACGTGTTGTTCATCATATTGTTTCCAAATATCGTGTTGTTTTCGGAAGGCCAACCCTGCATTGTAAAGTAAAAGCCGTGGGTATTAAATATGATGTTATTGAATGAGACGACGTTGTTTGACGTTTCTTCAAGGTGTATCGCCATGCTGAAGCCTGAAACGTAATTTTTTGAGACGTTGTTGCTTGAAGAATATCGCCTGAGGTGTATCCCGCGTGTGTTAATTGTGGTTCCACAGGTTATTTTGTTTCCGATAACCTTGTTTCCCGCAGCACCCAAACTAATTCCACACTCGCTACAGCAAGCAATGTTGTTTTCTGCTAGATAGTTGTCGTTGGAAGGTGAAGGGACGTCAATGCCCACGCCGCAATTTGTGATGTTATTTTTTAAAACACAATTTTTGAGTGAAAGGCCTCTCATCGATATTGCCATGTTACAGCCTGCAAACTCGTTTTCCATGATGATGTTCTGCTCAGAATCCCTTAATTCCACTCCTGTAACGTCGGCATTTCTTATATGATTGTTTGAAATAACGTTTCCTGAAGACCATGTAAGATATATGCCTTCGTGGGCGTCGGTGATTTGATTTAAAGTGATTGTGCAGCTTGAAGCATTGTCGAGAACTATTCCTACCGCGCAGTTTATTATATTTAAATTTTTTACGACAACATTGCTTGCAGCCGCAACCGCCACCGCAGTACCGCCGATCCTTGGACTAATTAGGTTGATTGTGTGGTTGCAACCGTCCAGAACGGCGTTTTCCCTCTCTATCTCAATTCCAAAACTTATGTTGTCGAGAAGTTTATAGTTTACATAGTCAAATGTCCAAATTGGGGCTGTGAAAGGTTCCACCGCCCCATCAGGCCTTATTTTAGCCGGTCCCTCCCCTCTGAATTCTGGGTCATGGTAGTCTATGAGGATTCCACCTATCCACACTCCACCCTCTATCGTGTTGCCGTTTTCATCTTTCAGTTCAGTGACGCTATATCCCCACTCGTCAAATATTGATGAACCAAACGGGAAATCTCCCCAAAAGTTAACTATTCCGCCGGCAAACCCGGCTGATGCAACCTCTGCAAAGAACCTGAGCCAAACGCATAGTCCATCTTTAATGTCAAAGTTTTTAAAGACTAAAACGCGGTTCATTGAGGCTATCTCGTTAAAGCCTACGCTCCCCACAATCTGAGCTAATTCATACACCCAAAGCACCTCACCTATTTCTGACAAAACTGTGCCTAACACGTCATATTCAAAAAGTTCGCAAGCTTCCTGCATCACTTCCAGTAATATGTCAATTGAGCCTGATACAGCCTCCTCTGCGTATGGGGGAAGACTTCCTTCCCCTGCTCTAACTTTATAGACTGTCTGCCCTAAGCCAAAGTTAACAGCCGAATTTAGGAATGTTCCTCCTCCTATCCCAACGTTTATGAGACAGCTGTAATTTCCAACACCAACAAAGCTTTCCGGGGCGATGTTTATCCCCCCAACACACGCATACTCCACGTACACATCCGGCTTCCATGCGAAATCAGTCGGCGGTTTGAAAGTCTTGCCAAAGGCGAAGTCCAACAGTGAGTGCGGCGGCTTATTTTCACTTGGGATGCCAAAAGATGCTAGGGCGGCCCGCCCCCTACGGTCTATAACATCATATTTAAAGCAGCCTTCAGACCGGTATACCTGGGTTTGCAGGGGAGCTTCACCCCCCTCAGGCTTCCAAGCTTTTATGATGGAGCGGGAGATGTCTAACCGTGGGCTTCCTCTAGGAACGTATATCGTAACGTTCACATAGTACACCTCGCTTTCCTTTGGGAGAATGTAGTATGCTACGTGGAGGCCGCCAGCGTTTCTCTCAACATCATTTTCATAGCCAATTTTCGCCACTCCAAGTATCGGCTTAACGGTAATATCCCCTTCAGGCGTGTGAACCGTCAAGGGGTATCCGGCAAGCACAATCTTTATCCAGTCTTTATCCCAGCCAACACGCTCATCACTTACGTAGAGCCATATTTCTAAGCCGGAAACCCGTTTTTCAAGGTTAAAACGGTATGCTGACTCGTCTATTCCTTCATAGTATACCTGCCAGGGACCGGCCTCACCTGCCAAACTTAGGTTTGAACCGATAACATAAACAGATGAATATAGCAGCATGAGTGCTAGAAAAATGGATGCTACTTTTTTATGCGTATCCATATGCAATCATCCTAATGTTTAACTCCGCGTTTAAAGTGAAGGATGACTGCAACTGCGAAGGCTACCGCAATGGCTACTGCTACTATCGTAAGCTGGGTGGGAAAACCACCTTGAGTTTCAGGCGGGTACGAAGGCGACGGATAAGGTGTCAGTGAAGGTGTTGGCGGTGGTGTTTGAAACGGGGTTTGGGAGGGCGTTGGACGTGGCGAAGGCTGCGGAGTTGGTGTTGGTTGCGGCGTTTTACCGACAAATGGTTTGTTGTCAGTTGAGTTTGCCGCCCCAATTATTCTGTAGGGTGTGTCCCCGTATTCGTCTCCGTTTAAATCTGCGCCTTTATAGTCGCTCCACTTGTTTTTCTCCCATAGGTTTCGCTCCCCATCGTCCTGCGCATTCTGATGGACGTTTGAGAAAAAGTTTTGAACTATTCTGCAGTCAAAGGCAGGGTTCAGCCATATTCCCAACGAGCTGTTTGTTATTTCGCAACCCTCAACCGTTATACGGTCGGAGACGTCGAGAAATATTCCATGATCTTCATTTGCGTTGAGTTTGCATTTTGAGATTGTGCTGTTCTGCACGCTGTAGAACTTAACCCCGTCTCCAAGGTTGTCGTGTATGGCGCAGTTGCGTATTGTAATGCCTGAGGAGGCTTCTGCATATACGCCATATAAACTCCCAAAAACGTCGCATCCGTCAACAACCACGTTTTCCACATGGTTCATGTATAGGCTGTAGTATCTTCCGTCCCCTATCCTGCACCCCTCGATAATTATGTTTTTCGACTCGTATATGCACACAGCGTCTTCCCGCGTATTAACCAAGTTGCAGCCAGACATCCTGATGTTTTCGGAGCCAAAAATGTACACGTTAACGTAGTTTGCCGGGTTCACCGACAAATTTTCTATAACAACATTGAAAACTTTCTCCAGCTTCAAGCCTGCGTCGTGGGAAACGCCTACAACGCAATTCCTTATCACCACATAGGCATCCGTGTTCTCGAGCCAAATTGCTGGTAAATCACCGCCCGCAACTGCCCACCCCTCAATTACATACGGATCCTCCTGCGTCCCAGATCCACCTATGACGCCGTTTGCGGGCGTAAATTCCTCATTACTTGTTATCCTTATACGTTCACGCGTGTTTAGAGCTTCAACCGGAATAGGAATAAAAGCATAAATCAAAACAATCCCTATTAGAAGGCAAAAAATGAACACTTGAAGGCGCATTAACATCCCTTCAAATTCTAAATAGGTAGATATGAAAAATCGCCAAAAAAGAATTTAAATTTTTCTTGTGTGAAAAGCGCAACAACGTGCATTTTGTGTCTCTTTACAGTAAGCACTAAGACTTTTCACCAAAAATATACGGTTTTTATGTAAGTTTCAAACAAATAACCTAAGCATGGTGGTGGCGATGAAAAGTAAAAACTCTGAAGTGGTAGCTTATATCGTAATAGCGGTAGGAATGGCTCTTTTGATTCTGACCTTCGCCATAGCCTATTCAATCCTAATATCCGTCGCCGACATAGCGACATCCAGGGACCTCGCAGAGGCTATCGGGATGATACTTGGGCCAATAGCTGAAGCAGTGATAAAAGTCATGTTCCTTGGAATAATGGGCTGGGCTGGTTCTATTGCAACCATGAGGGGGATACAACTATATAGGGAGACAAAAACCCACAATACAACCCAAGCTTCAGAAACCAAAACAAAAGAAAAATCCTGTAGCTAAAGCGGTTTAAGTCCGTTAAACATTTGGGGATGTTATTTGCACCACACAATTAAGGCCCTCGGATGGGTGATAGCCCTCCTGTGGATGTTGCTGCTTGTGTTGCCAGTTACCGTGGCGTTTTCGCTTATGAAAGTTGCTGAAGCAAGAAATATAGGCATTGAAGAGCCGAAGGGTTACATGTCAAATGGAATCCTTGCGTTGTCCGTGCCCTTCTACGTTGATAACGCTGGCTTTTACGAACTTTCGGATGTAGAACTTAAACTGCGTCTTTACATAGGGAATGAGACTATTTTTATTCCATCTGCTAAAATTCCAAATATTCCAGCGGGCAGAATGGTTAACTCCGGCTGCAATATCTCCATAAGCCTCACAGAACTAATTTCTAAAAATAAGGAGATACTGACGGTAGACACTAAGCTTAACGCATGTGCAACTTTATGTTTTCGGGTGGTCTCCGCCATAGCCCTTGCCGTATCTACAAACATAACAATGCCATGGGGGGCTCCCTTTCATGGACTGACCATACGCAATATTACCTATGACCCTGTAAGCCACATTTTTTCAGCCTCCTTACACTTTGATAATCATGCGCTCTTTCAGGTTAACGAAACATTAACAGTGAAACTTCACAACTTCAAGGGGGAACCCTTGGGTTCAACCATTGTGGATGTAACTGTCCCACCTCGTGGGACGTTTAGCCGCTTCTTCACCGTGTTTTTAGGTGATTCTTCAAGGCTGGCGCATGGAACTTTCATCCGCCTATATTACTTGGGCGTGCCAATTTTGGAGGTAGAGTGGTTTCCATGAGCAAAATTGAAACTATGGAGGCCCGCTCCAAGCTTTTCTCTAGAATTGCTAAAGCGGTGGTCCTCACGGCTGCCACTGGCATCATATGGCTAATCTTATGGTTCTTCACATCATTTTTCTCAGCGATCTTTCCGCAGTATTCAGAGCTCTACGAAACCTTTGCTTGGGCTATGTTGTTCTTTGTATTCGCAACAACATTAAGTGAAGGAACCATTTACAAGTATATACTCATCATTATACGTGCCTTCTTCGTGATGATTTATATGGTCTTTGCCACAAATTTCGGTTCGCTTTCGATAAGCTTTGAAGGTTTCATCGTAACTGTTGAGTTCATGCCACTAATAGCCCTAATTGTTTTGGCAGATCTTCTTGACGTGGCAAGGGGTTTACTCCAAGCCATCGAGTTTGCCTCTCAAAGCCAAGAGACTAGGCAACGTTAAATACGTGTAATGCTAAGATTTTTCTATGCTGGTCGCTGGAGTTGATGATGCTGGCCGTGGGGCGGTCATAGGGCCACTGGTTATTGCTGGCGTTTTAATCGAGGAGAGGGACCTGCCAAAGCTTGTCCAGCTAGGTGTTAAAGATTCAAAGCTTCTATCCCCAAGTAGAAGAGAACAACTTGCGGTTGAAATCAAGCGTTTAGCCCTAAAACACGCTGTTGTGAAGCTTCTTCCAGCTGAAATTGATAAGGTTGTTGAAAGCGGAAAAAAGCTTTATAGGCTCAATAGGCTCGAGGCGCAGGCCATGGCAAAGGTCATAGAGCAACTTAGGCCTGACATAGCCTATGTAGACGCCTCAGATGTTCTAGAGGAACGCTTCAAACAGCAAATCTTAGAATACTTGCCCTTTAATGTTGAATTGATTTCAGAACATAAGGCGGACAGGAAATATCCTGTGGTTTCAGCCGCATCCATAATCGCTAAGGTTGAAAGGGACAAGGAGATTGCAGAGTTGAGGGCGAGGTACGGAGATTTTGGATGCGGGTATCCCACGGATCCCGCAACTATTAGGTTTCTGAAGCATTGCCTAGAAAAGTTTGGAGAGTATCCCGACTTTGTGAGAAAATCTTGGAAACCTGCTAAGAGAGTTAAGAGGGAAGATACTTTTCAGCAGAAGCTCATTTAAATTTTACATAGGTCCTCAGGAGATTTTATTTTTGAAAGATCTTCGCTTGGAACGCATGAAATGTCCTTGTTGATGGATTTAGAATTTTCCGTTACAAGAACAGGGTGTGCATTAACAACCTTACTAAGGCTTAAAATTTCATCAACCCTCCTGTCCAACACTTTTTCTTCACCGTCCGTGACTCCTCCTATTATTCGCACGTCCTCTTCTGGAACTGTGATGACAAAGTCGAAGGGTGCTTTTCTCACGGCGATAATGTTGTAGTTTGCGAGTTTCTTCAAGATTTTCCGCATAAGCTTGTTCCCAGTGGTCATATGTCTGGCTTTAGCCGTTAAGGGTTTTTCCCTTTTCCATGCTTCGAAGATGTTCACTGGTTTGGCAACAGGAATCCCTAAAGTGCATAGAAGTTTGTAAGCCACGGTCACTGAAGCCTTAGTCATCCCCCTCTCATAGCCATAAAGGGTTCTTCTGGAAATACCTACTTTTTCTGCAACTTCGCCAACGGATAAGCCTAGTTCCTGCCTTCTCCGCTTGATAGCTTCCCCATCAATTTCAACATAGTAACCTCCCGGACCGGCTTGAATCAAAGGAGGAGTATTCCGCAGAATAATGCTTTCAAAGGTTTTTAAAGTAACAGCTAACACGTTAAACCTTGAATAAACAGTGTCATCTTCCAAGGGTTTTTCATGGGTTTCCTCGCTCATAAGAAGCGATGCTGCTGAGAACTTTTCAGAAATCATTCTCAATTCCATTGAGTCATATGGGGAAACGTTCCCTATGTCCGGCTGGACTTTTAGGAAAATTAGTTTTTCACTTTTTCTGGCTGCTATGTCAAAACAGCTTGGCCTGGAGCAGCATATTCGGGAGACGGTGAAGCTAGCTTCTTTGAGCACAGAAATAGCGGCCCTTACCCTTTCCATCTCCCTAGGAGTCATTAAACTCCCAAGAGAATCCAGCAAAAGGTTAAATATAAGGTTATACACCTACATTAACTTTATATTTGGCTATAATCATGGCGTGGGCCTTATCGTAGGGTTCCAAATACACTATATCCTGTATCATAAAACCTCTATTTTCTAACACTTTGACTTCCCGTTTGTAGACTTCTGAGGGCTCTTTTGTCACGTCTATGCTTTGGGATTTAACTGCCAGCATTATTTCCCCGCCCCTTTTAAGGTGGTGGTCGGCATTGTCTGCGAGGATTTTTGCTTGTTCCGGTTGGGCTATGTCACAGTATATAGTGTTAACCTTGCCACGGATGTAGTGGGCGTACCTCTCCGGAAAGCGGGCATCTTCAAGAATTGGCAACATGTTAGGCCTATATGCGCAAACGTTGTTTACAAGCTCTCTTATGGCCCTCGGAGCGAACTCGACACAATAAACGCAACCCCCATCGCCGACGATGTCTGAAACGTGGCTTGCAGTTGTTCCTGAGGCTGCGCCCAAATAGAGTACTTGATAGTTTGGCCTTATGGGAACATTTTTAATGTTTTTTAGTATTGCCGCAGCCAACTTGCTCCTAAACGGGTCCCAGATACGATATTCAACCCCTTCAAAACGTATGAGCCGCTCGCCGTAAACATTTCTTCCGGGGACAAGGTTTCTTGTTGCAAGTCTTAGGCTACCGTCTTCTAGGGTTACTTGATATATTTGGGGGAACTTTGGGTGTGGTTTAACGTGCATGTTTTCCCTCCTTCCGTCTCCTTTCCTTTTTAGGCTTCTTCTCAGGCTCTTTTGGAGGCTCGGCGTATTTTTGGCGAATTTCTTCAACACGTTTTTCAAGGTCGGCTTTCAATTCGTCGCCAATATATCTACTTCCAAAAACGTCTGTCCTAACGGCTATGGCAAGTTTACCAGCTAAGGCGCGTGCAATTTTCCCCCTCTGCCACTTTTTCGCTTCGCGTAAGAGGGCGTGCTGAAAGATTATCCCATGCTTCGGCGGTCTAGTCCCAGTTTTTAATGAGCGAAATAGTGCCTTCTCAGCTCCTAGAACCTGCAAAGTGCTTGCGGGCATCTTGGCCAAGTTTGCTAACCCCCCGGCCAAGGCAATGAGACGGGCTCCAAGAAGTCCCCCTGTCAACGCCTTGGTGTTTGGCGCAACTTCATCCATAATGGCATCTATGTAGCTTTCCAAACTCTGTCTTAACTCGTATAGGCTTAAGACATTTCTGCAAAGAGCTTGTATTTGCGTTAAGTCTTCCCCCGTCAAGTCGGCGCCCATGGAGGACTGTGCAGCCTTCATTATTTGTTCGGCTTTAGCCTTCGGCAGGCCTTCCCCTTCAAGTCTTTCCATGTTGAAGTTTTCTTTACTGCCAAGGTTAACTACCAGCCTTGCGTAGGTTTCATGCTTGTCCAAGAGCCTATCAAGCTCTGGAAAATGGATGCCATACCATTCTCTAATGTGGCTCATAAAGAGGTTTATGGTTTTGTCCAAGTCGTCCAGCATCTGTATGGCTTGGGCAATGACCAAGTCCTTTTTCTCCACGGCCTTCTTAACCTTAAGCTTAGTTATTTCGATAGTTACCCTGTGCATCCAGAGGCGGAACTCCTCATAATCCTTGACAAAACCAGTTTCTATCGCAAATCTTTCCACACTGGATCGTAAAAGCTCTCCAACGGTCGAAGTCCTTGAAACTTCCACTCTCACCCCAAACTTCTCCTTAACTCCAGCCGCAAGTACAGGGTTTTCAAAAACCAGAGTGTCATATCCCATGTTTTTCAAGTAGATGACTAGGCTTGAAACCTCTTCAACGACTTTTCCAGCCTCTATTTCAAGGATTGCTCTAGCTGCCTCCTCAGGCTTTTTGGGGAAAAGGGCATGCGCAACTAGCATGTTTCCTTCATCGAAGGCTAAAACTCCGAATGAAGATTGAATCACCGTTGCCTTCATTAATTACTCCTCGAAGATTTCAGATACTATCTACTAAGCATGCATAAATAAAGGATTCTGAAAGCGTGGAAAACTAAACTTTATCTTTTCAGGCGACAACCATTACAGAGGCTTAGTGGTGGATGTTGGTGAAGGGTGAAGGTTTAAGGGTTAATTTAGCGGGCTTAAACCTTAAAAATCCAACAATGCTGGCTTCAGGGATTCTGGGCTATTCGGCTGAAACCTTTGAAAGCGTGGTTAAGGGCGGCGCTGGCGCTGTGGTCACAAAGTCTGTAGGGCTTAAGCCACGAAGAGGATATGTAAACCCAACAGTTGTTCAAGTTAGATGTGGCCTAATAAATGCTGTCGGGCTTCCAAACCCTGGAATCGAAGAGTTTGTGAAGGAAATTCGCGGCGCTAGGACTGTTCTAAATGTGCCCCTCATTGTGAGCGTTTATGGGTTCTCGGCGGAGGAATATGCCTTGGTTGCCAAAAAAGCGGTTGATGCTGGAGCAGATGCTTTGGAGCTTAATGTCTCCTGTCCCCACGTTAAGGAGACGGGCGTGGAAATCGGGCAAAACCCTAAAGTTTTAGCTGAGGTTGTTAGGAGGGTTAAGGCGGTTGTGGAAAAGCCTGTCCTCGTTAAACTTTCTCCGAACGTAGCGGATTTGGCTGAAGTTGCTGAAGCCGCTGCCCGCGCGGGGGCTGACGCCCTCACAATCATGAATACTGTCAGGGCTATGGCCATAGACGTTGAAACCGCAAAGCCAATTTTAGGCAATAAAGTGGGCGGCCTCTCTGGACCTGCCATAAAGCCCATAGCCGTAAGATGCGTGTATGAAGCTTATGAGAAAGTTAAAGTGCCCATAATTGGGTGTGGAGGCATAATAGGCTGGCGGGATGCTGTAGAGTTTATGCTCGCAGGCGCCAGCGCAGTCCAGATTGGAACAGCCATAGCGCTAAAGGGTCCAGACGTTTTCAAGTCCATAGTGAGGGGGATAGGCATATACTTGAAAAGAAAGGGGTTTAAGGATATAAATGAGCTTATCGGCCTGGCTCACCGCAGCTAATAAGTTGAGGATCACACGCATATTAGATGTTAAAACGGAAAATTTGACGGTAAAAACTTTCATTTTTAAAGACAAGTTTTGTGCGAAGGCTAAGCCTGGACAATTTTTAATGTTGTGGATTCCGGGCGTTGATGAAATCCCATTAAGCGTCCTTGACACGGCGGAGGATGGAACGGTGGCTGTAACCGTTAAAAGTGTGGGTGAGGCAACCCAAGCGCTTCACAGAATGGGAACTGGCGAAAGCATTGGTGTGCGGGGACCTTTCGGAAACGGTTTTACATTGAAAACAGGTAAGGTTCTGGTTGTTGGCGGTGGGATAGGCGTGGTTCCTCTGATTTTTTTGGCTAAGAGGTTGAAGTTTCAGGGGGCTGATGTCACTTTTATTGTGGGAGCTAAAACAAGGGGGGAGCTGTTGTTCTTAGATGCGTTGTGTGCGTTGTGCGGTAAGGAGAACGTTTTAGTTACGACGGAGGATGGGAGTTTTGGCGTTAAGGGCTTTGCTACTAAACCAGCGGAATGGCTCTTGGCGAGGGAAAAGTTTGATATGGTTTACACGTGCGGGCCTGAGGGGATGTTGCGTGAAGTTTTCAACCTAGCAGAGAAGCATGGTGTAAGCCTAGAAGCAAGTCTTGAACGCCTAATGCGTTGCGCAATTGGGATTTGCGGAAGCTGTGTTATAGGCAGTTTCCGCGTCTGCAGGGACGGTCCTGTTTTCACAGGAGAGCAGCTTAGGATGGTTAGGAATGAGTTTGGATTTTGGAAACGTGATTTTGATGGGAAAAAAATTCCAATAGGATAAGCGCATAAGATAGGAAAACCAAACGATGACTTGTCAATTTTCAGTTTTCTCTTTACCCCAATTGTGTACTTTGGCATAAATTATCGTTTTACATTCTTTAATCTCATTAGGCCTACGCCTACTAAGATGCCTATTAGGATGCCTAGAGTCAAAATTTTAAGTGCAAGGACCGGAGCCTCAATTGTAGGTGGAGACTTTATTTGGGAAAATATCCACGGCCCTGATTTTATATTGGTTCCATCTCCGGAAGTGAAGTAAAAATCTACTACTATCTGTCCTTCATGGGGCGGTTTAATCAACAAGGTTTTATCTATTCCCATCGCACTCAACTTTGCTGCGGCCAAAAGCTGTTCCCTATGAAAGGTTTCACCATTAGAATAAGAGAAAACAGCCTCTAACTGTTCTACGTCCACATCTCCAAACCGAGCAAACAAGTGGATTTTCACCAAAATGTCAGTGCCCAGCTGCACCTCCTTTGGATAGACATACTCAAAACCCATCAATTGGGTAATAAGGCCATAACTTTTTTCACATTCTATCTGAGCCGTTGAAATCGAGTTAAAAGTAAGCATGAAAATTATGGCCGCCAGAATATGATGTCCCAATAACCCCCACCATGTTCAGAATCATGTTTATTGCAGAAAAAATTTATGGAGCAGTAATCTGTAGCATGATTTTAGAGTAAAGCAAAATCACTTTCCGTTTTTGAATTAAAAATTTATACTGCTTGGATACAAAAAGGATGTTGTGGTGGATATGAGTACAACAAAGTATAGTAAGTATATTTTGAAGGAGCCCTTGGAGAAGTACAAGTGGTCTCCAAGTATCCATGTTTGTGCCCACGAGAAGTGTGTTGGAGCGATTTTTCCAGAATTTCCAGTGGATTTGGCATTAATGTATATTAAGGAGCCTTTTGTCATGGAAGCTAAGCCCCATGTTCACGACGTGGATGAGCTTCTATTCGTTTTTGGAGGCAACCCTGCAAACTTCTTCGAGTTTGACGCTGAGCTTGAACTTTACATGGGCGAGGAGGGAGAGAAGAACATTATTGACACTACGGCGATAGTTTACATTCCCAAGGGACTTGTACACTGTCCATTGAACATTAAAAGGGTGGGGAAACCTTTCCTGTTTGGGCACATAGTCTTAGCCGAGAGGTACTCTAAGATAGTTGACGGCGTGAAAGAGTTCCACGACCATGAGCAGCTGCACAAACGCTACTCGCCTGAGGAAGCGCGGAACATGCGAAAGGGCTTTTGAACAATTACAAACCCGACCCCGCCTGCCTGCAGTGCCCTTGAGGGAGAAATTTGAACGAAATCAGTGGTTTTTTAGGACAAATTCCAGGACTGCCGCCCCCGGAAACCCGCGACATCTGTGTGGAGTATGACATCAAAATTCCCATGCCGGACGGTGTGGTTCTTCTGGCAGACCGCTATTACCCACGTGGAGGCGGCAAACGTCCCTTAATACTTGTCCGTTCGCCATATGGTAGGAAGGGGTTCTCCGGCCTAATTTATGGGAGGCTTTTCGCCGAGCAGGGCTTTCAAGTTTTAATTCAGAGCTGTAGGGGAACCTTCGGGTCCGGCGGCAAGTTCGACCCATTCCGCCAAGAACGGGCTGACGGCTTGGCAACTGTTGAATGGTTGAAGAAGCAAAGCTGGTTTCCAGGGGTGTTTGGTACTGTTGGGGGTAGCTACCTCGGTTATGTGCAGTGGGCAATCGCTAAGGATGCAGGTCCAGAGCTTAAGGCCATGGCAATCTCTTTTAGCTGCGCCGACCTAGGCCTTCATCATTATAAAGGAGGATCCTTCACATTGGAGGACGCCCTATCATGGGTTTACCTCAATTTCACTGAAAATAAACAGTTCTTTGAGTTGCCTCCAGACAAAATGTTTCAACCGCCGCCAGGCCCGCCGCCAGAAGTTGAACGGGCGTTCAACCATCTTCCCCTACGCGACCTAGATAAACTTGTCCTTGGAAGGGAAGTTGAGTTTTGGCAGAACCTGTTAAACCACTCGCCGGAAGACGATTATTGGAGGCTTGCTGACCATAGCAAATCGGTGTGCGACGTTAAAGCTCCAGTCCTTTTAATAGGTGGGTGGTATGACATTTTCCTGCCGTGGCAGTTGAGGGATTACCGTTCCTTACGCGAAGCCGGCTGGAACCCCCGTTTAGTGATTGGGCCTTGGACCCATGCTGAAGGCGGCTTCGCCCCCACCGTTATGAGCGAGACAATTAAATGGATGCGCTTCCACCTTCTAGGCGACCAAAGCTGCAAGCCTGAACTGTCCGTAAAGCTGTTTGTCATGGGCGCAAATGAATGGCGCAATTACCCAGACTGGCCTCCACCAGGATACCGGCCCATGCCGTGGTACCTTCAACCCGGAGGGGGCCTTGCCCCTAAAATGCCCCCCGAGTCTAGGCCGGACCGTTACCGGTATGACCCATCTAACCCAACCCCTGCCGTTGGTGGGCCGAGGTTGTCTCCAGATTCTGGACCCAAGGATAATAGGAGCCTAGAAGCTAGGCCAGACGTGCTGGTTTACACTAGCGCCCCGCTTGAAGAGAACTTTGAGATTATAGGCGAAGTTAAGGCGGAGCTGTACGCTAAATCTAATCTTAAATGTTTAGACTTCTTTGTTCGCGTCTGCGACGTCTATCCAACAGGAGAGTCCATAAACATATGCGACGGCATAATATCCATAAGGTCTGGTAAACCACCGCTGGATAAGGATGGCTTTATCCACGTAAACGTTGACCTATGGCCAACAGCCTACATGTTCCAACGGGGACACCGCATCAGAGTGCAGGTTTCAAGCGGGGCTCATCCCCGCTACGTCCGCAACACAGGAAGCTGCGAGCCGTTGGCCACTGCAACCAAGCTTTTCATAGCTGAAAACGAAATCTACCATGATCCGCTACACCCCTCCGCTGTCATGCTGCCCGCTAAAACTTGTTAGGACCTAGGATCACCTCGTATGTTTAAGCATTTTACTTGCGGTATACCCCATATTTCTCAACAGCCCTCATTACAGCCCTTATATTCTCAACGGGGGTTTCCGCAGGTATAGCCGTCGACGACGCTAGGATAAAGCCTCCGCCAGGCATCACCTCCCTAAGCAGATCCCTCACGTACCCCTCAACTTTTTCTGGTGTGGCTTGCATGAGCAGGGTTGGCGGTATCCCACCTGATATACACGTGTGGCCGGCTAGGATTTTCTTAGCCTTCCTCACGTCGGTTTTTTCGAAGGCGGCGGTGCCCCAAGCCCTCGGCAGTTCGAGGATTCTTTCGAGATGGGCATCATGGCGCCCTTCAAAGGCAACGCCGCATTTAATCCCAATGCTGTTGAAGTCTACAATTATCTTTTTCAAATAGGGCCAGTAAAATTCGTCGTAAAGCCTCGGTGAAAGATACTCGTTCAAATGTAATGGTATGCCGACCCGCTTAAGGGATCCAAAGCGCTCTGAGAGGTTGGAGTACTGAACTTTCATCATGGCGTCGCAGGCCATCTTAACTTTTTCTGGATTTTTCCACAAATCAATCAGTACGCCTGGGATCGTCCTCAGATAGTCGCCTATAAAGTCCAAGGGCACTAACGTCAACGTGGATGGGTTAAGGGCGTACCCCAGTTTCGCAACTTCGCCAGCCAACCTCTCCATAAACATGGAATATCTTTGGCCTTCCAGAACAGCCTTCATGAGGGCTGCCATGGCCTCCGCAGAGCCAGGCTTTCGCAGAGCCCTATGCGCCCTTGGAACCACCTTCTCAGCCGCAAACCTGACCGGATCGTTTATGAATTCGTCGTATTCCTCCTGCTTTAGAAATTCTCCCCCAATAAACTGGTACGATCCGGAGTTCACTGGCAACTCGCGTCCAGGCCAGCCCGTATACGTGTCTTGCAGTACATCATGCATTTTGCCCGTTAAAACTCCAACAAAACCGGCGACTTCAGGATAATCCCTTAAGGCAAAACCGAGTAAGCAACGGGAACCCATCATGGGAAGGGGAGGCGAATCCGTTGGGAAATCCCTCGCCACCTTAAGGATAGCCCTATACGCTTTCTCAAAGTCGAAAAGAAGCTCGTGCACAGTTATGCCTGACCATTTAGCTATAAAGCCGTAATCAAAATGAAGCTGCAATGGAACCCTATCTGGCTCCTTAAGGTTTGTAACAGCCTCCATTCGCTCAATCCTTTCCCTCGCCAACTCCTCAGAATTTTTACTCAAAACTGCACCCCCGATTCAAACAAGATAATTTTATCTCTAAAACATTAAAAACTTTGGATAGGCAAAGAGAAAATTAGAAATGCTTTCAAAAACACTATATACGAAACCATCTATAAAAACTAAACCTCTGTTCAAAAAGGCTGGCGTGTTGGCTGTAACCCGCCTTCTGTTTTATGTGGCATTCAGCTAATCGGGCTACCCGCGCCTTGGGTAGAAGCCTCATAGGCGCCTGTTTGCCCTTTCCACGTGCAGGACGGCCGTTTCACCGTTTCCACCAGGCATCCTCGACAACTTAACATGCCTCATTGACACCTGCCGGGTGGACGTTTCGTTTCTGCTCCGGAGCCAGGGCTCTCGCCCTACGCCCTTGCGGGCGTTGCACTTCTACGTGTGGGCGGAGTTTCCTCAGGCCTCATAAAGGGTCAGCCCGAAAGCCACACGCCAACTCGCCAGCCATGAGATATGTCGCATGGCGGTGCAATAAAAGTTTTGGAAGGTTTATTTTAGAGCGGGGCGTTATTGCTTTATGAGGTTTAATTGGTTATGGCGAAGTATGTTATTTTGGTTACTGGGACGCCCTGTGTAGGTAAAACTACGGTTGCACGTCTTCTCTCATTGAGACTTAACGCCGCTTATGTAAATTTAACCGACTTGGCCATTAAGGAGAACCTGATTTTGAGTAGGGATTCTAAAAGAAACTCCTTAATCGTTAATGAGGAGGGCATGAAAAGCAAGCTTGTGGAGATTATAAAGAGATGCGGCAAAAAAAGCATTATTATCGATGGTCATTACGCTCCAAGTATTGTTCCTGACCGGCTTGTAACTCACGTTTTCGTTTTGAGGCGCGATCCCGTGGAGTTACGAAGGTTCATGGAGGAGGCAGGCTTTTCACAGAGAAAGCTATGGGAGAATTTGGCCTCCGAAATTTTAGACGTTTGTCTGGTTGAAGCCATAAACGCCCAGGGTAGGGATAAAGTCTGTGAGGTGGACGTCTCCGGCAAAACTGCTGAAGAAATCGTGTCTGAAATCCAGCAGATTCTAGAAGGCTCTAAAAAGTGCCGTGTTGGGGTTGTCGACTGGCTTGGCAAACTTGAAAGCGAAGGTTTGCTGGAAGAGTTTTTGAAAATTTAAACTCCCTTTTTCATCTTAAGCTTTGTAAAATCTGCCTTATTGTTAAAAGCATTATTTTCCTCCTGTTTGCGTAGGACTTTGCATGGTCGCTGAACTTCTCCCCAACTATAATTGGGTTGGGCAAACCAACCTCCTCGGAAGCTCTATCCAAATTTATCACAATATTAATGCCAATAGTTCTTTTCCAATCCTTTACCCAAACGGCTTGAGTAATTCGCCCCTTCTGGATTATCAGATCAAAATTCCGTGAAATCCCCCGAAAACCCTCTAGGCTGACGCCCTCCTCCACCTTATAACCCTTCTTTCGAAAATATTCAATAACCAGCTGTTTTATGTCAACAGGCTCTTTAGGCTTTGTCCCTTCAGCGCTCATCCGCATCCTCTTACACTAAGCGTTATTAAATAAAATGGTGAAAAAGGTTTTCGGAGGATACCCCTTGACAGTTTACGTAATTGTGGTTTGCGGCAAGTGCGGGGGCTATTTATTGGCCAGAAGCGATCAAAAAACGAGAACCTGCCCATATTGCAACTCAAAGGTTTTGTTGGAGAAAGCTAAGAAGATGGCCTCAGCAGACAATGCAAGTAACGCTTCCACCCTTCTGCGCAAGTTGAAGGAAAAAACCGCAATAAAAGGGAGAAAGATCAAACTTCAAAGGCCATTCTAAGGTAAGCCATCAAACCTATTCCAACCAATAGGGCGATGAGTTGTGTGAGAGACTCGCGGACTTGAAGCTTTTTATGAAGCTCGGGCATGAGGTCCGTAGCCGCTATGTATATGAAACCTCCTGCGGCGAAGGGTACCAGTAAAGCCTCGATACTTCTAAGATGAGCCAGAAAGTAGGTTGTTAAGGCACCTGCAACCGCTGTCACGGCTGAAACGAAATTGAAGGTTAAGGCTTTCTTCCTGCTAAGCCCCCCATAAATCAGAATTCCGAAGTCACCTATTTCTTGGGGAATCTCGTGGAAAACCACCGCTAAGGTTGTGGCGAACCCCAAGTCAAACGAGATTAGGAATGTCGCAGCTATCACCATGCCATCAATGAAGTTGTGGATTCCATCCCCGATGAGATTGAGGTAGACGAACGTATGTGTTGGGCATTCCTTCTCGTGACAATGGCGCCAATAAAAGAATTTTTCCAAGGCGAAGAAGGAAACTATGCCTACAATTACATAGCAGAAGGTTATCGTTGAGTTAGCCTCCGAGGTTAGGGCTTCCGGCAGGAGGTGGAGGAAGGCTCCGCCAAGCAATGTTCCTGAAGCGAAACCCACTAGGGTCATTGTTACGCCTTTTAATAGCCCTTCCTTTAAACCCATAAAAATTAAACCTACAAGGGCTATGAGGCTCACTATCGTTACGGATGTTAAAATCGCTATTAATTCATACATTAAACTTCAACATATAAGGCTTTAACTTATTAAAATATCGGTTGATGAATTAAGCCCCCTTTATCGCTCGAAGCATTTCGCACGCTTTACAAATCTTTTGGGTTGTCGGTTCTCCGCATATGCTACACTCTTTGAACCCCTCCCTAAAAGCAACTGTCTTTTCTAAGGCTGAACGAATTTTTTCCGCAGACTTGTATATCGTGAATTTTATTCCAGCATGTTTCTCCTCCATACGGTTTATGAAAACGCGTATGTCGTTCCGCAGGGCTTCAGACGCATAGGGACACGAAATTCTTTGAAACCTTATTTTCTTAATATATGCGAATAGCGCTGTTTCCCTCTCTGTGATTTCGCAGAAGGGTTTTATCCTTCGTACAAGCTTCAAGTCAGCCTCATCTGTCACAGGTTTCTCCCTCGTCATGCGCGGGACATCCCCGTGCAGAATGTTAAGGAGAACTGTTTGAACCTCATCGTCTAAAGTGTGGGCGGTTGCAAGCTTGTCAGCTTTAACCCTCCTTGCCGCAATATTCAGCGCCTTTCTCCTTAAAACACCGCAATAAGCGCAGGGCGTCAATTCACTTTTGCCTTTACTTTTCAAGGCTTTGACAATCTCGTCAAGGGTGACTCCATAAAGCTCTTTAAAGGAGATTATGTGATGTTCAACACCTAGCTTCTTGCAGTTTGATGCTGCTATTTTCAGGGCTTCGCTCCTATACCCGTTGATGCCCTCGTCCACTGAAACCGCGATAAGGGAAGCTTTAGGGTAGTCCCTCTCTATCTTAGTTAAGACGTGGAGGAGGCTGACGCTGTCCTTTCCACCTGAAACCGCCACAGCTATCCTATCATCAAATTCGAGCATTTTGTACTTCGCAATGGTAGCCCTCACTTTATCCTCAATAGACTTCACAAAACACCGCGTACAAAGCTTCTCTCCAGAGTATGGCCTGAAGAAGAAGGCTTCCCTTCGCATGCAAAGGGTGCAGGTCGCTCCTTCCATGCATCTCCACTTTGACAGGCTTTTCACGAAAGCATTTGAACTGCGGGTTAAATAGACTTATTTTCTAAAGACTTATGTTTTAATTTGGCAATGTAAAGCGGAGGAGGGCGGCTATACCTCCCAACGCTAAGAGCTTCGTCCCCGCCTCATTTTCTGTGCTTACAATCATAACTTTTCCACTTTTTCCCTCTATGTCTTTCATTAATTCTTCCATAGATAGGCGCTCTTCGTCTGGAGCCTCGCGGAGTTTAGAGTCAGCCAAAACAAGGGTTTCAATGGCTCCGAAATTCGCCGCCTTTTTAACCTCTTCTAGGCCGTACGCGACGTTGCGCTCGTTTCTGCCAAGCCTTTTTAAGATTTCCTCAACAACTTCCATCTCTTCCAAAATCCTGAGGTGTTTTAAAGCCTTTGTCAGAACCCCTGAACGCATAGCTTCATAGATGCCCGCCACACCGCTGCTGTTGACGCCCTTCACATCCACAATTGACTTAGCTATATCTGGAGCTTCCTTCTCCAGGAACTTTGCAAAGTCATTTTTCAAAAAACCTACCCCAATTATGGCTATGGGACTGTGCATTTCATTCCACACTTGACGCAGGCTGCTCAACGCACTTTTAAAGTGCACTTTTATGGCTTCGTCCCTTCTCTCAGCTTCGATTTTCCCAGGAAGCTTTATTCGCTCCTCAACTTTGACATCGACGCCGTACTGGGTTGTTACAGCCACAGCATATCCTTCATCGTCTATGGATAGGATTATCACAGGCTTTTCAGATGTTTTACCCGCAGCCTCTAACCTGTCAATATGGTGTTTCCCCCAATATTCCTTCATGATTGTCAGCGGCGAGTTTAATGTAATGTTTAGCGTGTGGTGGGCGCCTGTTGGAACTAAGTCCGGAGCGTGGCAAATAATGCCGTGAACCCTTAGTCTTCCAAGAAGTTTATCCCATGAAACTTTCTCCACTTTTACACCCAAAAATACGGAAACCCTTTCGCCACGCTTGCTCCTCGAATATCTTTCATCTGACTTGA
This sequence comes from Bathyarchaeia archaeon, assembly GCA_038865865.1. Lineage (GTDB taxonomy): Archaea > Thermoproteota > Bathyarchaeia > Bathyarchaeales > Bathycorpusculaceae > JANXEP01. The sequence goes on along the minus strand of JAWBZV010000006.1, from coordinate 35,441 downwards.
TTTCCCTTGTGGTGTATGCGTAGACTTCATCATTTTTGTAAATTATATTATAGAGGTGCCATAAATCATCAAGTGTTTCCGGGATAACTTTAACAAAACCTTTCTTCAGATTTATCTCAAGAACCTTCAAACTTTGAGCCTTCTTGAAGGCGTTTAGGAGAAGTGGGAACGCTAGTAGGTACGCCGATGGGGTCTAACAAGTTCCTCCAATATGCTTAGCATTTCGGGAACTTTTGTGACAATGTCTGTAAAGGTTAGGATTCCTACTAGCTCATCATTATTTTTTGTTACCAGAAGCTTTTTAACGCCCTTCTTCACCATAAGCCTAGACGCCTCATCTATACTTGCGTTCTCGTCAATGGTTATCACGGGAGACGTCATAACCTGCCTCGCCGTTAATGTGTCTAGGGCTAGTCCAGGCTCCAAAGCTCTTCGTAAAATATCCCTTTCAGTTATTATTCCGACAGGTCTTTCACCCTGCACAACCACTATGGAGCCTATGTTAAACTTATTCATTGTAGCCACAACCTCCCGGACGCTAGAATCCGGCCTAACAACCCTAACATTCTTTGACATTACATCCCTCACAAGAACAATTCCAGCCATCTCAACCCGCTCCCTTAAAACATTAAAATTAAGCTCTAAAAAGTATTAAAAGCTACGCTTAAACCTACATGTATAGAGGCGGGAGAATGAAAGTTACATTTTGGCTGTTAGATGTTAATTACGAAGTTAAGAATCATGAACCTGAAATGTGGTTGTGGGGTGTTGACGCGTCGGGAAACCGGGTGCTGGTTATTGATAAAAGTTTCCTTTCATACTTTTACGCTGTACTGAAGGAAAACGTTGACCCGCAAATTGTTGCCCAAAAAATTGAAGGTGTAAAACGGAATTTTCCGTTCCTCGTTAAGGTTGAGGCGGTTGAGCGGAGGTTTTTCGGAAAGCCTGTTAAAGCCTTAAAAGTTTACTGTAAAGACCCGGACGTTATTGCGAAATATTCCAAAGCTTTTCAGAAAATAGATGATGTTAAAGAATGCCTTGAAGACGACATTCGATATTCCATGCGCTACCTTATCGACAACGGTATTGTCCCATGCGGCTGGCACGAGGTTGAAGTTGCCGAAGAACTGAAAACGTTGGATGTGAAGGTGGATCACGTCTACGTAGCCAAATCTCCTCCAAGGCTCGTTGAGAAGACAGACGTTCCAAACTTGAAAATTCTAGGCTTTTCAATGATATGTTACAGCAGGGAGGGGGCGCCTAAACCTGACAGAAACCCTGTGGTGATAATTTCCGCGGCAACCAACACAGGTGTGGAAAAACAGTTTTTGGCGGGAGCAGATAAAAATGACAAGCCCCTCCTAGAGGCTTTCATAAGCTTTGTGCAGAGCTTCGACCCTGACATTATTGTTGGTTATGGGGTGAACAGGCAGGATTGGAGTTACCTCAACGAAAGGTGCAGGAAACTTGGGCTGCGCCTTTCCATTGATAGGGCTAAAACCGAGCCGCATACAAGCGTTTACGGCCACGTTTCAATAACTGGGAGGGCAAACATAGACCTCTTCGACTTTGCCGACGAGTTCCCAGAGGTTAAAGTTAAAACGTTAGAAAACCTGGCCGATTATTTGGGTGTGATGAAAATTGAAAACCGCGTTTTAATTGAGGACGTGGAATTTGCGGATTACTGGGATGACGAGGCGAAACGCGAAACCTTGAAAAGGTTTTCCATGGAAAACACCCGGTGCATCATGGGCATAGCTGAAGCCATCCTAGACTTTGCCATACAACTATCAAGCCTTGTGGGCTTACCTCTCGACCATGTGGGAACAGCCGCCGTTGGCTTCAGAGTTGAGTGGTTTTTAACAAAGTTCGCATACAAAATTGGGGAGCTTGTACCAAAACGCGTGGAGCAGCCTTACAGGCCCTATGCAGGCGCCATAGTGCTAAACCCCAAACCGGGACTGCATGAAAACGTCGCCGTTTTAGACTTTGCATCCATGTACCCGAACCTGATGATAGCCTACAACCTCTCCCCCGACACTTATATAACTCCTAAAGAGCCTATTCCGCCATGCGGGGTTTATGAGGCTCCCGAGGTTAAACATAGGTTTAGGAAGGAGCCTCCTGGATTTTACAAGGAAGTTTTATCCCATCTCATAAATGTCAGGGAAGAAATTCGCTCGAAAATGAAAAAGTTTCCAGTTAGTAGCATCGAATATCGCATATTGGATGCTCGCCAGAAGGCTGTTAAGGTTATAACAAATGCATCGTATGGTTATGCTGGTTGGATTGGGGCCAGATGGTACATTAAGCCCGTTGCCGAAGCCGCTACAGCTTGGGGAAGACACACAATTCTTAACGCCATCAAGATGGCTGAGGAGGAAGGTCTAGAGGTCATTTATGGGGATACAGACAGCATTTTTATAAAGTATGATCCGGAGAAGATAGATAGACTCACGGCAAAAATTTTTGAAAAGCTTGGTTTGGAAATAAAGCCAGACAAGATTTATACGCGCATTTTCTTCACGGAAGCCAAAAAGCGGTACGCTGGGCTTCTCCCCGATGGGAGGCTCGACATCGTCGGGCTTGAGGTTATAAGGGGCGACTGGGCAGCCATAGCCAAAAAGGTTCAGGAAAAAGTTTTGGAAATAATCCTAAAGGAGCAGTCTCCAAGAAAGGCTGCAAGGTTCACTCAACAGTTTATTTATGAACTTAGGCAAAGGCGAATTCCCTATCGTGATTTGATAATTTGGAAAACTTTAACGAAGCCCTTGGAAGAGTACGCCGTCAAAGCTCCTCATGTGGAGGCGGCTAAAATACTGATGCAGAAGGGTTGGAAGCTTGCCATGGGTGACAAGGTGGGGTATGTTGTCACTTTAGGAACTGGCCGCCTGTATGAGCGAGTTAAACCCTACATGTTTGCCTCATACGACGAAGTGGACATTGAATATTATGTAGCCAACCAAGTTTTACCTGCCGCTGCCAGAGTTCTTGAACCCTTCGGCATAACTGAGGAACAGCTTGCAACTTCGCGGTTTGAAGAGAAAGGAACTAAACTGACAGACTTCTTTGGGGCGTAATAAAGTAGGATACTTTCCCCTACGAAGTTTCAATTATTTCCGAAAAAGTGGTTAGCTGCACGTTTAAGGGCGGCTTCAAAGAGTCTGATATGCGCGAGGCAACTAAATGTTTAATGTTCTTCTCGCTCGCTATATCCACTATCCTTTGAGTTATTATTCCGTCGAAAACCACAACGTCAACACCGCTTATTTGCTGAAGTCTTTCTGCCAGTTGGCTTACCGGAAGTCTTTCTATGGGCTCAAGCTTCTCGTTAAGAAGTACAGCTTCCAAGGTGCCTGTGAGTTCTTTGGCTATTTGAGCAATCTCTTTTGGGAACTCCGCTTTGGGCCTTTCCTTTTTGGCTTTGATAAGTTCTTCCACGGGAACTTTTGCCTCTAAAGCCTCGAAAATCTCTTTACAGTTTAACTCTTCAACTTCCTTGCCCCTGGGAGCCCTCGTGACATATTTTACGTTGGTAACCTGCAAAAGTTCTTTCAATATTAAGTCTCCGCCCCTATCCCCGTCTAAAAAGGCTATTGCCTCTTTCTCCTTGCAAATTTTTTTAATGGTTTCGGGAACTTTTGCCCCTTCTAGGGCTATGACGTTGTTTATTCCGCAGCGCATTAGGTTTATTACATCTGCCCTGCCCTCAACAATTATCACTTCCTTTGCGCTATCAACCTCTGGACCTGCTGAGAGCTCTTCCGGTCCATACTTTTCAACTTTAGCTACTTTTAAGGTTTCGGTGAGCTCTTTAAAAACTTCATCAACAGATGGCATGGCCTCAATTGTCCATTGGTGGAGGATCTCTTTAGCCCTATCAATTATCGCCTTCCTCCTCGCCTCTCTGACGTCCTCAATTTTCTCCAAGGTTACTTTTGCAGCGCAGGGCCCAACGCGGTTTATGCTTTCAACGCTTGCGGCTAATAGTGCGGTAGAGACTCTGTCAAGGCTTGTGGGAATTGTTATTGTGCCAGTGGTTTTATCCTGCTTGGAGTGTAGATCAATTTCTATTCTGCCCACTCTTCCCGACTTTTGAAGTTCCCTTAAGTCCAGCTCTGGCCCGAAAAGTCCTTCTGTTTGACCGAAAACCGCTCCAATAACATCTGGCTTTTCAACAACACCGTCTATTTCGAATCTTGCACGAATTACATACTTTACGGTAAGGGTTTGTGCTGAACCCGTAAGCGTCACCTCCTGAACATGACCTTATTACTTTAGGTCAGCTTGATTTGTAATGAGAGAACTGTGCCCTCGCTTATTAATCTATATCGCTACTATATTACCTTTATGCACACATAGTGCCAATCTTTTTATCAATACAATTCAAACCGACTTTGGAGACTTCTTAATATCCAAGTCAACCAACTTCTAAACCTCCCTTTGAACTTCAACCAAATAGGCTCACTTCTGTGAGCAGTTGCTACGTTGTGTTTTAATCTTTTTGAAAGCAGCTTCATTTTCCGTTAAACTTTAAAAGTAAGGAAGATGTTTTGATACTGGTTATAGATGAGTGGATGATATGAGCAAGACATCCCTGTTTTCCGGGTTCTACAAGTTAAGCCCGAGGGAACGTTTACAGTTTGTTAAAGAGTTCGCTGGCTTAACCGATGAAGAGGCGTCCCTACTGCAGAACACTGGATCGCTGCCTTTGGATTTGGCTGACCGCATGATAGAAAATGTTGTGGGCGCCATCCCCATACCCCTCGGCATAGCGGTAAACTTCCTCATCAACAAGCGTGACTACCTCATTCCCATGGCTATTGAGGAACCCTCCGTTGTGGCTGCCGCTAGTTATGCAGCTAAAATGGTTAGGGAGGGTGGGGGGTTCTACACCAGCAGCACTCCGCCAGTAATGATTGGGCAGGTTCAAGCAGTAGGCATGAAAGACCCCTATGCGGCTAGGCTGCGGGTTCTCCAGGCGAAGGAGGAAATTTTGAAGAAGGCGAATGATCAAGATCCCGTGCTTGTCTCTGTCGGCGGCGGGGCGAAAGATTTAGATGCAAAAGTTATCCAAACCTCGCAGGGCCCTATGGTTATTACTGAACTACATGTGGATTGTCGTGATGCCATGGGAGCCAACGCCGTCAACACCATGTGTGAAGCTGTTGCCCCTTTGATAGAGCGGATAACCGGCGGTCGGGTTTATTTAAGAATTATATCCAATTTAGCCGTTAAACGTCTGGCTAGAGCATGGTGCACTGTTCCTAAAGAGGCTGTGGGGGGCGAAAAAGTTGTTGACGGCATTGTGAGCGCTTCAGCTTTTGCAGCCGCAGACCCGTATCGGGCTGCAACCCATAATAAGGGTATTTTGAACGGCATAATAGCCGTAGTAATCGCTACATGCAATGATCACCGTGCCATAGAAGCTGGGGCCCATGCCTACGCGGCTAGAAATGGACAATATACGACGCTTTCGACATGGGAAAAGAATGAAAACGGCGACTTGGTCGGTTCTATCGAATTGCCCCTGGCTGTGGGCTTGATAGGCGGAGCTGTACGCACTCATCCTGTAGCGAAAATATGCCTGAAGATTTTGGGCGTTAAAACGGCCAACGAATTTGCAGAGGTTTTGGCCGCAGTTGGTCTAGCCCAGAACCTTGGCGCTTTGAGAGCGTTAGCCCATGAAGGCATACAGCGAGGTCACATGTCCCTCCATGCGAGGAATATTGCCATAGCTGCTGGGGCTACAGGGGAGCTTATAGACCTAGTGGCGGAGAAAATGATTGAGGAGCGTAAAATCCGCATGGACCGGGCGAAGGAGCTTATAGAAAAATACCGGTCGACGGGGAAACTCTGAAAAGATTAGCCGCCGTATTACAAGAAGGCGATTAAATGAAAGTTATAATTGGCCCAGCCTCGAGGGAGCTCGGTGCCAAAATAGCCCAACTTTTAAATGTTGGGTCAGTCCAAGCTTTCCATAAGATCTTCCCCGACGGTGAGTCTTATGTTAGGCTGGAAGGCAATGTAGAAGGCGAAGACGTGGTGGTTGTGCAAACCACAAGCCCGCCGCAGGATGTTAGGCTTATGCAGTTAGCGTTCATGGTGGACGCAGCGAAAAGGAATAAAGCCAGGAGGGTTGTTGCTGTAGTGCCATACCTAGCCTACGCCCGCCAAGATAAGGTTTTCCTCGAAGGTGAACCAGTGAGCATAGAAGTCGTTGCCAGAATGCTTAGGGCTGCTGGCGTCGACAGCCTCCTAACGGTTAATGTGCATCAGGCAAAGGTTTTGGAGCGTTTTCCCTTTCCAGCTAAAAGTCTCTCGGCGATAAAAATGCTTGCAGAATACTTCGTGGAAAAAGGCTTGAAAGGAGCTTTTGTCCTTGCGCCGGACAAAGGTGCCATACACATTGCTGAGGAAGCTGCCAAAGTTTTAGGCGGGGACTATGGCTACCTTGAAAAGCAGAGGGACCGTTACACTGGGCAGGTTGCGGTTGAAAAGAAAACTTTCAATGTTGAAGGCGGCTCAGTGGTAATTTTTGACGACATAATTAGCACGGGGGGTACAATAGTCGCGGCTGCAAAGGTTTTGAGGGAGCTTGGGGCGGGCAGGATTTATGCTTCCTGTGTGCATCCGTTGCTGGTGGGAGACGCAGAGAAACGCATCCGCGAGGCTGGAGTTGAAGAAATTGTTGGAACAGACAGTGTACCAAGCCATGTTAGTCGGGTTTCCCTTGCGCCACTTATATGTGAAGAGCTGAAGGAGCTTAAAAGTGGCTAAGCTCTTCTTTTTGCTTTCAGGAGAGCATGAAACCCTCCCAGCTTCAGAGCTTAAAGCCATATTTGAGGCGGAGGGTTTCCCTTTCAAAGTTTTGGGAAAACTTGACCAAGTTTTGAGGGTTGAGGCGGACTTAGAATGTGTGGAAGCGGTGAGGAACCGTGCCGCGTATACGCGACTTTGTGGTCTTGAGCTTTTCTTATCCGATGCGGAGCCAAACAAAATTGTGAAGGCAGCTTGCAACGTAGATTTCAGTCACGTTTTGAGTGGAGAAGAAAGCTTTGCAGTTCGAGTGAAACACGTGAAAAGCCACGCTTCAGACGTGGATGCCATGGCTATTGAGAGGAAGCTTGGAGCGCGTATCCTAAGCATGGTGGACGGGGCGAAAGTTAACTTGAGGAGCCCGGAAAAAACTTTTTTTGGGGTGTTAACAGACAACAAATTTGTTTTCGGCTTAAAACTAGCCGAAATCCCATCTAAGCCCTTCACCGAGAGAAGGCCTAAGAAAAAACCATTTTTCCATCCATCAGCCATGCCGCCGAAGCTCGCGAGGTGTATGGTGAACTTGGCTAGGCCTAAGGCTGGAGACCTCGTATTCGATCCTTTCTGCGGCACTGGGAGCATAATCATTGAAGCAGCGCTTATGGGCTGTCGGGTTTTGGGAATGGATGTCCAGCTGCGCATGACGATGGGCGCACTAAAAAACTTCGCCTATTTTGGGCTTAAACCTGAAGGAATTTTAGTGGCTGACGCAAGAAACCCTCCGGTAACCGCAGTAGACTGTGTGGTTGCAGATCCGCCTTACGGCAGAAGCGCAACCACTTTAAAACGTTCAACAAGACAGATAATTGAAGACGCGTTAAAGGCTGTTCACCCCATGCTTGGCAGGGGGAGGCTTGTGTGTATGGCTGCTCCAAAAACTTTAGAAGCGAGCCGCATAGGCGTGGACTTGGGTTATAGGCATTTAGAATCCCACTTTGTTTACATACACAGAAGCCTCACAAGGGAAATAGCCGTGTTTGAAAAGGTGTAGCCATGAGCCTGCAAGTAGTTTTTCTAGGCACTGCCGGAAGCATTCCAACGCCGAAAAGAAGCCTGCCCGCTGTTCTCATAAAGCGTAAAGGTGAACACATAATGTTCGACTGCGGCGAGGGGGTGCAGAGACAAATGATAACGGCTGGCGAGGGATTCCATAGAAAGATGAAAATTTTCGTCACCCACATGCATGGAGACCATGTTTTAGGCTTGCCTGGCCTCATGCAAACTATGGCTTTGCTTGGCCGGAATGAACGTTTGGAAGTTTACGGGCCGCCGGGAGTTAAAAGGTTCCTGGAAGGCGTGAGGGACACGGTGCAGTTCGCCCTATGTTTTCCCGTTGAAATACGCGAAGTTGACAAGGCAGGTGTTGTGTACGAGGGAGAGGAGTATGTTGTTCAAGCGTTTTGGTCAAACCATGCTGTACCCAGCCTTGCCTACGCCCTTGTGGAGAAGCCTCGTTCTGGAAAATTTTACCCAGAAAAGGCTAGATCATTAGGGGTTCCGGAAGGCCCGCTGTGGGGACGTCTACAGCGCGGAAAAGAGGTTAAGCTTCAAGACGGGAAAATCGTGAAGCCTGAACAAGTTATGGGGCCGCCTAGGCCTGGAAGAAAAATCGTTTACACTGGTGACACGAGGCCCTTTGAGGATTTAGTAGAATTTGCAGCCAACGCGGATTTGCTTATCCATGACGCCACCTTGGATGATGAGCTTGCTGAAAGGGCGATGGAGGATGGACATTCAACGCCGAGTCAAGCCGCTGAAATAGCTAAGAGGGCGAAGGCGAAGAGGCTTGTTTTAACCCATATCAGTGCAAGGTATAAGGATGCGTCTGTGCTTTTGAATCAGGCTCGTAAAATTTTCAAAAACACCATTGTAGCTGAGGACTTCTTGAGGATTGATGTTCCGCTTTTAGACAAGTAATGTTTTCAATATACGTATGCTTTCGGGAACATGCTCTATGGATTCGACGACCACCGTCTTGTCGTAGGCTATTTCTTTCAACATCTTCGCAATTCTTTCCCAGTTGACTGTTCCGCGGCCTATGCCCAAATGTTCGTCGAATTTTCCTTTATTATCGTGGGCGTGGATGTGAACTATTTTGTCCCGGAATTTTTCGATGAATAGTTCTGTTTTTCCGCTTATGTTTGCATGTCCAATGTCTAAAGCTAAGCCTATTTCACAATCAACCTCTTCATAGAACTTTTGGAAATGTTCGATGCTTTTCATTAGGAATGGAGATGGCTCTGGAATGTTTTCAACGGCGATTTTTACACCGTAGTCCCTTGCAAAGTTATAAAGCTGCTCGACTGTTTTTAGATTTTGGCTCCAAGCGCGTCCGGGATAAAACATGCTTATGCCTGTCTCCATTCCCGGGTGAAGAACCCAGATTCTGGCTTCTAGGGCGCCTGCGTTGACTATGGATTTCTGTAGCCTTTTAATCATGGCTTTTAGTAGGGGTTTTGAAAGGGAGGCTATGTTTATGTCGCCGAAGGGTGCATGAATAGAATATTGTAGGCCGTGGGAGCTGCATAGTTCTAGAAGTTGGGAAACCCGGCGTTTATCAAGCTTGTGGAGCCCGTCGTCAACAACTTCGATGAACTTTACGCCTTGTTTAGTCACTTCGTTTAGGCTTTCATTGAAGTTCCATCCCAGCCTGTAAAGCATGGACAGTCCGATTTCTGGCTTAGCCATGGATAATCCCAATGCTGAGTAGTTCTATTTTCGTCTGCGCCTATAATTATCTTTATCCTCGAATAGTGGAAGGAGTATGCTTTTTAAGCATATTTTCCCCAGATTATTCTGGTTAGGTTTCGTTGATGGGAGATTTATGGTTGGGGAGAAAGAGGTAGTTGAGTTTCTCAAAACCCGCCGGGGCGAAGCCTCTCTAAGTGAGATAGCTGAGGGGTTGGGTATCCCAAAATATGGGCCTAACTCGGCTTATGCCCTTTTACAATCGCTTAAAAACAGGGGGGTTGTTGAGCGACGCGGCGAGTTGTGGGCTATTGTGAAGGAGGAAGTTAAGCCTCCCGAAAGGACCGCTGGGGTGTCTGTTGAGGCTAGGCCCGAGGGTGAGATGGTAACGGAAACGGTAATGCAGGGTGTTACCGCAGATGTTGAGAAGCTTGTGAGGGCTATGGCGCAGACTCTTGCTGAAGCCATGAAAAGTGCGAGGATTCCGGCTGACGAGTGGGAGCTTGCCGCAAAACCTATGAGTACAGAGGTGGAGAGGCGGGAAGAGCTGAAAAACCTTGTTTTAAGGCCTGACGAGGCCCTTGAGGCTAAGAAGCCCCTGCTAGGTTTCCCAACGGGCACTTTTATTGACAACTTGTTTTTGACGCCTGAGGGTAAGAGTTTGGGAGGAATCCCTATCTGTGGGCAGTTTGCAATAACCGGTTTGCCCGGGGCTGGAAAATCTATACTTGTTGAGGAAATAGCCGTTAGGGTTGCAGCTTCCGGTAGGAAGGTTTTGTATGTTACAGCTGAGGACACTTGGAAAAGCGCAACTCCCCGTTTTGACTTGCAGTCCAGGCTGAAGCAAAAGGCGGATATTCTTGGTTTGGATTGGAACAAGATTCAGGAAAATCTCTTCGTCATGGACACTGTGGCCTACCCGGAGCTCCGCGACTGGAACACCTTCGCCGAAACCTATCGCTACGTGGCTGAGAAGGAGAAAATCGAACTGGTCATAATAGACTCTGTTACTGTGCTGGAAGCATACAGGGGAGCGCTAAAATACCGAGTGATGGAGCTTGCCCGCTATAACCAAGTCCACGGAATAACAGCCCTCTACGTGAACCAGCGGAGCTCAGAGGTTTGGGACAGCTATGACATGGCTGGGGGCATAGGCTTGGCCCACAACCTCGACGGGACAATAATAGTTGACTATGGCCGCGTTTACTGGTACGACCAGCAGGTTGATTTAAAGGCGGACAGGGGCGAGTTTGTGCGCATAGCCCGCGTATTAGACTGTAGAATGAGCAACTTTGAAAGGCGTAGGATAAGGGTGGACATAACCCCGGAAGGCTTTCTCAAGGCTGTTGAAACCATACCAAAAACTGAACAGTAAGCTGGTGAAGAATAACCTTGTCCATAGTTAAGCCGCCAACACTAAAGGAGCTAATAGATGCATACGGTTCCCCTAAGGAGGCTGTCCTCCGCCTAATTGAGGCAGGGTTCTCGCCAGAGCAGATAGAATGGAAAGTAAGCGTACCCTACTATCTCATACGTCTCTACATGGATGGGAAAGAACCAAAAAAAGATGTGCCTTTCTCGAAAATTGTTGAAGTTTACGAACGCTTAGCCGTGCTCCGTGGGAAAAAAGGCAAGGAAACCGAACTGGCAAAATTTTTCCAAAACCCCGCCTTACCCTTGGAGGTTAAGGCCCGATTTGCTCTTGGAACAATCACTGAAGAAAGCCTCAGAGTTGGACCAGGCCTTATGGAGAAATGCATAAGCCTAGCCACTGGCGCAGCGCTAACAGAGGTTAAAAAGCTTATGATTGATTACGGCGAGCACGGCGAGGTTGTCTATCTCCTCAAAAAATCTTCAGAGGCAAAACTCTCCGTCAATGAGGTTTACGAAGCATTAAGGTTTATGCCAAAACTTAAAGGCATTAGGGAGCGGGAACTTTACGTTTCCAGCCTCTTAAGGGTTAGCACACCCCTAGAGGCAAAATACATTGTCAGACTTATTTTAGGCGACTTGAAACTGGGATATTACGCGAGTACCGTTATTAGGGCGGCGGCGAAAGCTTACCAAGCTCCAGTGGAGCTCATCCAAAACGCCTGCGCCATAATGGGTTTGGCTGAAGGCATAAGCCTAGCATCTGAAGGGCTTACCAAGCTTTCACAAGTGAGGATGCGGCCCGGCCAGTTTATAAGGCCCCAACTGGCCCACCTATACGAGCCTGACAAGGTTGTCTATCCTGTTAGGGCCGAGTACAAGATTGATGGGAGCCGCCTCCAAGTACATAAGTGGGGCACTAGAACATGGATTTTTTCAAGGCGTGGTGTGGAGAAGTCGCAGACGCTTCCCGAAATTGTGGAGATATCTAAAAAGTTTAACGCTCAAACATGTATTGTTGACGGCGAAGTTTTAGCCGTCGACCTGGACGGTAATCCACTGCCTTTTCAAGTTATGCTTGAAAGAACTGTGCCGAGAGAGCTCACACCGCGGGAGCTTGCTGAAAGAATGGCAAAGGTGAGGGTTACCTATCGGGCTTTTGACATCCTCTTTCTCAACGGAAGAGAATTAACAAGCCTGCCGCTTTCCGAGAGGCGAAAATATCTTTTGGAGGTTGTCCCGCCTGAATACTTGGCGGAGGGTGTGGAGTGCCAAAACGAGGTTGAGTTGATGCGTTTCTACGATGAGGCGTTAAAGAAAGGTTTTGAGGGCATAGTTGTTAAAAACCTGAACGCGCCCTATGAAATTGGGCAACGCACCTACACGTGGCTTAAACTTAAGCCTGAGCGGGACACAATAGACTGCACCATTGTAAAGGCTCTTTATGGAAAGGGTAAACGTGCAGGTCTGTACTCCTCCTTTCTGTTGGCGGTCCGCGACCCCGTGGAAAAGAAACTCTACACTATTGGAAAAGTTTCAAACTTGCCTGAGGAAACTATGGATTCCCTCACAGTCATCGTTGAGAGAACCCGTAAGGGCGAAGACGACGAAGGCGTCTTTGTCAAGCCAACAGTCGTTGTTGAAGTAACCTATCAGGAGGTTCAGGATACAGACGAGTATACAAGCGGCTTCGCCTTGAGGGTGCCAAAAATAGTTAGGTTTAGAACGGACAAAACAGTTGAGGAGATAGACACCATAGAGAAGCTAAAGAAACTGTACGAATTGCAGTATGAACGTTACACGATCAAGACGATATAACCCGTTTAGATCAACCTGAACCTTCTAATGTTTAAGGGTTCAAAGGCGGTGTAGGGATGCAGCCCTACATTCCCTGTCGTTTTAACCTGCTGCCTCCGAGCTCCTATCGCGATTTCCACGAATTCCCTGAGGGTTTGTGTAGCGAAAGTCCATGTGGGCTTCCCATACACTAAACCTCTGCAGTTGGAGTCCGCGTAAATGTAAAGTTTGTTTCCGTTGAATGGGTAAAGTGCCTCGCGGGCATATCCGAACTTTGGAGAGGTTAGAACCTTAAAAGGCCAAAGCTTGCACGCGGCGGGTTTCATGTGTTGTAGACCACATAAGTATGCGTCTGAAAATTTGTAAAGGAAGACGCATGAACCGTCGCTTTTTTTCCTCAAGTAAAGTCTGTTTAGGCCTGAGGCTGTAGTTTCAACGCCGTAATTTTTAACTATATTAAGCCATTCCTGAAAGTTTAGAACTACACTATAGGCTTTGCAACAGAGGCCGCAGGTCTTACATTCCCAGTTTGCAATGAACTGCCACGGCACGAATAGCATTTCCAATACCCTACACGGCTTCAAAAAATCTGAAAAATGGGCTTCCTTTAAAATTTTATCGCAAAAGTTTCAGTTAACGGGAGCTTAAACCTTCTTGTAGAGGTAAATTGTGTGAGTGGGGTATCCAAGGTTCGGGTTTTCGCAGAAATTATCAACTTTAACAGGTTTCCAACCTACAATTTCATAGTCGTGGGAAACCACGCGGACACCCTTTCTAAGCTCAGCTTCAAGTTTAGGTTTAATCTTCTCATTGGCGCTTGTTGTCAAGTATAGGAATACCACATCGGCTGAAGATAAATCCACATCGAACATGTCGCCGTTAACGATGGTCACTCTGTCTTGAAGGCCCTCCTCGTAAACGGTGCCCAGCGCTTTCTTAGCCAAATCCTCCCTCAACTCAACCCCCACTGCCCTAGCGCCGAACTCCTTCGCAGCCATTATCACGGTTCTGCCGTCTCCAGCACCTAAGTCAAAGAATACTTCTCCAGGTTTAAGCTCAGCCAAAACTAGCATGTGACGTACCACCGGGATGGGGGTTGGAACGAATGGGGCAATAAACAACCTTAATGCCTCCATCTGGTTTTTAGCAATACTTCACTCTTTAAAAATTTTTCTCAACTTGTCAAGCAACATACGTTTCCCTTTTAGGAGACGGCCTCCTGGCCTCCCCACACTTCATGCAGCTTTGCGCACACAACTCCAAGTACTTCTCCTCATTCAATGAACCTACAGCCTCTGCAGCCTTGTGACAGAGTGCACTTGGCTCCTCACACCCCTCCTCCCTGCAGAGGGTGGATATATATTGGCAAATTTCCTGCACGTCCTTTGGCTCCAAAACAGCTCTGTTTGTGCGAATCAGAAGACACAACTCCCTGGCCAAAACACAGTTCTTAATGTACTTAATCCTGTTAAGGACCTCTTCACGCAATTTCTTTCGACTTATCTCCAAGCATCTTTCTCTCCGCAATTTTTAAGTGTGTTCACCCACATTTAGGCGAGCTTCCATTTAAAAGTTGTTGTGGAGCTTGCTGGTTTACCAGAATCTTTTGCTTATGGCTTTGCGTTCAACCTCGAGAATAAGCTCGTAAAACCTCTCGGTGAGGGAGGATTCCTTCTCGAGCACTTCCTCAACCTCTGAAGGCTCAACTTTTCGTGCGCAAAGAGCAACAACGGCAGCTTTTCCATACTTTTCTATTAACCGTGCTGTTTCTAGGGCTTGCCTCCGAAGTTTCTCCTCACTTCTGGTGAGTTTCTCACCCTTCTTCTCGACTAGTGGAAGAATTTTCTCTTCTTCCACCTTGAGGAGGCCTAGGGCTGTGGAACCGCATTTTGGGCACTTGGGTTTCGCGGGCAAGTCTTTGGCACGCATCATGTCCATATAATTCCAACAGTTCGTGCAAATGAAGGTGCAGGTCTCGTTCAACAGTCTAGCTTTGGCGGATTCTATGAGCACGGCGCGCATCCTCTCAGGTGGAATCAAATCTGTTTTCATACTCACCCGTTCAATTCCAACGCGTGCGACAGGGGTGGCGTTTCCGCCATTTTCCACCTTCACCACCTGAATTTCGCCGTTGCGAATTTTCCCTAAAACATGCACAAGCCTTTCAAGGTCAAGGTCCTTCGTGAAAACCTCTTTTAAGGCTTCCTCAAATATTGGAGTTCCCTCAAAGCTTTTCAAAAGCCTTTGGAGGCTCACGTTACTGAAGTCAGCCCACTTCTCTAGTGCTCCGAAACGCCTCGCTACATGGATAATCCTCCTTTTAAAGAGCCCTGTTTTCACAACCGCCCTCTTTAAAGTGTCCCGCACAACCTGTTCGTTCATGAAGCTTATTTCTTCGAACAATTTGACTATTTGTTCGGCATTTGCAGCTTCCATGATTTGTATGAATATCCTGTATGGATCATGCTGCACCACTATGCCGTAGCCAATCCTTTCTGAAAGGAGTTGTCCCATAAGCTGTGCTAAAGCCCTATTTGTAAGGGAGCCGAAGTGCGCATGGACAATCACAAACTCCTCCCAATCTTCGACGATTATTCGATTATCGGTTGGGACTGGGATTTTAGCTGAGACTTGCTCAATGGTTTCAGCCAAAGCGTTTAAAATTGTCTCTTTATCGGCTGGATATGTTTCGCTGAGTTTAGCTGCAACATCGTCTGGAGAAATTCCGGCGCGCATTTGTTCCTCAATGAAACCCCTAATAGAACCGACTTCTTGTGCAACCTCGAAGGGCACAGGGATTTCCTCGCCGATCCAGCTTGGAATAGCGCCTGTTGGATCGTCAACAGGTTTCACATAAACCTTGTCCCCAGAAACGTGGATTATACGCCATGGACTCCCTCTAATTATAAATTTTATCCCGGGCTTGCCATACTCAGCCATAAACGCTTCGTCCAAAATTCCCACGGCGGAGTCGCTTGTCTCGTCAACGACGAGATACTGTTTTTCTTCCGGGATCATGGAAAGGTTGTTAAAGTAATACTCAAATAGGGCTTTTGTTCTTCGCGGTTTAAGAACAACTTTGTCCTCAAAGGAAACCCAAGCTAAACGGGGGAAACGCTCATGCATATACCTTAAAACTTCCTCGACTTCCTCCATGGTCAAATCCATGTATGGGTAAGCCTTCCCAAACATTTCCAGTATCTCGCTGAACTCAAGCCTTTTCTGCTTGAGGAGTAAACCGGCTATTTGATGGGCTAAGACGTCGTAGGGTTTTGGCGGGATGTCAACGGGCTCTAAATCCTCCTGCAAGGCGCGTCTCGCTATAACCATGGCTTCAAGCGTGTCATCTGAGTCCATGGTTACAATTACTCCTTCCGCTATATATCCAATTTTGTGACCGCTTCTCCCTACTCGCTGAATAAGTCTTGTCACCTGTCTTGGGCTCATGTACTGGATAACAAGGTCTATTCTGCCCACGTCTATGCCAAGCTCAAGGCTGCTGGTGCAAACAAGCCCCTTAAGCTCGCCGTTTTTAAGTCCCCTTTCGGCGGCTATGCGAGACGGCTTAGCCAAGGAACCATGATGTATTGAGACCGGAAAGTCCATGTCCCAAACCTTAAACCTGCTTGCCAAAACCTCTGATATCGCTCTGGTATTCGTGAAAAGGAGGACGGACCTATGCCTACTTATGTAGTCACGGATTATCCTAAGCCTGGCGGCGACTTCCGGGTGAGTGTAAAGCCTCTCGGCAAGTTTGAAGTCTTCAGCTTCAGGCTTTGGGAAAACTATTTTGAGGCGCATTTTTCTGGCGACGGGAACCCTAATTATTTCAATTGCTCGGTTGTTTCCAACGAGGAACTGGGCAACCTTCTCTGGAGTGCCAATAGTAGCGGACAACCCTATTATCTGGAAGTCTCTTCCAATCATGGCCCTAAGCCTTTCCAACGCCAAGGAAAGCTGGCTTCCCCGCTTGCTGTCCGCCATCTCGTGAACTTCGTCAATTATAACCCAGCGCACATGCTGCAGGTGCTGGCGCATAACCCAACCTGACAATATTGCCTGCAGAGTTTCAGGAGTTGTGATCAAAACGTCTGGGGGACTCCTAGCTTGCCTCGCTCTCTCCTTTATCTCCGTATCACCATGTCTAACCGCAAGTTTAATGTCTAGGTTGTTACACCACCATTCAAACCTCTCAAGCATGTCACGATTTAGAGCTCTTAGGGGCGTGATATATAGAACTTTAATGCCCGGGGTTCTTGGACCTTGGAGAAGCATGCTCAATACTGGTAGGAAGGCAGCTTCGGTTTTTCCGGTAGCCGTCGGCGAAATTAGCAAGACATTCCTGCCTTCAAGAATTTTTGGGATTGTTTTCTCTTGAGGTTCAGTCGGCCTAGAAAACCCCCTCTGCTCAATCAGCCTTCGAACAGGCTTAACAAGCAAGTTAAAAGCATTTTCATAGGCTTCTTTCAAATTCGGCTAAACCTCGAACTGAGCAGAGGAATAAATGTACATCAAAAGTAAAAGTGTTTTGGAAAAAGCCCTTTATGAGGTGACATTAACAAGCCTGAAAAATTTCAGCTTCATGTTAAAGTTGAAAATACTACATTTCATGACCAATGACCAGTGGATTTTTGGTAAAAAATTCAACTTTTTTCATAAAAAATTTATAAAATGGATAAGCCTTCTAAAAGGCAGGCTGGAAGGCGGCGTGACTCAACAAAAAAGTCTTCCAATGATGAAGGAAGTTATGGACGTTGCTAAACCCTTAGAGCAGCTTTCCGAAAGGGAACTTCTGAGAAAGAAGTGCATAGGCCGAGTGATGACGCACACTCTAAGATACTTGACGGGCGAGTTCGTTAAAAACGGGTTTGAATGGCTATTACCCGTAATATTTTCAAAGGCCACAGATCCCCTGTGGCCAGATCCAGGGGCATCCCTTGAAAAGCGGATTGAAGTGGAAATCTACGGGGAGACTGTTAGGACAACCCTTAGCATGATTGTCCATAAAATGGTGGCCTGCTCTTTGGCTTATCCAAAACTTTTCACTTTGTCGCCAAACATTAGGCTTGAAAGGAGAGAAAGAGCGCACACGGGTATTCATGCTTATGAGTTCACCCAACTTGATTTTGAGATAAGGGAGGCTACATCCAGCGAGATAAGAACTTTTGTTGAGAAAATTTTTTGCGGGCTTATAAAGAGCCTAAGGCGGAACCTGCGCGAAGAGTTAAATCAACTAGAAAGGTACGACTGCTTAAAGGTTCCTCGTACCCCCTTTAAGGTTTACGAAAGGGAGGAACTTGAAAGAATCTATGGAATGGATTGGGAAACAAAGGCTGTACAAAATGCTCAAGAACCTTTTTGGGTTGTGAATATACCGCGGGAGTTCTACGACTTTGAGGACTTTGAAAATGGTAGATGGGACAACTATGACTTGTTCTTGCCAAAATATGGCGAAGTGCTGTCCGGCTCAAGGAGGGAATGGGATTACGAGAAAATTATTAGAAAAATGGAAAGGGACGGCTTAAAAAAAGAAAACTTTAAATTGCTTTTGTCATTAGCAAGGGAAGGTAGGATCAAACCATCAGCGGGCGCAGGAATAGGAGTGGAGAGGCTCGTCAGCTGGATTGTAGGGGCCAGACATATAGGCGAAACCCAAACCTTTCCAAAAATCCCTGGAATAATTTATGACCTTTAGAAGGGTAACAGATTTGCAGGAAATAAGCACATATCTTGAGGCATTACGGCCAAAACTAAGTAGAACCGATTACGAGAGGCTATGTGCAATACCTAACCCTCGCGTTCACCAATTCATAGCTGAGGCTGCAGAGCTCTGCAGTCCAGACAAAATCTTCGTATGTAACGACTCTCCAGAAGACATCGAGTACATCCGACGCCAAGCAATCGCAACAGGCGAGGAGAAAACCTTAGCAATTCCTGGACACACCGTTCACTTTGACGGGCCATATGATCAGGGACGAGACCGTGAGGCTACAAAATACCTTGTGCCCAAGGGGGACCACCTTAGCAAAGCCCTAAACCAAATTGACAGGGATGAAGGCTTAGCCGAAGTGAAGGCTTTGCTCAGGGGCGCCATGAAAGGGCGTACAATGATTGTCCGTTTCGTTTCTTTAGGTCCTCCAAACTCTATATTCACCATACTTGGCTTGCAGTGCACAGACTCATGGTATGTGGCGCACTCCGAATCAATCCTGTTTAGGCCCGGATACGAAGCTTTCTGCAAATCGGAACCAGATAAGGGCTTCTTAAAGGTTTTGCATTCCGCTGGGAGACTTAACGAAAACATGGTCAGCATAGACCATGATAAAAAAAGAGTATACATAGACTACAGCGAGGACACAATCTACAGTGTCAACACGCAATATGCCGGCAACTCTGTAGGCTTCAAGAAGCTAGCCTTCCGCCTAGCCATACGAAAAGCTAACCAGGAAGGCTGGTTGGCTGAACACATGATGATTATGGGGGTTCACGGCCCGGGAGGCCGCAAGACATACTTTGCCGGAGCCTTCCCCAGTGCCTGCGGCAAAACATCAACAGCGATGCTTCCGGGAGAGACAATTCTCGGGGACGATATTGCCTACATCCGCAATATTAACTCAACAGCCCGGGCTGTAAACGTGGAGTGTGGCATATTTGGGATTCTCCAGGACATAAACCCGAAGGATGATCCCGTGATATTCAAGGCACTTACAAGCCCCGGCGAAGTCATTTTTTCAAATGTTTTAGTTAAGGATGGAAAGCCCTACTGGTTAGGGATGGGCTGTGAGCTTCCCAGGGATGGCATAAACTATACGGGGCATTGGTGGGAAGGCAAAACCGACGAGGAAGGTAACCCTATCCCCCCAGCCCATAAAAACGCCCGCTACACAATCTCTCTAAGGGCGTTGGAAAACTGCGATCCAGAACTGGATAACCCTCTTGGAGTGGAATTGGGTGGCATAATGTACGGTGGCCGGGACAGCAAAGCCTATGTTCCGGTTCAACAAAGCTTCAGCTGGGAGCACGGCATCATCTGCTATGGCGCGTCCCTTGAAACTGAGACAACATTTGCCACAATTGGCAAGGAGGGCATACCTGAAATAAATATGATGAGCGTTCAAGACTTCGTCTCCATTCCCCTAGGCCAGAACATACGTAACAACTTATCCTTTGGAAAGAAGCTTAAAAAACCGCCTATAATATTTGGAGTAAATTATTTCTTGCGGGACCTGAAAACAGGTGAATACCTTAACTCTCCACGTGACAAACATGTTTGGGTTAAGTGGATGGAGTTACGCATCCACAAGGATGTTGGGGCATTGAGGGCACCCACGGGGCTTATTCCAAAATATGAGGATTTGCACTTACTCTTTAACAAGGTGTTAGGCAAAGAGTACAAGCGTGAAGACTACCTTAAACAGTTTACCATCCGTGTTCCTGAAAACTTGGCAAAGATTGAAAGGGTGAAGCATTTCTACAGAGAAAAAGTTTCCGACACCCCTGAAGAGCTCTTCCAAATACTCGACCAACAGCGGGAACGCCTTATCAAAGCAAGAGAACGCTTCGGCGACTACATATCCCCTGAAAACTTTGAGGATGAGTAAGAGAAATCCTGCAAACACCTTGGGATGTCAGGCAATGGAACTCGACCCGCAGGCCGAAGAACTTAACCACATCATAAAAACACACAACGAGACAGTTTATGATCTACTATCCAAAAGGGGCAAGGCTATATATTTTCCAAGGAAGGGGATTCTAGCTCAGGGAATGGCTGCTAAAGACAAGGAAATCAATGCCACGGTGGGTATAGCCCATGAGGACGATGGCAAACCAATGGTTTTGCCGAGCATGGCTAAACATGTTACGCTTGACAGCGAGGACGTTTTCCCCTACGCTCCAAGTGAAGGGCTTAAACCTCTAAGAGAGAAATGGAAAGAGTTGATAAGGGCTAAAAACCCGTCCATCGGGACAAATGAAATCAGTCTGCCCATAGTCACTTGCGGGGTCACCCATGGGCTAAGCATAGTTGGCTACTTATTCGTCGAGGAAGGCGATGAAATCATAATCTCTGACCTTCACTGGGAAAACTACGACCTAGTGTTTTCTAAAGCTTACAACGCAAAACTAGAAACCTTCAACCTCTTTAAGGATAGACAGCTTGACATTAACTCCTTCAGCCAAACAGTAAATGCGCTTCCTGTTGGAAAGAAAATTGTACTTCTAAATTTCCCAAACAATCCTTCCGGTTACTCCCCAACTAAAGACGAAGCCAAAAAAATAGTGGATGTCCTAAGGAGGGCGGCTGAAAACGGCAATAAACTGGCCGTTATCCTTGACGACTCTTATTTTGGCCTCATCTTTGAAGAAAACGTATTCTCTGAGTCTCTTTTTTCGCAACTGTCAGGTGTGCATGAGAACTTGTTGGCGATCAAGGTGGATGGCATCACAAAGGAGGAGTATGCTTGGGGTTTGCGTGTGGGTTTCATAACATACGGCATTAAAAACGGCGACAAAGAACTGTACAGGGCTTTGGAAGATAAAACTGCTGGAGTTGTTAGGGGAAGCATCTCTAACGCCTCCCACCTCTCCCAGTCCCTATTTTTGAAAGCATTACAGTCGGAAACATACCAGAGAGAAAAGGAGAGAAATAGAGAGAAAATAAAGGAGCGATATATGAAGGTAAAAGAGATTCTTGAGAAGCACGTGGAGTACTCCGAATATTTTGAGAGTCTTCCATTTAACTCCGGATACTTCATGTGCGTTAAGTTGAAAAATGTTTGCGCAGACAGGGTCTGGGAAGTGTTATTGAACAAGTACAGCACTGGAGTGATATGTTATGGTGAAAAGAACCTCCTTCGAATAGCCTTTGCCTCAACACCAACGGATAAACTGGAAAAGTTGTTTAACAACATCTACCTCGCATGTAAAGACTGCACCCAACTCTAGGGTTTAAATCAAGCAATTATTTATATTGCCATTTTTTAAGGTAATAATTGAGAGAAACATTGGCAGCGAAAATTAAAAGCCATGTTAAACACGTAAAGAAAAGCACTAGCTTCGAAATTCGACAGATGAGTTTAGAAGACTTACCGCAGGTTTGGAATTTAGGTGAGAGAATATTCACTCCCTCAAAGCTGCAGTTCACCTACAGGACATGGAACATAAACGAGTTGCTTTCCCTCTTTCAGGAAGACCCAGAGCTTTGCCTGGTAGCCGAGGAAGCGGGACGTGGGAAAATTGCCGGTTTCGCCATTGGGACGATATTGAAACGTCCGTTCAGCCCATGGAAATACGGCTACTTTGCTTGGATAGGTGTAAGAAAGTTTAGGCAGAGGCATGGTATTGGGAGAAGATTATACAAGGAGCTTGAAAAAAGGTTTAGAGATAAAGGGGCACGCATAGCAATAGTTGACGTGGAGGGCAACAATCAATCGGCGATGCGGTTCATTGAAAAACTCGGGTTTAGGAAAGGTCAAACCTACATTTGGTATTCAAAGAACTTGGAGCAGTGAGGAAATTGCAATTTTTTTTATTAACAATGAATTTTATTTAGCTTTTTTTAACAAAATTTTGCAAATTTGCCGACGCCAAATTGTAGAAAACTGTTGAAATCTAACGTTGACGCAGAGAATTTCCATTCAAAAAAGATGGAAAATTATTTATCTATCATCATGAAAAACCATGGTATCGAAAATACGGGGGAATGGTAAAATGGCTAAATGTCCGAAATGCGGAGCAGAGGTAAGTACACCTAAGAAGAAATGGACTATGGCTGGGCGCCCAGATAAGTCTGGAAAAAGAATGCAGCTGGAAATAGGCCTTTTCGACTGCCCGAAATGTAAGAAACCCTTCAGAGAAGTTCTAAGCAAGAAGAAGGTTTAAATAGCGTTTCTGGCGGCTCAGCATGTCGAAAGCTAGGAAAAACGTGTGCCCTGAGTGTGGAACGGAAGTTAAGGATCCTTACAAAACCTGGGAGCTTGTAGCTCCAATCCCTGACAAAAAAATGCGCATCACAGTGACGATATTTGGAATGTTCGAATGTACTAAATGCGGCAAGAAATTTAAGGGCATAGTTGGAAAAGCCAAGCTAGGCGCAGAAGGCATAGAAATATAAAACCCGCATCTATCCTCCTTATTTCTATTTTCTATTTTTAAGCGTTAAGTTTTAAAATTTGAGAAACTAATTCAACAAGAAAACTTAAGCCTCAAGAAGGCAAAAGGTTGGCAGCCGAAACGCTCAAAAAGCTTTGGAAAAAAGAGTATTTCAAAACGTTGATAACCATAGCCCTAGAGTTTGTAATAGTTTTCGGATTATTTTTCGGCGCGTCAGCTATGCTTGGCACAGAATATCCAGCATTGGCCGTGGCCAGCGGAAGTATGCTTCCAACACTAAATATCGGCGACCTGATAATCGTGCAAAAGGTAAGTCCGGCTGAGGTTCACGCAGACCCGCTAACCGGTGACATCCTCGTTTATAAGAGGGGGAATGAGCTTATAGTCCATAGAGCCGTTGAGATAAAGCGTATAAACGATGTTTACTGGTTTACAACGCGCGGAGATAATAACTATTTGAATGATCCTGCTTGGCCTGAGACGGCGCTTGTCGGCAAAGTTGTGGCGAGAATTCCATACGTGGGCAATCTCCCATTATTCTTTCACTCTGAGAAAAATATGTACATTTTCCTCGTCATATACCTAATAATTCTCGTGTTGCTGATCCTACCTTTTGGTTCAAGCGATACGGAAAAACCAACTAAAAAAGGGAGGAAACTTTGGAAAATTGATTTACGCACAGCCTCCTTTATCGCCATAGATCTCCTAATTTTTGGATTCCTAGTCTTCAGCCTATGGGGCTATCTGGAAATTTGGCAGCCTGGAGCCAGCCCGCCGCGTGCAAAAATTCTTGGCATGTGGAAAGACCTGCAGTTTCACGAAAGCTTTAGCGATGTAGCCATTCTACATTTAGGTTTCATGACCTATAGAATCGACTGTCAGGTGGATGGGAGAACACGCATGGGGGTTCCAACGTTTTCATGGTTTCAACTATCATTTCTAGCTTTTATGGCATTCAACGCTTGGAAGATCCTCTCCTTGTTGAAAAAGCGGGAAAACTGGGCGAACCAGCCAAAAAATTCGGGAAAAAGCTTTATGTAAGATAATGCTTTATAAAGGTATTTAAATACTCATTATTAGAAGGGTGAATTTCAATGTCAAAACCAAAAGCCGTGATAAGTATAGAGAATGTCGTTGCGTCGGCAACTTTGAATCAGAAAGTTGATTTAAACGCCGTTGTTAAGGGTTATCCAGGAGTTGAATATCGCCCAGAGCAGTTTCCAGGACTTGTGTTTAGGCTTAAGAGGCCAAAGACAGCCACGCTAATTTTCAACTCCGGAAAAATGGTTTGCACGGGTGCGAAATCGGAAAAAGAAGCTCGAAGGGCTGTTATGAAGGTTATTAAGGAGTTAAAGAGAGGCGGGATAATAATCATTAGCAAGCCGGAGCTGAAGATCCAGAATATTGTAGCTTCTGCAAGTCTAGGTGGGATGATAGATTTGGAAAAGGCAGCTTACACCCTTGGAAAAACCATGTACGAGCCAGAGCAGTTTCCAGGACTGATTTATCGGATGGATAACCCTAAAGTGGTTATACTGCTTTTTGCAAGCGGAAAACTCGTGTGTACTGGCGCAAAGAGAGAGCAGGATGTTTATGATGCAGTACATGCGTTGCATAAAACTTTGGAAGAGAAGGAATTAATATTCTATGGGTAAGTCTTGTTAATCGCCTTTTATCCTTTTTTAACCTGTTTCAGAATTGTTTCCAGCTGCTCCTCGTTTATCGCTCCTATTTCATAAAGCGTATTTGCCGCCTCGCTGACATTCAAAAGTGTGTGAAGCCTTATCCCGTTTTTCTCAAGTTTTTCCCCTCCCCCCTCCTGCCTATCCAGAAGCACAACAACATCTGTCACCAAACCGCCTTCAGCGTTTATCGCCTTGGCAGCCCTCCGCAGAGACAAGCCTGTTGTGATTAAGTCGTCAACCAGCAACACACGGTCTCCTGGGTTGAGAATCCCCTCTATTCTCCTTTGTCTGCCATGGAGACGGGCGCCCTTACGCACGTATAGAAATGGTTTCCTCAAGTTGTAGGCTATTATGGATGCGAAGGGTATGCCTGCAACTGGAATTCCGGCGACACGGTTAAAGCCTTCCAAGCCTATTTCCTCTTTGATGAAGTCCGTGTAGAAACTGCAGATTCTTTGGAAAGCGTCTGGGAAGCTTGGAACTATGCGGAGGTCTATGTAGTATGGACTGATTTTTCCACTTGTAAGCTTGAATGTTCCAAACTGTAATGCGCCTATTTTGTTCAAAATTCTACAAACTTCAACCTTAACGTTTTCCCCGCTTCTATCCATGCCCATTCATTACACCTTTTTAGAAACCTGATATACTTTGCCCACTTCTGGTATTAGGCATGTAATTCCAGACGCTTCCTTCTTAACAAGTTCGGCGAACCTTTTTAAATCCCCCTCGGAGCCCGTGTGATATGGGACAGCCGTACTAGGCTTTGTTAGTCGGGCTATTTCAAAACCTGTTTGGGGCGACGCTCCAGGAGCAATCCCCACAGTGCAGAAAACTACGTCAAACTTTTCCCTTTCGCCGATTTTAGCCATCTCCGGAAATGGAAGGCTGTCCGCCGTATGAAAGACTTTCACGCCATCTTCGCTTGTGATGATGTAAGTTACAGGCGTCGCTGCAGGTGGATGGTTGCATTTTTCAGCCTTAACGGAAACCTCGCCGATCTTAACCTCTGAGCCAACTTGAACCTCTTTAAGGTTTTCCTGGGGGATAACGTTGTGTAACCTCTTTGCAGATGTGGGATCCGCCACAACAACGCATCTGGACAGCTTATAGACTTCCGAGATCAGTGATTGATCCAGGTGGTCGTAATGTTCGTGGGTTACTAGGATTGCGTCAACTTTCTGAAAGCTTTTAGGTTTGATGTCAACCGGGTCTATGACAAGGGTTTTTGATGGGGTTTTTATGGTTACTCCGGCATAACGGTTAAACCATACAAACATTACCTCGTTTTTCGCGGGAGTTTTTTCAATTGCCATACAGATTCCTCAAGATAAATATTACATTCTACGTCTTAAAGAGCTTATGCTACTTGGTAAAACCTAAAATTGTAGGATGGAGCCCCTCTTTTTCAAGAGGTGCCAGCATGTTGGCGGGGGCTAAGGGAAATTGAGAACTTTCACGGCTTATGGAAGAACGATACTTCTAATTTCTGTTATTTTATTCGTGAACTCGTTAGCTACAGGCCTAATAACTCCTATCTGGCCAATATACCTAAAAGATTTTCTTAAAGCTTCTATGGCTGAGGTGGGGTTCGTGTTTTCTGTGTCAAACGCCATAGCGGCAGTCACTCAGGTGCTTGGCGGATTTTTATCCGACAAGTACGGCAGAAAACGTTTGCATGCGTTGGGCACCCTGCTCGCCGCCTTTTCACCCATCATGTACGCCTTAGCAAGTAGATGGGTGGATTTGATCCCTTGGGTTATGCTTTCCGGCTTGGCCATGGGCTTATATATGCCCCTTAGGTGGGCCATAGTTGCAGACAGCTCCTCAGCCGAAACTATGGCTTCGGCCTATAGTTTGACCAATATCTCTTGGCTGGTGGGCTCCACAGTTGCACCCTTTCTCGGAGGAGCTGCAGCCGACTTTTTTGGCATCCGCTTCCCCTTCCTTGCCTGTTCAGCGTTAACTTTCATCGTTTTTCCATTAACGCTTATGATACGCGAGACTCATAGGAAGGCACAACCATCAGCTTCCGTGATCGGGGGAAGGAGGGTTCACGTTCCAAGGTATGTGCCCGCCATAATCGTTTTCTCCTTAATCAACATAATTCAGGGGGTTGGGGTAGGTGTGGTAAGCCCGGTAATCCCCGTTTTTGTCGGGTCAAACTTTCAGGTTGACTATACGTTTATAGGTGTTTTGTATGCTGTAGGCTTTGGAGTTGCCTCTATAATTGTCCAGATTCCAGGTGGCAAATGTAGCGACCTGTTTGACCGTAGAAAGGTTATGTTCATAACGTTTTTAGCTTCTTCCCCCTTCTTCATACTATTTGCATACTCGCGGAACATTTTGGAGTTAATAATCTTCATGTTTCTTTCAAACGCCATATTGAACGCTTCTTGGCCAGCCTTCCAGACGCTTATGATGGAATCCACGCCTGCTTCAAAGTGGGGACTTGTAAACGGAATTTCAGCGACAACTTTCTGGGTTGGACAAACTGTTGGAAACGCCTTGAGCGGAATCCTATGGATGAACTGGGGTCAGTTTACACCCTTTTACGCCTCTGGCGCTGTTATAGGATTTTCTGCTTTGCTACCAATTTTCCTAAAGGAGACTAGGGGAGAAGGATATAGTAGAATTGGCGGAATCAAAATATGTGGAAATGCAAAATTAGAGGGTTGACAAAGGGGAGGCAGCATGGTCGACGTTTGGCTTCCTTATGGTAAAACCGAGGTCTGCTTGAGGGTTCCTGTTAGAAATTTTTTCGGCTCCATAGAGCCTAGAGAGAAGCCAGGCTTACCCGACGCTAAGGCTGAGATTAAAAGGGCCCTAAACGAACCCATCAGCTCTAAACGGTTGAATGAAATGGTTGAGCCTAAAA
The DNA here is from genome assembly GCA_038865865.1 of Bathyarchaeia archaeon. Taxonomy (GTDB): domain Archaea; phylum Thermoproteota; class Bathyarchaeia; order Bathyarchaeales; family Bathycorpusculaceae; genus JANXEP01. The sequence goes on along the minus strand of JAWBZV010000006.1, from coordinate 8,096 downwards.
GTAGAGTTGCAATAGTTGTGGATACCACCGTGGGATCCAAGCTGAGCCAGATTATGGTTTCAGGGACGCTTGACGAGTTAAAAAGTGCTGGAGTTAAAGACGAGAATGTCACTGTTATTTTCGGCTGCGGCGCTTACAAAGCCTTCACTAGCGAGGAGGTTAGAGAATTTTTGGGCGAAGATGTTTTGAAAAATGTTAAAGTTCTAATCCATGACCCGAAGGCTCAAGACCTGGTTTATTTTGGCGTCACACCTAAACATGGAACAAAGGTTTATTTAAACAGGGTTTTCGCGGAGGCTGACGTGAAAATTTTAACGGGGATAGTGCGTTTCCACCGTTATGCTGGTTACAGTGGTGGTGGGATGGGCGTTTTGCCCGGAGTCTCAGGCGAGGAGACGATAAAGGCTAACCACGCCATGATTTTAAGCCCAAACGCTAAGGCGGGGGTTTTGGATGGAAACCCCGTTCATGAAGACATAATGGAAGCGGCGAATATGGCTAAGGTTGACTTCACCTTAAATGTTATAGTCAACAGTAAAGGGGAGGTAGTCAAAGCTTTAGCGGGGGATTTGGGGCAAGTTTTCCGTGAAGGGGTGAAAGTTGTGAACGAAGTGTACCGCGTACCCGTAAACCGCAGAGCTGACATAGTTGTTGTAAGTCCTGGAGGTTACCCAGCTGATGTAAGTCTTTTCCAAGCTTTTGAGGCTGTTGACAACGCCCTTGATGTGGTTAGGAGGGGCGGAGTGGTAATTTTGGTTGCTGAATGTTCAGAGGGATATGGAAACAAGGTTTTCTATGATTGGATGGTTAAGTTTAAGGATTTGAAAAGTGTTGAGCGGGAGATCAAGCGCAACTTCGTCCTCGGGGGGCATGGGGCATACTACCTGCTTAAGGCTTTGCAGAAAGCCCGAATCATTCTTGTTTCAGCCTTGCCGGATTATTACGCGGTAAACGTTTTTGGGCTTAAGACGGCGCGGACCGTGAATGAGGCTCTGAACCAATCATTAAAAATGGTCGGAGATAACGCGAGGGTTTGGGCAATGCCTTATGGGTCTCTAACACTCCCAGAGGTTGTTTCAGGCGAGCAACAACCCCCATGAATGGCTTAATCACATGTCGTCGGAAAATTTTAAATTTAGGAAAAATAACCGTAGATTTCAAACATTGTGGATGGAAAAGTTTGCAGCAAACCTTTATCCTTAGAAAATTCACGGCTAAAGACTTGGAGCGCGTTACGTATATAAACCGTACCTGTCTCCCTGAAAACTACACTGACTACTTTTTCATCGACCTGTACGAGCGGTTCCCCGAAACCTTCATTGTAGCTGAGGAAAACGGGGAGGTTGTGGGTTACATAATGTGCCGCATTGAAACAGGCCTAGCCAACTTCGGTTTGGGCGGTTTTATAAAGCGGGGACATGTGGTCTCAATCGCTGTTATGCCCCAGCATAGGGGGAAGGGCATAGGAGAAGCCTTGGTCAAAAAGGCCATGGAAGGAATGCGCCTATACAACGCTAAACAGTGTTTCCTAGAGGTCAGAGTAACTAACACGCCTGCAATAAACCTATACAAAAAACTGGGTTTCAAAATTGTCAGGATAATTCGCGGGTACTATTCAGACGGCGAAGACGCTTACCTGATGAGCAGGGAGCTATAAACCAAGCTTAGCTAAAATTTGATTCATGTTCTCTTTAGCCTTTTGGGCAGTTTCCATAAAAAGGTTCCGTCCATGGGAATCTATCGCAGCTATTAGCGGGCCGAAGTTTTCAACGGCGAGAATCCACACGGCTTCAGGTATCCCTAAATCCGTCCATTCAACCCCCTTGACGGCCTTTACTGCCCTGGCAGCTAAAACCGCCGCTCCGCCGGTGAAAGCGCCGTAAACGGCTCCATATTCAGCCATGGCTTTTGTTGTTCTCCAACTCATCCCACCCTTGCCTATAACCAGTCTAACCCCAAAGTTTCGGATAAATTCGGCTTCAAAAATGTCCATTCTGGTGCTAGTGGTTGGTCCGGCTGAAATCACAACCCACTCATTGCCCTTTCTCCCGACGAGGGGGCCGCAATGGTATAGGGCTAAGCCTTTAAGGTTTATAGGTAAAGGCTTCCCTTCCCTAAAAAATTCTAGAGCACGTTTGTGAGCTTGATCCCTCGCCGTCACTAGAGTTCCACTAACGTAAATCACATCGCCGACTCTAACTTTTCGAATATCCCCCTCAGATATGGGGGTTTTGAGGTGATGTGTGGCCATAGGCGTTTCACCCTTCTGTCCTGTGGGTTAAATATTCAATAGCCCCGTCGGGGTGAATTCTTGCCGAAGCCCTCCTAGCCGCCCAACAGTTGAAGGCGACAGCAGCTGGGAAGGAGGCTGGATGTCTAAAGGCGTAATCCACATGAACCCTTAAGGCGGTTGTTTTTCCACCGAGCCCCATAGGTCCTATACCCGTCATATTAATAGCCTCCAGAAGCTCCTCCTCAAGCCTGGCCAATTCAGGGTCTGGGTTGGGCTTGTCTAAGGGTCTTAAAAGGGCCTTTTTTGCAATTTTCATGGCAACGTCTGCCCCGCCGCCGAAGGCAACGCCTAGAACTGTAGGAGGGCACGGTTTGGCTCCTGCCTTTATGACAGCATCTACGACAAGCTTCTTTAAGGCCTTAAGTCCCCTCCCAGGCAGGAGTGCTCGGAAGGCCGACGTGTTTTCAGAGCCCCCTCCCTTCGGCATGACTGTCAACTCGAGGCTTTCGCCCTCAACGATTTCCCAATCTATGTGAGGTACAAGTCTGCCAGTGTTGTCCCCGCTGTTCTTTTGGGTTATGGGGTCAACGGCGTTGGGCCTTAAAGGAATTTCCCGTGTGGCTTTTTTCGTTGCTTTAACCAGCGCCTCCTCGATTACGCTTAGGTTCGGCGTGTTTGCTCCAGCTTTAACGTAAAAAAATATTAAGCCAGTGTCTTGGCAGATTGGGGCTTGAAATTTTTCAGCGAGCGCCACGTTTTGGAGGATGGCGCCCAGCTGGGTTTTGCCAACCTCGCTGCTCTCCTCTTCATACGCCCGCTTCAGCGCTTTTTTCACGTCTTCAGGCAAGTACAATACAGCCTGCTTTAAGAGGTTGAATGCAGCTTCCTCAACCACAGCGGCTTTCAAGGTCAGCCAACCCGCTTTAACGCTTCTAGTCGTTTATAAAGCTTAAAAGTTTCAATTAAGGCTTCACTTTAACTAAACTCTCCGGATGTTAAACACCCGATTCCACGCTTGCTTTAAATACTGCCGGCGCAAACTTTCCCTTGGGAAACTCATGTCTGAGGGTGAGGAAGGCGTAAGAAAGCAGAAGTATGAAATGTTAGAGGATCTTCCAGGAATTGGGCCGGCGACCGCTCAAAAACTTAGGGAATTAGGGTTCCATACGGTTGAGTCTCTAGCCATGGCTACTATCCATGAGTTGGAGCCTGCTGGCATAAGCGAGAAAAAGGCCCTAGCCATAATTAACGCAGCCCGCTCCTCCATAGGCATATCCTTCATTCGAGCTGATGAGCTTCTTAGAATGCGCCAGAACGTTTTACGCTTAACCACTGGAAGTAGGGCTTTAGACAAGCTTCTGGACGGCGGCTTGGAAACTCAGACAATCACAGAGTTTTACGGCGAGTATGGAAGCGGAAAAAGCCAGATTTGCCACCAGCTATGCGTGAACGTGCAGTTGCCTCCTGAAAGGGGAGGACTAAACGGCGCAGCCCTATACATCGACACTGAAAACACCTTCCGGACCGAGCGAATTGTGCAGATGGCTAAGCATTTGGGACTTGACCCTGAAAAAGTTGTGAAGAATATTATTTATGCTGAAGCTTACACTTCAGATCATCAAATGTTTTTGTTGGAGAACTGCGATGAGGTTGTGAAGGAGAACAACGTTAAACTGATAATCATTGATTCTCTAACAGCCCATTTCAGAAGCGAATACATCGGACGGGAAATGCTTGCCTCGCGACAACAGAAGCTCAACAAGCACATGCACAAGCTTATCCGCTTGGCAAGGGCCTTCAACGCGGTGGCTGTTGTAACAAATCAGGTTATGGCGAAGCCGGACATGTTTTACGGAGACACTATAAGCCCTGTTGGCGGCCACATTGTTGGACACACGAGCCACACCCGCGTTTACCTAAGAAAGGCTTCCCATGGCCCCGTGCGCATCGCTCGCCTAGTTTCAAGCCCATACCTTCCAGAGGGGGAGGAAATATTTAAGATCACGGAGAATGGAATAGAGGACGTTTCAGAAGAGGAAAAACCCAAGTCGGGTGGACGCTGAGATGCCTGTACCCTCAGCGCTGGTTGCCCGTTTCGTCCAACTCGTCATGAACAGACAGTTCGCAGAAGCGGAACGCGAGCTGGAAAGGCTTAAGCAGAAAATGCATAAGACGGAGTGGAACAGGGGCTATTTTAGGGCTTTGTATGGAATATTGCTTGTGCGAAGCTCCGACAACAGCGACTCCTACTCCTTCCTTTCAAAGCTAGATTTAAATGACAAGGCAGCGTTGAAAGCCTACAGAAAGGAGTTCTTAAGCCACGTAAGAAACAGACTTCACGGAGACTTCGACCGTGGATTCTTTTCAGCATGGGCTGATTTTATCCGAATACTGGGCAAAATGGATTTCAACAACGCTGAAGCTGCGAAGGTTAACCCTGAAAAAGAAAAAGGCGGAAACATGGAAAAGAGTCAGGCTTCAATGGAGGATTTCATAGAATAAAGGAGACAGCCTTTAGGCTGAGATGATCGTGTATAGGAGTATCCAGAAAACCAGCCACGATATAAAGTACAAAAATATCCCCGTGGTGAGGATTTTCTGAGGCTTTTCCACCTTTAGCAAAAGTTTAGGCTTAATAATGTAATAGGATAAGGTATAAATAATCACAGCCCACGCGAAGCCATTTATGAATATGTTCGGCGCGTACCCCCTTACAATAGTGTTCGTAGCCATGCCATAACCTATACATATGAGGGCAGCCGCTATCCCAAGAAAGAATCTAAACCAGTAAAGTGCTTCTAGAGGCTTCATGGCTTTCAACGCCCTTATGGGTTTTAGGCTTATCTTTAATTTAAAGCTGTCTATTTATAGAGCCTAGTGCCCCTATGGAGAAAGGGAGTTAAGGGAGTAAATTGCACATAAAAGAGTTTACAAGTTTTGATGTAGCAGCTGTGGTTCGCGAGTTGAGGGAGACTGTTTTAAACACTAGAGTTGACAACATATATCAGTTGGACGGCAAAACCCTGCTCTTAAAGTTGCGGAAACCCGGCGGGACAGTTTTCACCCTTATACTGGAGGCTGGCAGGCGACTCCACACAACCTTGTACGCTTTGGATAAGCCCCTGGTTCCGCCGCCTTTCTGTATGGCTTTAAGAAAACATCTTAACGGCGGCTGGCTCACTGACATTGAACAGTACGAGTTTGAAAGAATCGTAGTTTTCCATTTTAAGGCTAAAAACCAGTTTTTTAAACTTGTAATCGAGCTTTTTGGAGAAGGCAACATAATAATCGTCGACGGGGAAAACAAGATTCTTCATGCTCTACGTTATAAGCGCATGCGCGATAGAAATATCCTAAGGGGCGAACTCTTCCGTTATCCCCCTCCGATGGGACATAACCCCCTAAAAATCAGCAGACAAGCCTTTCTGGACGGTTTGAAAAGCTTCGGAGAAGCAGAAGTGGTTAGGGTGCTTGCAAGTTTTTTGGGAATAGGCGGGGTTTACGCCGAAGAGGTTCTGCAGCGGCTCGGTGTAGATAAGAAGGCGCCATGCAACAGCCTAAAAGCGCCGCAAGCAGAAGCCATCTACAACGGCGTTCAAAGCTTAATCCTCCAGGTTTTAGAGGGGAAACTTGAACCAAACATAGTTTTAGACGAAAAGGGAGAGTTTTTGGACGTTGTTCCCCTTAAGCTTAGGCGTTACGAGAACCTGAAGCGCCAGGAATACGACAAATTCAATGAAGCGCTGGACGAGTTTTATGCAAGAGCCAAAGCCTTGGAGGAGACGGGAGCTGAGGAAATTTTTGTCAAGTTGGAAGCGGAAGTTGAGCGCCTCAAGAGGGTTATGGCTGAGCAAGAACAAGCCCTAAATGAGGCTGGAAAAAATGTGGAAAAATATAGGCGGATCGGCGATGCCATCTACATGCACTCTGGTAAACTTCAAACGTTGCTTGACAAGTTTTTAGAGGGCAAAAAAGCGGGGAAAGGGTGGGAGGAAATAGTTTCGGAGATAACGGCTTGGAAACGTCAAGGTCTAGAGCCATACATCCTCTTTGAAGCTTTTGATGACCGTAGGCTGGTTGTTAATGTCTGCGTTGAGGGTTTACACTTTGGCTTAGACTTGAATAGGGACTTGTTCGCTAACGCTGCAAAATTCTACGAAAAGGCCAAAATTGCCAAGCGCAAGTTTGAGGGCGCCAAAACAGCTTTGGAAGAAACAAAGAATAGGCTTAAAGATGCTGAGGCAAGGCTTAGGGAAGCAGTGGCTCAGCGGCAAATTAAGCCTGCTGAAGCCTTGAAAACGCTTGCCAAACGTAAGGTTGAGGGTAAAAAATGGTTTGAAAAGTTTAGGTGGTTCACCTCATCGGATGGCTTTCTGGTAGTTGCGGGTAAGGATGCCTCAAGCAACGAAGCCCTCATTAAAAGGTACACAGAGCCTGGTGACATAGTCTTCCACGCAGACGTCATAGGCGCCCCCTTTGTCATTGTCAAGACTGGAGGCAAACAGCCGAGTGAGCAGTGCCTCCGCGAAGCCGGAGAATTCGCAGCCGCCTTCTCTAGAAATTGGCGTGATGGCTTTGCCTCCGCCGACGCTTACTGGGTCAAACCTGAACAGCTCAGCAAGACTGGAGGTTCAGGCGAATATGTGCCGCGGGGAGCCTTCGTGGTTGAGGGCAAGCGGAACTGGATGCGGGGCATCCCATTAAAAACGGCGGTAGGCGTCTTACTCGATGAGGAGAAAGGCGAAATCACCTTCATAGGCGGACCTCTCGATGCTGTAAAAGCCCGGACAAACGCATATGTTGTTATAGTGCCCGGAGACGCTAGTGGAAAAGAGTTATTCAAACAAGTTTTAAATGAACTCGCCGAGAAAATGCCTGTGGAACATAGGGGAAAAATCCTTAAGGCTTCACCTGAAAAAATTAGAGATTTCATCCCTTACGGCAAGGGCAGGCTTCTAACATAACAATAACAAAGTCAAAGTCACGTCCTAAACGCGCACTTGCAGCCGCCAAAAACGTTATGCTTTTTAGGAAGAGAAAATAAAAATGTCCTAGCTTAACGTCAAGCGGCCGTAGTCTAGCCTGGACTAGGACATCAGCCTGCCACGCTGACGACCCGGGTTCAAATCCCGGCGGCCGCACCAAAAGAAACCCGTTTTGGGGCGGAAAACGGGGCGGCCCGTGGGGTCGTCTCTAAGGCTGTAAGGATTAGGGTGGTGAGGTGAAAGAAAAGTAGACTTTTTAATGCTTTTAGCTGAATCCCTTTTTAATGGAGTGCTATCGAAGTCCTCGTCGTTTGATATTATTTCTTTCGCCCTACTCCTTAACGCAGAGGCCAAATGTTTTGCGTCCTCATAGTCAAGGCTGTATTTTTCATCAGTTTAGCTGCCTTCGTTAAATCTTCTCATATGACGTTCTGCCCAAGGTGGATGGTTGCAAGCCAATAAACGAAGACGTTTATGTCCATGTGGCCCTCTGGGTACGGGTCCACCATTTTCCAAAAACTTCTGTTGCAAACTCGTCGAGGTCTTCCGGCCATCTCGATCTTGAAGGCGCCAAAATATTTGTCAGCTACAGGCTTAAGAGGCTATTCTAATGCCCTTCTCATCCGCCATTATTTTAACGTAGCTTCCTTCACTCCGGCCTTTAAGATTTGTTGGTACTACCTGAATATTTATATTTTCCAGGTTTTTATCTTTAACCTGGGGATCTGGTTTGAGTCAGGTTTCGATGTCTAAGGTTGGTAAGAAGGGAGCCATTTACATACCTAAGCGTATATGTGAGCAGTTAGGCATAAGCGAAGAAGACAAAGTTCTGATGAGAGTTGAAGGTGATAAGCTTGTGTTGGAGTTCATACATGATC
>JAWBZV010000005.1:78185-96009 GCA_038865865.1 Bathyarchaeia archaeon | reverse complement strand
AACAACTAAAGCGTTTGCAACTTGACTGTATAGACTTCTATCTGTTGCACGGGCTTAACAGGGAAAGCTGGCTTAAAGCCCAAAATTTGAACGCCCTTGACTGGGCTGAAAAGCAGATGGCCGAGGGCAGGATAAAGCATTTTGGCTTTAGCTTTCATGACGAGTTTGAAGTGTTTAAGGAAATTATTGATAGCTATGACAAATGGGCTTTCTGTCAAATCCAGCTTAACTACGTTGATACCGAGAGCAGTCCGCGCACGCCTGGAATAGAGGGGCTTAAGTATGCCCATTCAAGGGGGCTTGCCGTGGTAATAATGGAACCCTTAAGGGGCGGCATGCTTGCCACAAAACCTCCGAAAGAAGTGCAGGAAATATGGGATAAAGCCGAAATTAAAAGGTCGCCTGCGGAATGGGGCTTGCTCTGGGTTTGGAACCATCCAGAAGTTTCAGTTGTCCTAAGCGGCATGAGCACTATGGAACAGGTTATGGAAAACGTCAGTATCGCAGACCGTTCAGACCCAAATACGCTTACCCCTAAAGAGTTGGATGTAATTTCCAAAGTGAGGGAGAGGTATCTCCAATATGGCTTCATAGGATGCACAAAATGCCGATACTGCATGCCCTGTCCCCAAGGCGTAAATATACCTGAAATTTTAGCTTTCTATAACGAGTTTCTAAGAAGCCCTGGAGGCGAGGCAAAACGCCGCGAGATCATGGAGAAATACCATGCAGCTGTCCCGCCTGAAAACAGAGCTGACGCATGTGTCAGGTGTGGCACATGTGAGGAAAAATGTCCCCAAAGTCTGCCAATACGGAAATTCCTGTCTGAAGTTCTATTCTTTTTAGGTATGCCTCGCCCGCCTCCGCCGCCTCAACCCACAAAAACTAGCACGGAGTGAAAGGACCGTTGACAGCGGAAGGCAGCGTCAAAGGCGGACGAAACTTGGCTGTTTTAAGGTGAGAATGCGTGTCGGGGAAAGTTGCCCTAATCTATCAAAAGAAGCTTTTAGAACATGATTTTGGGCCTGACCACCCTTTTAGAAAGGAACGTTTCACTCTATATCTCGACAAGTTAAAGGAGAAGGGCATCTTAGATTTGCCGCAGCTTCAAGTAGTTGATCCTCCTTTTGAGGCAACGGAAGAAGACATACTTCTTGTGCACGAGCCTTCGCTTCTAAACCTTATTAAGACTTTGAGCAAGACGGGCGGGAGGCTTGACGCCGACACGCCAGTTCCGGTTGGAACATATGAACGCGCGCTTGTCCAAGCTGGAGGAATAATTTACGCGGGAAGAGCAGTAGTGGAAGGAGAATTCAGCAGGGCTATCCAATGCGTAGCCTTTGGAGGCCATCACGCCACCAGGGCGCACTATGGCTTTTCGTTTGGTTTTTGCTATTTCAACGACGACTCCATAGTGATTAGGCACCTCCAAAAGCACGGATACATTAAAAAGGCCTTTATACTGGACTGCGACGGCCACCATGGAAACGGGATACAGGAAATATTCTACGAAGATCCAACAGTGGTTTACATGTCGATGCACCAGGACCCCCGAACCCTTTACCCTGGGACGGGATACGTCCACGAAGTCGGCGCCGGAGCCGGCGAAGGATATACAGTTAATGTTCCGTTGCCTCCAGGCGTTGACAACGAAAACTATTTGAGGGCTCTCCGCGAGGTTTTCCCGCCCCTCATGCGAGAGTTTAAGCCTGACGTTCTCCTTTTCATCGCTGGTGCGGACAACTATTTCGCAGATCCGCTGACCAACTACAGTTTAACAATGGCGTTTTACCCAGAACTGACAAGAGAGGTGCTAAAAGCTGCGAATGAAGTCTGCGGGGGGAAAGTGTTGATTAGGCTTGGCGGAGGATACAACGTTAAGGCGGCTGTACACGCGTTTTATCTGGTTACGGCGTGCGCCGTCGGCGCGGAAAAATTAGACGTAGAGGATACAGCTCCGCCTCCCGCAGAAAAGGCAGAACCATGGATAACCAAGCGCGTTGACACAACGTTGACTGAGCTTAAACGCGTCCTCTCCAAATATTGGTCATGCTTCAGATAACCACAACTTCCTCTGTTTCCACACCTTCTTCCCTTCTTATATATGAGCTGAACTTTCCCGTTTTCAGCGAAACAATTAGGTAAGAGTATCCAACCCAATGTTTACTTCCCTCCTCGTCAGCCTCAGACCAGAAGGCGTCCCAAAGAGGGTGGCTGTGGTAAAACCCGACAACATCCAAACCCGCGAGCTCCACCTCTTCAAAAACCCTCAACTGTTCCAATGGATCAATTTGATAAGCAGAAGGCGAGGCAAGCAAATTCCTTGTATGATAAACCTTCCTAACAACTTTTTCCTGTCCCCTTTTTTCGCCAACCAAAATTCCACATGCTTCTATTGGATGTTTTTCCTCTGCATGCTTAAATATTTCGTCTAAGTGTTTCCTCAAAATCTTTAAGACCAAATGCTCCGCCAACCAAGAATATGTTGTGCGCGTAAATATTAAGTCTACACAATAATCTCAACGAGGTTGTAAAAAATGGAGATTAGGTTATTTTGGCTTTTTTCTTGCAAAGTAGATGGTGGTTGCTATGGAAACAAACGTTAAAACTATGAAGGCGTACGTTGCATACTGCCAGTTCTTTAACCCTGCGTAGTCTTGTTGGAGGGTTTCATAACTGGATTGGAGCTGCCCATAGTTGACCTTCAGCAGGGTATAGTTTGCTTTAAGCCCGTTGAGTTCTGACTGTATTTGCTTTAGGGTTTGGTTTAGCTCAGTATACTCAGACTTTAAAGTGGTATAATTGGATTGGAGGTTTTTGTGTTCATTAGCTAGGGAGGAGTATGCAGAGTTTAAGTCACTGTAGTTTTGCTGCAGCGCAGTGAATTGTTCTTGAAGGCGAGCGTAATCATCCTTCAGGGCGGTATAGTTCAATAGAAGTTTGTCATACTCCTGTTCTAAATCAAAGGCTGTGACCTTTACAGTGTCGGAGCCCTCAAAGGCGAATTTCTGCCCGTTTTGTTCAAAAATCGCCGTAACCGTGAATATGAAGTCTTCTCTGGGCTTTACATTTATCAAATCCCGGGGGTTGAACTCGGCTATCAATACTCTACCATCCTTTGCAAAGTAAACCCTTAATGCCGCTGCTCCTTCGCAGGTTACAGCTATAAACTCTCGAACGTTATAGCCTTCAGGTATGTTAACATAAGCTGTGAAGTTTCCCCCAGTTAGGCTTATCGTTGAAGGCTTAATCTGCACTTCGGTTGGGATTAACTCGACGCAAACGAAGTTTTCAGCGTCGTCGATGCTGCCCTTTCCAATGTATCTTGCAACTAATGGATAAGGTGGAATTGGCCGCGTTCTGGCGGTTAAATTTAACACAGGATCGGCGTTCCGTGAGCCAATCAGCACTTTAGGCTCGACTCCATTTTCAACCCATTTTACAAGCGGTGTAAACCAGTCAACATTACTGCAGCCTATACTCCCTACATGAGTTAGTCCCGGAACCATATACAACTTATAAAATTCGTTTGCGGCTTCCTTACCCATGAACTGCACTACGCTTTCGTAGTAAGCGATTGATTGATATGGTGTTACCAGCTGATCTGCCCATCCATGCCAATGAATGATCTTGCCGCCTCTTTCTTTAAATGCCCGGAGGTCTGGACTAATGGCGTTTAATTTCTCTGCAAGTTCGGGTCTTAATCTGAATGGGTCAACATCAAAGTTAAGGTTTCTCCAATCCCATTCTGGTCCAAAACGCGGCTCCGTAGCCATATACTGCCATATGCTTCCACCGAGGCTGAGTGCAAGGTTAGGTTCCCCAACAACCCAAAACGCCCAGTTGCTCATGACTCCTCCAAACACGTGGCGCATAACGGCTTCTCCACCCACCGGCGTTCCATAAAAAAGTTGGAGTCCCCATGATGTTTTTGGCCCCTCGTAAATTTTTGCTAAGCTTTCCCTTTGCTCTAAAGTGAAGTAATTGGAATAGGGAGTTTCAGCGAGGTCAACGATTGGATCAAACGCACATTTTCGTGGATCATCTATTAAACCGTCCACGAGGCCGTCAACACTGTCGCATTTTTCGTAAACAGCTTGGGCGAGGAAGGGTAAACTTGAAACAGGAATAGCTCCAGGCCCAACTAATGTGGCATGCGCATTCCACACGTCTTGTAAGGCTTCCCATGTTATGTTAAGCACCGGCATACCTATAACCATCCCATCAAAATCCTCCGGATATATTTGCGCCAACTTTAAACCCTCACGTCCACCGTTTGAACTGCCGACAAAGTAGGAGTAAAGAGGCTCACGGCCATAATATGCCTTAATGATTTTCTTTGCCAAAACAGCAGTTTCATGGGAGGCTCGATAAGCGTAATCTTCCTCTTTCCTTTGCCAGTAGGGGTTAGGTTCACGTCGTATACCTGGAATTGGATCAGGATACGCAAATGTGGCACCGGGTTCCCTTGTTGCATTATGACCCTGATTATTTCCTCCAGTCGCGTAACCCATCATTATACCAGGCAACATTGCAGGCTCCAAAAGCGTCCCTCCTAACCCGGCGCCCCCTATCTGATAATAACGTCCATTCCATTTTGAGGATATTGGAAGTTTAATCACAAATTGAGTCTCCGGCCAAATAACCCCCTCTACACGAACATGCTCCGGCGCGCCTGGCACATCTGTAACAGTTTCCGCGGATAATATCGTTACAGGATTGCCTTCCGTGTCCGTTAATCCGAGAGAATCAAAGAATTCTTTCAAACTGTTTGCAGTCGAAGCATATGATTGCAAAACGCAACTTAGAAGTATGACATTCGCGATCATAGCAACGATAGCAGCTGCTTGCATTTTTGTAACGGCTTTTTCGGAATGAGTAAATTGCTTCATATTATAACGCCTCAATTTTTTATATAAGTTATATATAAATATATAAAAATGTTTTCATTAGTTTTTATGCGGGGAAGAAAGGATAAAGCTTTATTGCTGCACGTGTCCTTTGGGCCTTGTGTATATAACCTTATATTTGTCGCGGCCTCCGCATAGCAAACATTTTTTACATTCCTCGCTTGTCTCGTCAAAAACCGCCGGTTCCAGTCTAACTTCGTATCCAAGGGATTTGTAAAGTTCTACCGCCTCACCTAGTCTTGACTCGTCAGCCACAAACCGTCTTGTCCAACCTTGCCTTTTGAGCTCAGCCTCTCTGTCCCAGCTACCTGAACATTCTGCCCTCATTCTAACCGAGGTAATATTTATGGCAAAACATTTATTTAAATGCGCTAGGGGTACATTAGTATAGTTCTTCTTCAATTTCTATATTTTGTTCAGGCATTTTTCCATGTCTCTTAATGTGCTGTTGGAGCAGTTCGCTTTCCCTCATGGTATACATTTTCGCTTCTTCATAGGTGAAGTATTTTGCTTTCTTGTTGGTGGCAAATTGTTGTTCAAGCTCCTTTTTCAGGTTTGCTGTTCCCTTTATGTATATGACTTCCTTCTTATCGTTTAACAACTGGTAAACTCCTTCAGTTTCTGGCACAAGTTTGAGGTTTTCCTCTATAAATTGAAGCCATTTTCCAGGAGGCTGTGGAGCTTGCCGAATTTTTAACCTTAGATCGCATCTTAGACAACGGTTTGCCTCCTCACAAGCCATCTTCTCATCGTATCCAAGTTCAACGGGCGAAAAATTCGCCCAACGTTTTTCAATGGGCAAAAGGGGCGTTTGAACTCGTTTTTTATATGCAAAATTCTCAACTCTGCCGAGCCATGGGTTAGGCTCAAACTCGACGTATTTGTCTTCTAACTCTCCTTTTCCGCCGAGATATCTATCAATGGCGAGGGCTACACGTTTACCTGAAGCTACAGCCTCGACAATTGTGGATGGACCCTTAACAATGTCTCCACATGCAAAAACACCTTCAAGGCTTGTTTCTCCATTTTCGTCTACGGCTATGGTGTCCTGCTCAGTAAACTGAAGGTCTTTGGAGGCGAGGCGAATCATCGGGCTAATTGCTTGACCAACGGCTATTATAACCATGTCTGCATCCATAAGAAACTCTGAGCCCTCAACTGGGACAGGCCTGCGTCTACCCGTCTCGTCCAGAGGCCCCAACTCCATGCGAATACATTCTACATGCTTAATTCGTCCCATCCCGTTGCTTATTAACCGCTTTGGAGCCGCCAGAAATTTGAATTTGACCCCTTCTTCTTCGGCGTTTTTTACTTCCTCTTCATGTGCAGGCATTTCCTTCCTTGACCGCCTATAAATTACGCAGACTTCTTCTGCGCCTAAACGCAGGGCGGAGCGGGCAGAGTCTATGGCGACGTTTCCACCCCCAATCACTAAAACTTTACCCTTCACGCTTCTTATTTTTCCAAGTCTAACATCCCTCAAAAAGTCTAGTCCGCCAACCACGCCTTCCAACATGTCTCCTTCAACTTTTAGTTTTCTGCTCTGCTGTAAGCCGGCAGCGATGAGGATTGCGTTGAAACCTTCTCTTTTCAGAGTTTCAATTGTTAAATCTTTTCCAAAAACGGCGTTGGTCTTTATTTCTACACCTAAATTAATGATTTCCCTCAAATCCTTTTCAACAATCTCCCTTGGCAGGCGATATTCTTGAACCCCATAACGCATCATCCCACCCGGCTCAGGCATGGCCTCAAAAATTGTAACTGAATGCCCCAACCTAGCTAGGTAGTATGCCGCGCTTAGTCCCGCGGGGCCAGCCCCTATTATTGCAACTCTCTTTCCCGTGGGTTTTGAAACCCAAAGTTTTTGTCTCCATAATCCAGTGTCGTTTTCCATTGCGAAGCGTTTTAAACTGCGTATTGAGATGGCCTCATTGATCTCTCCGCGTCTACAAACGTTCTCGCATAGGCGAGGGCAGGCATAAGCCAAAACATTAGGCAAGGGCAGCTTTTCCCTCACTGCAGCTGCCGCCTCAGAAAACCTTCCATGAAAAATCAGCGAAATAAACTTTGGAATGTCAACTTCGGCTGGACATGCGTGTTTACATGGAACCAGCTCGATTTCTCGTCTTGCAGCCTTTAACGTCTTGTCTCTCAAGGCTCCTGTGGGGCAGACTTCCACGCATGCGCCGCAGAACCTGCAATCAGAATCCATTAGTGTCGGCGCAACGGTTCCAACTATAACCTCTCCACCTCTATAAATGAAGCCTAAAGCCCCTACCCCTCGAAGTTCTTGGCACGCCCTAACGCAGCGGGTGCAGCCAATGCATAGGTTATAGTCCCTCAGGAAAAGGGGCTCATTTTCTATTACGGGAAGGTCTTTGGGGACATAGCGTGGCGTGTCCTCCCTAATTCCAATGTGTTCCGCAACTCTTTCAAGTTCACAGTTTCCAAACTTCGGGCAGCACCTTTCCCTTTTAGGGACATTTGTTGAACAAGGCTCTGTGGTGCACCCCTCCTTTTGGGAGCATGTGAGGCATGCGTGGGGGTGCTTGGCTAATATGCGCATCAGCTCCATCTTTCTCGCGTTTTTCACCCTTTCGGTTTCCGTGTAAACTCTCATCTCACTAGAAACAGGCGTGCAACATGAGAGGGTAAGTTCTTCGAGTCCCGCAACCTCAACAAGACATAGTTTGCAACCTTCAAAATCCCTCTCAGGAGTCTCGCCTACAATTTTCTCCTCGCCACGGTAAACAAATTCGACGGGTTTAATCCTGTTTGGCGGCGGCAGATCAGGGTGATAACAAAGAGTTGGAATATATATTTCCGCCTTTCTCGCCGCCTCTAAAATTGTGGAGCCTTCTTCAACCTCAATCTCAATATCGTTGATAAAAATCCTAATTTTTCCAGGAATGTTTCTCCCCTACCATGAATGAGTTATTGCGTTATGTTCACATGCAAGGATGCATGGGGGAGGTTTTCTTTCGCCACTGATGGGCTTGCAAGGTGCACAGCTATACTTAATCTTTTTACGGTGCTCTTCGGATACGGCGGCCATTTTCCCTCCTTCAATGTCAAAATCGTTTTCGACGATTTCAAGAACCCCGTTGGGGCATATGTTAACACATTTCCCGCAGCCGTCACATTTTTCAGTATCAACAATTATGAAGTAGTCGCCGGAGCCGTCCTTATATCCATAATGCGCCTTCATTATTTTCTCCTAGCGTAAGCCTAACTGCTTCTCGTAAAGTGCCTTAGCGAAAAGCGCGGCGCCTATCGCTCCAGCCAATATCGGATCCATTTTTGGTTCGAGGGGTTTAATTCCAAGTATTCTTTCAAGTCTGGAAACTATACCTATGTTCTTTGCAACGCCGCCTGTAATTGCAAAGTCTTTTTCAATTCCAACTTTCATAAGCAAGTCAACTATCCTATTAACCATTGCAAGATGGTAAGCTGCCGCAACCTTTTCTTTGGGCCACCCTTGACGTAGCAGGGCAAGGGCCTCAGCCTTTGCAAAAATCACGCAGGTGTTGCTTACCGGCGGCGGTTCTTCTGGAACGTTTAATGAAACCTTTCCAAGTTCTTCTATCGGAACCCCTATTAGGTCGGCGAAAACTTCGAGGCCCCTTCCAGTTCCAGCTGCACACTTGTCATTCATTAGAAATGATAGCACTTTGCCCTTTTCGTCGCATCTGATGGCCTTGCAGTCTTGCCCCCCAACATCAAGAACAGTCCGCACTGTAGGCCCATAAATATAGTGGGCTCCCCTCGCGTGACACGCAATTTCCGTTATCGTTTTGTTTGCAAATGGGACGTTCACTCTTCCATAGCCTGTGCCCACAACATAATTGATGTTCTCAATTTTCAATCCCGTCCCTTCAAGGGCCCAGTTCATCACTTTGACAGCTGTCTCTTCACTCGTTCCCCCAGTTCTCTTGACAGCGTAGGCGTACAGTTCCCCGTCAAGCATTGCGACGGCTTTACTGCCCACAGACCCTATGTCAACACCAGCGGTGATTATTTTTGCGTTATGCCAATCCATGCCCGGCATTGTATACCTATACTCTTTCCACTTCCAAAATTCGCCTGTTTCTCCACTCATTTCTCTCCCTCCATTTCAAAGGCGATTAAAGCGGCGCCCAAAGCGCCAACATACTCTGGATATTCCGGAATAAGGATTTCCGTGTTTAGTTCCCTTTTAAGTGGGGGTAGAAACCCTGGATTTTTCGCTACTCCGCCGATTAGGGCGACATCCCTTTCCACGCCTACTCTTAGAACCATGGAGGCTATTCTCCCTGCAATTGCGTCGTGAATTGCCTTTGAAATGTCCTCTTTTGAAACCTTGGAGTGTATAAGTGTAACAACCTCTGACTCTGCGAAAACGCAGCATTGGGCGTTCATTGGTATAGTCTTTGTTGACTTCAACGCAAGCGGTCCCATATCCTCAACGCGTACTTCTAAAGCCCTAGCCATGGCTTCGATGAAGGTTCCAGCTCCTGCGGCGCATCTTTCGTTGATTACAAAGTCCTTTACACTGCCTCTCTCTCCAACCCTTATTCCCCTACCTTCCTCAGCTCCAACGTCAATAACAGTTTTAACCGTTGGGATCAAGTGATAGGCTCCTTTCGCATCGGCGATGACCTCTGGTACGGCTTCCAAGGCGTTTATCGGAGGCTTCATTTGAATAATTTTCCTTCCCATTCCAGTCGCAACAACTCGGGCGATTTGTTCACGTTTCAAGTTTGCATCAGATAGCGCTTTCTCAAAAATTTCTGCGGTTGACTTTAAAACATCGAAACCAACAATCCCGCTAGCCCTCTTTAAAACGTTTTTTCCATCCTCGAGGACTACAATCTTAACGTATTTTGCTCCCACATCTACTCCGGCTGTTATCATACCCAAATCCTCCCTAATCCCTTAATTTTTTCAATCCCATACTCGCGAAGAATGCGGTTAAACGCGCTAAAGTTCCCGGGAAATCAAATTCTCGTTCGTCACCCATATTCCCCTCAAAGGGGAAAACGGGAACACCTGCCTTCTGTAAACCTAGACGGTTCTCAGCTATGTGGACACTTAAGCCTTCACATCCCCTGTTGTAGTGGAGCAAAACCGCGTTGACATTCCACTGTTTTACAATGCTCAACATCATCTGGGTTTTTGCTTCCGGCAGGTAGAAGTGCGCCCACTCAGGCCTGTAAGCAGTCCACTCAACAATCATTTTAAGGGCTTCTTCCCTTGTCTGGGGCTTTTTTGGCGGGAGCTCCTTGGGAACAAGTTTTCCATCTGTGGTGTACTGCCATATTCCAACCAGCCCAAAAGTGTAGAGGGAGCCAACGGAGACAACGCCATACTTCTCCATTTCCCTAAAAATCTGCAGAAAACCCCATGGGGGCTGAGTGTCAGTGATAACTCTGAACCTTTCATGTGGAACTGCCGCTATTCCCCGCTTTACCCTGTCTTCAACCTCAGCTTTTAACTTCTCGTAGAACGCGACGCATTCAGGCCTATGTCTCATGAGGGTCCCTAGAACATACAGCGAGTACATGGACTTCTCGTCTAAGGGAGCTGGAACCGCTTGATTCAGCTGGCAGATTTCAGCCCACAGCCTTGTTGCCCTTACCTCGTTCCAGACGGCTTCGCATAACAGTTTATCATCATAACTTCTTCCCGTGACCTTCTCCAACCATTCAATTCCGTCGTTTAGCTGTTGCACAATGTAGTTTATCTTATACTCTTCAAGAGGTTCATAGAATGGGTAGCCGACAGAAACATCCACACAGTAAATAGGCACCTTTTTACCCTTCTTCTCTTCAAGCCATTTTACAATCTGATACCATTTCCCGTGGCTGCAGCAAATGTGGTTTTGCCATATAAAATCGGGAGTAGGGTGTCCATCAATAATGGTTCCATCTGCAAGAATGTATTTGTCGAGTAGGATGGAGCCCCAATAGTTTCTCATGTAGGCGCAAAGTGTGCGGGGAAAACCAGCAGCCTCTGTGGCTTCGTGACATTTTGCCGCAAAATCTTTAAAGAAGGCTATCGTCGCCCCATATGGTTCCCCGGTTATGCAGTAAACGTCCTCGCCTAAGCCCGCAGGTATTGCCGTATATGACCATACCCCTCCAGCCCATCGGATACCCCCGCGTTCATGAGCTTTCAAATAATTCTCGTAATACTCCTTTCTGAGCTTTTTCGCCTCATCCCAGACTTTAAGGGGTTCTGTTGGATACTCCTTGACTTGAGCCATATGTACGCCTCCTTAAAATAGTTCCTCTAAACCTGTTAGCGTTTCAAGGAAGGCCTCCACGCGGGTTCTAAACTGCCCCCATGGAACGGTTACGTCAAACTCGAGGGGGTATGTTTCAACACCCACAGATTTCAACGCCTCCCTTAGTGGAGGGATTTCGATTCCATGGGGATCGCAGAACTTGTTTTGGATAATAAACGCTCCTTGAACCTTGAACTCATTTGCGAGGTTGACAGCGTGCCTAATTCTTGTGAACTCTGGTGCGTCCTTGCTTGGGCATGGAACCCTGTTTACGTATCGGAAGGCTATGGCGGAGAGGTTATCCTTGTTGGGGATCACGTCGTTCCAGAAGTATCTTGAGCCTGTGCAGTGATCATCAATCACAAACGTCGCGCCTAAATTCTCAACGTTTTTCATAAAGACTCTGTCGTCGTTTTCACTTCCTATTATCATAAGCCTGATTCCAGGGTTACGGTCGAGTTTCCTGTTGGGCAATTCCTGTAAGAGTTTTTCAAGTTGTTTGTTGTGTTCCTCTTTGTCAACCATTTGGCTTGAGAGAACCATTTCCATAGCTTCCAAACCTGTGATTTTCGGGTTGTCCAACTTCCTGTACTCATAAACCTTCCGCATCAACTCCCTGTTCCGGTTAACTATCCTTATTCCCCTGCCCAAATCCTCGTCTGTTATCTTCTTTCCAGTCCAATTTTCGATGGCTTTTTTAAATTTGGCAAATTCTTGGGTGAGGTATGGAACCGCGTGGGGGTTTTGGACAATGTGGGGTATGTATATGTAATATGCAAAGTCCACAGGGATGTGGAGTCTCCAAGCATTGAAGGCTTGTCTTAAATGTAGACATGATTGTCCCTCTACAATTCCATCTAAATATTTGAATTTTCCCTTAAGTCCCTGAGCTAAGCAATCCCTACATAAGTGGCAAAACATGGCAAATATGTAGGGCTCTGTAACCGTGGGGGGTTCATGGCCGCCTAAGATTCTTACGGGTAAAATGTTGGCTGCATACAGAATCTCTTCTGGTACGTAGGTGCAAAAATATCCGAGAACCTTGTTTCCAGTGCTCTCTTTCCAAGCTTTTGCATACTCGTGTCTATTGTCTATCCACATTCTGAAGGTCTCAAATACCTCTTCGGCCAAAGGAGATCCACTCTATAGCCATATATATTTTCTTTTTTTAAAATATAAATATTTTTGTTTTTATATTCCGATGTATTCAGTCGGGGGGCCAAAAATTCTATTCATGGCATCGTCAGCTATTGCTACAGAGTGGCCGGCAATCCTCCTCAGGTCGCGGGCTATGTAGCTCAAGGCAACCGCAGTTCTAGCATCTTTAACCATTTCTTGTATGACTGTCAAAAGTCTCTCCTCTTTTTTCCTCACATCACTCATCCTCTTCATCGTTGATATTGCAAGCATAACATCCTTCTTTAGAAAGGATTGGACAGCGTCCCTCTGCATTCCATAAACTACATTTGATAGCTCCCTTATCATGCTCAATATTTCTGGGTTTATCTCCGTCTTCTCGTCGATGGAGAGAAAATGCCTCGCAATTGAGTATGAATGATAAATAAGCCTGCTCAGGTCGCGCGCAACCAAGGCGAATATAACGCATTCACGGCAGTCCTTGACACCTATTTTTCTTGCAATGTTTTTGTTGTAGCTTGATAAGGCAACCTGCCTTATCGTCATTCTATAATATCTTAGGGCTTCTATGATCCTTTCGGCGACTTCACGGGCAAGTTGAAAATCGCCTGTAAGAATAGCCTTTACAGAGTCTTCTTGTAGTTGAAGCGAGAAATAGGAAGTTTTTTCTATTAGGGATTCTAACAAGAAGACCGCTGGGTCTATTATGACATAAAAGCTTATCGCGTCAGCCTTTTCCTCGGCAACCTCAATTCCGGGTAACTCCATACGTAAAAGCTTTAACCGTTTCTTAATTTCCACTGGAATGTTCTTCTTTGATTTTATATTTATTTTGTTGATTCCCTGAGTGTAGTATGTTTTCACGCAATACTCAAGGGCGTTGACGTCCGAATAATCCTCCAATGCTAAAACAACTTCCAGAGGCTCCTTCCGTTCCATTTTTGCGGGGTAAATTCTCAATGAACCGTCTTCCTCTTCGAAAATGGCTATTTCCTCACCGCGCGCCAGCCCTCTTCTTTCAATCCACTCCTTAGGCAGGGATAGATTGAAGTTTCCGCCCTTAGTTTGTTGAAGCTTTCTGATTTCCATATGAATCAGGGATATATTTTGTACAATCTAAAATTTACCAGTTTTCTTGAAACAGCAACGCGCATCCACAATGATAATGGTTAAAAGGGGCTTCGTGAAGAATATGCCACAGCTCTCTTTGAAAAACGAATACCCTATGAGGTGTAGGACCCGTGGCGAAAAACTCCGAAAGTGAAAAATCAAGTGAGCTCTTAAGGGAGATAAAGAAACTTGAAGTGAGGCTAAGGGATTTCTTGAATGAGGAAGAGGCTTTCATAGAAAAACTTAAAAAGTTCATAGAGAAACTTGAAGAGGCATATAATAAGATTGAAAAGTTGAAGGGTGAACCTGAAGAATCAACGTTAAGGCTAGAAGTCGCCCAAGCCCTCAACGAGGTTTTAAAAAGCGATGGAGAAGCCCAACATGAACGGAGCCACCTGCTGGAATCTTATGGAGCCATAGCCTTGGCCTTAGAGAAAGAAATTCAAAAACGTTGTCAAAGTTAATGACATTGTAAAATCCTAAGCCTTCGACGTTTTCCATAAAAGTTTTATAGTCTTATATATATGAATCGAGAAACAATTACAAGTGGTCGTTATGGCGAAGGATGAGGAAATTTTGCAGGTTCTTAAGGAGATAAAGACGTTGTTAGAACCTAAACCTGTCCCACCGCCGCCTCCGCCGAAAAGGGGCTTGTGGAACGAGTTTATAGACTTCATCTCCAAGTATAAGGTGTTAGGCATGGCTGTAGCCTTCATTATGGGTGTCTACGTCGGTCAAGTTGTCCAGTCCCTAGTCAAGGACCTTCTAATGCCCCTAATAGGGCTATTGATACCAGGCATTGGAAACTTATCAACTTTCAAAATTGCAGTACCCCCGACTGCTTTGGACGCTGAAGGAAAACCCATCGACCCAAATTGGACAGGGCAACTGTTTGGAATAGGAAACTTTCTAGTAGCCATAATAACATTCATAATAGTAGCCTTCGTCATATTCCTAATCGTGAAAATAACCAAGAAATGGGGAATAGAATAGAGTAGTGCCCTCTAGCCCCCTTTAGCCTTTAGAAGCCATGAACCGTCGCACGTCGCGGTGTTTAGACTTTTAAAGCCCTCTCTGCAGACGCCAAACTTCACCCCATATTTTTTCGCCATCAAAGCCAAATTCTCTAGAAGCCTAAGCCTTAATTCTCTGGGCAGATACAGGCATCTGCCAACCCTCTCGCCCTTTTCAAAGTATAAAGGCTTAAGTTTTTTCGCTACTTCTGGCAGGGCGTTGCTAAGCCTCTGCCAGTTGTCCATTTTAACCTTATACGTTGAACATGTTACGTGCTTTACGCCTACAGAAGCCAGCTTTTTGATAAGGCCCTCCAGGTTCTCGTTTAAGCATGGGATCACCGGGTCTATGCGCACAGATGTGGGAATGTCCGCTTCAACAAGCCTTTCAATGGCCTTAAGCCTTTGAGAGGGGGGTGGCGCGTTGGGCTCCAAAATCCCTGCAAGGCCGTCGTCGTCTGTGGTGATGGTCAAAGCCACGGTGGACGGCACTTTCCTTAAAAGGTCGACGTCTCTAACCACCAAATCAGACTTTGTTATTATCTGAATCCTGCAGTTGGAACGCGAAAGAATTTCAAGGCATCGTCTTGTTAAGCATTTTTCCTTTTCCATGGTTGGATAAGGGTCAGAAGAGTTGGCTATGGATATTATTTCGCCGTTCAACTTCGCTGCCTCCTGCTTGAGCCTTGGGAGGACGTCTTTCTTTGGGCGGCAAGCGAAAAATTTCGGTATATAACTTGAGGCATAGCAGTAAACGCATGCATGGTCGCATCCAGTGTAGGGGTTAAACGTCAACTTAGGCGGGCAAGTGCAAAGTCTGGAACGCCACGGGTCAAACCTTGCTAGTAGAGCCAAATGTTCCCCCAACTAAAACTTGAGGCAGCCTAGCAAAAAGCCTCTTCGCTATTCTAAAAATAAAGTTTGTTTAAAACATGAAGCGTTTTGGGCTTTGACCATGTTTCTCTTTCTCCTCCAGTCGGCTTCAGCCATTCTTACATAGGAGGTGATCCGGCCGCAGGTTCCCCTACGGCCACCTTGTTACGACTTTTCCCCCCTCACGAAACCTGGATTCGACGCAGCCTTTAAGACCACGCCTCATCCAGGCATCGCTCGGGTGGAACGACGGGCGGTGTGTGCAAGGAGCAGGGACGTATTCACCGCGCGATGGTGACGCGCGATTACTAGGGATTCCATGTTCACGAGGGCGGGTTTCAGCCCTCGATCCCAACTACGGCAGGGTTTAGGGATTGCCTTCCCCTTTCGGGGTCGGAACCCATTGTCCCTGCCATTGCAGCTCGCGTGTGGCCCGGGGGATTCGGGGCATACTGACCTGCCGTGGCCCGCTCCTTCCTCCGCCTTATCGGCGGCAGTCCCCTCAGTGTGCCCGGCACATTGGCCGGTAGCAACAGAGGGCGCGGGTCTCGATCGTTGCCTGACTTAACAGGACACCTCACGGCACGAACTGGCGACGGCCATGCACCTCCTCTCAGCTAGTCTGGCAAGACCTTCAATCTGGCCTTCATCCAGCTGTCGCCCCCGGTAAGGTTCCCGGCGTTGACTCCAATTAAACCGCAAGCTTCACCCCTTGTGGTGCTCCCCCGCCAATTCCTTTAAGTTTCAGCCTTGCGGCCGTACTCCCCAGGCGGCAGGCTTAACGGCTTCCCTGCGGCACCAGTGCGGCTCATAGCCGCACTGACACCTAGCCTGCATCGTTTACAGCTGGGACTACCCGGGTATCTAATCCGGTTCGCTCCCCCAGCTTTCATCCCTCACCGTCGGGCGCGTTCTAGCCGACAGCCTTCGCCACTGGTGGTCCTCCCGAGATTATAGGATTTCACCCCTACCTCGGGAATACCGTCGGCCTCTCCCGCCCCCTAGCTGGACAGTATCCCCCGCAGTCCAACGATTGAATCGTTGGATTTAACAGGGGACTTGTCCAGCCGGCTACGGATGCTTTAGGCCCAATAAGCGTCCCCACCACTCGGGGAGCGGGTATTACCGCGGCGGCTGACACCCGACTTGCCCTCCCCTTATTCCTCCAGCTATCTACGCTGGAGAAAAGCCGTCCTCAGCGGACGGCACTCGGGATGACCCCGTCACGCTTTCGCGTATTGCGGAGGTTTCGCGACTGCTGCGCCCCGTAGGGCCTGGGCCCTTGTCTCAGTGCCCATCTCCGGGCTCCCGCTCCCACGGCCCGTACCGGTTATAGGCTTGGTGAGCCGTTACCTCACCAACAACCTGATCGGCCGCGGCCCCATCCTTGGGCATCGCCTAGAAGCATGGTCTAGGCGACCTTTCGGCGAAGACCCATTCCAGGTGTCCTCGCCTATCGGGGATTAGCCCCAGTTTCCCGGGGTTGTCCCCGTCCCAAGGGTAGGTTAGCCACGTGTTACTGAGCTGTGCGCCGCGCCTCCACCGTGGCTTGAAGGCGCACGACTAGCATGTCTTAGTCCCATCCCGATAGCAGTGGGGTCCGGCAGGATCAACCGGAGTTGTCTCCTGGTTGACCGCCAGAAACGCTTATTGGACGGCCGCAAAGCCGACTGGATTTGGAGGGAGATCAACATGGTCAAAGCCCATTTCAGACCTAACTGGTAAACGTCAGGTCCACATTTTTGTGCCCGCAACTGGAGGCCAGCCATGGTCATCCCCTATTGGGCGTTTAACGCCTTTGGGTTTGGGCTGGGCCGCCGCCTGTAATTGCGGGCAGCTTTCTTAGTCAAGATATTCTGGAAGGCGCGTCACTGGATATAAATGTTTCTGCGCCCTAATATATGTTGATGTTGTTGTCTCTAAGTTAATTGGTTATGAGCTTTATCTATCCGCAAACAGTTTCTGTCAGCAAAATAACGGCTGTTGGAACCCTAACGATGGATGTTTATTAAAGGTTAAGAATGCATAAATACCTATCCTAAAATAGCTCTTTAACCAGAGGGACTTGATGGAGGACTTGTCTCGGTACTATGCACTTCTTAAGGATCCAGCGCGGAGGAAAATAATTGAGATTTTGGGAACGCAGGAGAAGGTTGGATTTAAGGAGCTTCGGGAAGCCCTAGGCCTAGGCGTCGGTACAGTATATTATCATTTGGACGTGCTTTCAGGCTTCCTCGAACAGGATAAGCAGCGCAAGTATAGGCTAAATGATAGGGGATGGCTGCTTTATAAGGTTCTGAAGGAGGGAGCCCTTCCAACCAGCCTCGGCATAGGCGAAACCTTCAGCCACAGATTTGGGAAGTGGCTTTTCCTGTCGCCCCTGTTCGCCTTGACTGTTAAACCCTTAAGGTTTATGCCCGTCTCCGCGGCAGTTTTGATTTTAGGCGCCTTCGGCGCGTCTCTAGCGAAGCTTGAGCCAGCCTTATTCTTCTATTTTCCCCACTCCTCTAACAACC
>JAWBZV010000005.1:56954-78088 GCA_038865865.1 Bathyarchaeia archaeon | reverse complement strand
ACCTTGACTGTTAAACCCTTAAGGTTTATGCCCGTCTCCGCGGCAGTTTTGATTTTAGGCGCCTTCGGCGCGTCTCTAGCGAAGCTTGAGCCAGCCTTATTCTTCTATTTTCCCCACTCCTCTAACAACCCTTCAAGCCTGGCGGGATTATTCGTATTCAACTGGTTTGGCTTATTCCTCTTTGCAGAAATTCTTGCCTATGTATTGTTTAAGCGCGTTGGAAATGAGCTTCAACTTTTTACGTGTATAGGGTTTGCAGCCGCACCCCTAGCAGTTTTTCCATACATATACATGGCTATTCCGACAATTCTTGAGGCTTTGGGTTTGCATGTGCTGAACCCAGAAACGGTGAGGCAGGGCATACTGCTTATATTGCAAATCTGGAGCCTTCTGCTCGTCTCTGCGGCTTTCTGCCATGGAAAAGGATTAAGACTTGATAAGGGCGTACTCCTAAGCCTAACAGCCATATACCTAAACATGGCAGTGCTTTTCATGCTTGGAAAGTTCACATCCTAACAGAAATAAGCCTAAACTGAGATAACATAAAATATTAAGAGGCATAATTTCTTTCAACTTTAGGCTGTCCAAAATTTAGCGGTAGCGGTATCTAAAATTATTGCTGCGTTGTCGGCGACATGCCTACGATTTAACCACACCAGCTTCAACGCCCATTCAAATTCAAACATCACATCATCCCTGCCTTCCATGTATACTCAAACCCTAAACCAGCGCAAACCTCAGCTACGCCTACGCCACTTTAAGTGCTATGTTGTTGAGGTAAATGAAAGGAACTTGCCCTTTGAATCCTTTTAGATTGTTGTACTCTTCCAGCGCCACAGTATGGAAAGTTCGAGGTTTCTAGAACTTTCGAGATGGATTGTTCGGTTTTTTTAGAAGCGATTTTCTTAATAAGCCGTTTTTATAAGTCTTTTTCGGTGAAAAACTTTGAAAAACATGAAAAAATCAATATTGGCTTTGAGTTTGGCTCTGTTCCTAGCCTTGCCTACAGTAGTGCTCATCGCGCCGGCTTACGCTGATGGCTCCAAGGAAGATGCCCAGAACTTGCCTGTTAAGACTGCGCCTTTGTGGAGAAACATGTGGTATAAGTTTGAAACTCCATTGATTACTCTGATTTTCCCCGCAAACGGCACGAAACCCATGTTTCTATGGTGGTACACCGGGGACAACAGCACAATATATGTGGTGAAATTTAAGGGGTTAATAGAGTACCTGACCTTCGACTTCAAGCAATATAACAGGAGCTATAATGCAGAGGAGTCAGTAATGAAGCAGATGATAAAGGAGAAGTTTATTGAACCTAAAATCAACCGTCATGCCAACCGCGAACAGATAAGAGAGAATCTCATGAGTAGGCTTATGGAATATTTGACGGATTTGCATCCAGCCTACATGCCTTTCAGCGCATGCAAATGGA
This sequence comes from Bathyarchaeia archaeon, assembly GCA_038865865.1. Taxonomy (GTDB): domain Archaea; phylum Thermoproteota; class Bathyarchaeia; order Bathyarchaeales; family Bathycorpusculaceae; genus JANXEP01. The sequence goes on along the minus strand of JAWBZV010000005.1, from coordinate 76,653 downwards.
GTTTAGAAGGCCCACAAGAAGTGTCGCGGGGAGATGTTTCATACTGGTCTTTCAACTTCACGTTGACAAAGGTGCCTATGCCAGGCTTCAGGTTTGCTGAAAATAACATCATGATTAAATGTAGATTTTACAGCACAAATGCCACAGAGGTTCTCGATGATTTGCATAGCTACACGGTTGCGGCTGGGCAGCTAAAATTCGACTTTGTAGTGAGCAACTGGGAATGGAACATAGACAAAATAAGGGCTTTCGTTGACTGGCTTAATGAAAGTCCCTTCGCGCAGTATCAAATCGAAATACCCGTGAACAAGGCAGGGTTGGCTCTATGGGTTAACATGGCTTCCATAAAAACTGAAGATTTAAACGCTGCAGAAAACGAGGTTCAAAGCCGAGAACAGGAAACTGTAGAGACAATGTCTCGGATGCGAACCGTAGCAATAAACGATGAATACTATGATGTAAGCGAAAACAAGAGTGAAAGAGAATTTGAAAGACAAGTGCGGCTGACGAACCTTTTCAGAAACCGCGTGAGGATAAAATATGAAAGGATGACTGGCGAGGGAAACATTTCGGGCTTCTTGGAGTTTGTTCCATGGGCAAGGCTTCTTGATGAAACAGGCGGCACTGTTGAATATGTTGATGTAACGGCATCCTACATCTCAGGTGGCGGTCACCTACGCTTGTTCATTTGCTATCCATATTTTGGCAATTACACGCTTGAGCATGACCCAACCATAGGTCTAACATATGGTGAAGAAACGGTTCCAGAAGCAACGCCTACGCCTAAACCTTCACCACTCGTCCCGACGCCCACGCCACCAACCGTTCCAACGCCTACACCCACCCAGCAACCACCAGAATCTACGCCCCAACCAGCACCTGCATCCCCAACGCCCGGGTTCCCGACGTTGCTGGCAATATTGATTGGGGCTACGCTAGTTATCGCCTTAGCGGTGGCTGCATTGAAACTGCTAAAGAAACCCATTAACCTTTTAACCATCAAATAGCCTTCTCCCCATTTTTCTATCTTTGAAGTAAGTGTCGGGTTTTTGTAGAAGCCGTTGTTACGATAGTGATTAGAGGTTAAGTTTGCAGATAAAAATGGTGATGATGAGTGCGAAAGCCATACTAAAGGGTTCCCAAGCCTTGAAAGGAATCCTTAAACAGCTAAATGGCTTTCAGTTGATCTTTTGAAAAGTTGGAGGAAATTTTGATATCCTCCCCCTCATTCTCACTCCATAAAAGCTCAGTTAATTCTCGATAATGCTGGAGAAAATCTAAACCCTTTCTCGTTGACCTATAAAACTCCTTTCCATCCTTAACAAACCTCTCCAAGAGTTTTGTTTTCAACATGAAATTGAGGTAATCGTTAAGTTGGGTGAAGCTTAAATTTGCCCTGTACATTATTTGGGTCTTTAAAGCCTTGTCCTTAGCTATCTCCAGAATTTCAACAATTATGCGTAGCTTGTCTCTTTTCTTCTGCAGAATGTTAGAAAACAAAACCTCCTTCTCCATTGAAATCCTCGTTCTGTAAGGTAAAGGAGCGGTGAGCTATTTTAACCAGTGTTTCCCACTCCTAACTATTTCAACTCTCGGAATATTTTATAGAAAATTTTTCTATCCATTTCTGATAAGAAAATAAATTTCTCTAAGGGTATAAAATGGGGTTGGTGGGGAAAATGCTGGTTGGGTTGATGTCAGACACCCATGACCGTTTGCCCATGGTGGAAAAAGCCGTAAAAAAGTTTAACGAGGAAGGCGTTAAGCTTGTGCTTCACGCTGGAGACTATGTGGCACCCTTTGTGGTTCCAAGGTTTAGAAACTTAAAGGCGAGGCTCATAGGGGTTTTCGGCAACAACGACGGCGACCACGAGCTTCTGAAGAAAAGGTTCAGCGAACATGAGGGAACGGAGCTTCGTGGAAACTTTGCAGAGGTTCATGCAGACAACGTTAAAATTGCGTTAGTGCATGGGCATGAAGAAGAACTTTTGAGGGCTTTAATAAACAGCCAAAATTTTCCCGTAGTGGCTTACGGACATACCCATAGGGCGGAGGTCCGCAGGGAAGGGAAAACGTTGGTGGTGAACCCTGGAGAGGTTTGCGGTTACATAACTGGAAAATCAACAATAGCCTTATTAGACACAGAAAAACTTGAAGCAAAAATAATTGAGTTAGTTTAGCTGGGAAATTCTGGAGATCTTTCGCCGTTGCAAAAGTTTAGGCAGACCGCCGAAATCCTTAGACTGATGCGTAGGAAGAAGTGCATCCGCAATATTGGCTTAATAGCCCACATAGACCATGGAAAAACCACCTTAACAGACTCCCTATTAGCTGAGGCCGGCCTAATCCCGTCAAAAATAGCTGGCGAAGCTCGCGTTCTAGACTATTTAGAAGAGGAGCAAAGAAGAGGGATCACAATCAAGACAGCCAACATATCCCTCTTACACAAGGTTGACGGCCATCCCTACGTGATAAACCTGGTGGACACCCCTGGACACGTGGATTTCACAGGTAAAGTAACTAGAGCTTTAAGGGCCATAGACGGCGCCGTGGTTGTTGTAGACGCCGTTGAGGAGGTTATGGCTCAGACGGAAACCGTGACCCGCCAAGCCTTGGAGGAGAGGGTTAAACCCGTCTTGTTCATAAACAAGGTTGACAGGCTGATTAGGGAGTTAAGGCTTACACCAAACGAGATCCAAATCAAACTGGAGCGTATAATAAGAGACTTTAACAATATACTGGAACTCTACAGCGAACCGGAGTTCAAAGACCAGTGGAAAGTTGACCCACAAAATGAAACAGTGGCTTTCGGCTCGGCCCTTCACAAATGGGGCCTCACCCTAAAAATAGCCCAAGAGAGAGGAGTGAGAATTAAAGAAATAATTGAGGCCTACGCTGAGGGTGACCATCAAAGTCTTGAAAGGCTTATTCCGCTTAGTAAAGCAGTCATGGACATGGTTGTTAAGAACATTCCAAGCCCCGTTGAAGCCCAAAAATATAGGCTGCCAAAAATATGGAGGGGAGACTTAAACAGTCAAGTTGGCAAGGCTATGCTCAACTGCGACGACGATGGACCCATCGTTATGTACGTAACAATGGTTCAGACGGATCCCAAGACGGGGCCCCTGGTAACGGGAAGGCTTTTTTCAGGCTTGGTTAAGCCAGGGAGCCACGTTTACCTATTGAATGCAAAGAAAGACTGCGAAATCAGGCAGGTTTTCATGTACATGGGAGCCTTAAGGGAGAACGTTGAAGAAATAAGCGCTGGAAACATAGCTGCTGTTTCGGGGTTGAAGGATGTGTGGGTAGATGAGACAATCGTGGACGCACTTTACAAAGAAGCCATGATTCCCTTTGAACGTATAAAATATTTTTCAGAGCCTGTAGTAACCGTTGCTGTTGAACCTAAAAATCCAGAGGATCTGCCCATTTTCCTCGAAGCCCTAAACAGGATTTCTGTGGAAGACCCCAACTTGACGGTTACAGTTAGCAAAGAGACAGGTGAATACCTCTTGAGTGGTATGGGAGAGCTTCACTTAGAAATCGCCCTAAAAACCCTCAAGGAGTACAGTGGAGTGGAGGTTGTAGCTCCTAAACCCATGGTTGTCTACAAGGAAAGTATTTCTAGAAAGGGAGCTGTGGCATCGGCGGAAAGCCCTAACAAGCATAACAAGTTCTGGGTGCAGGCAGAACCCCTTGAAGAAAAAGCTTTAGATTTAATTGAAAGGGGCATCTCCAGCAGGATGGAGATAAGATTTGTCAGAGATGTTTTGTTTAAAGAGGCAGGTTTGCCGGTTAATGAGTTGGAAAAACTTTTGGCCATAGATGAAAATAAAAATGTTCTTGTAAACATGGCGGGAGACATCCCCCACTTCCACGAAGTAAAAGACGCGATTATCACAGGCTTCTATTGGGCCTGTAGAGCTGGGCCTTTATGTGAAGAGCCTTTAAGAGGTGTGAAAATAAAACTTGTTAAGGCCCAGGTCCATGAAGACAGAGCTTACCGGAGCCCTGCCCAAATCTCCCCAGCCGTTCGCCATGCAATTTTTAGGTCTCTGCTCACAGCTGAGCCTGAGCTTTTGGAACCCGTCTACAAAATTGTGGTGTCTGTTCCAGCCAATTGGGTTGGAAACTGCGTTAACACGTTGCTTAAGAGGAGAGGGAAAATCTTATCTTCTGAGCAGAAGGGGGCTTTAACAATAATTACAGGATTAATCCCGGTGGCGGAAACCTTCGGCCTAACCGCGGAAATGCGTTCAGCCACTTCTGGATATGCTTTTTGGCAGTGCTCCTTTGACCGCTGGGAAATAGTTCCCAAAGACGTTGCTGCAAACGTGATTGCACGTATACGCGAAAGAAAGGGCTTGCCCATGGAAAGCACATATTAAAATTTTGCAACCAAACCAGAATCAGGGAGTCTTATGAGGTTAATTCTAGAACCCTCCCAGCCTTTCGATTTAGGGTTAACCCTCAGTTGTGGACAAGTTTTTAGATGGGAAAAGATAGGCGGATGGTGGTATGGCATTTTAAACAATAAAGCTGTAAAAGTTAGGCAGGTTGGCGAAACCCTTGAGTTTGAAAATGTTCCAACCCATATTTTAAGGGAGTATTTTGGGCTAAACGATGATCTGCCAAAAATTCTATCTCAAATAACAAAGGACGAATACATTAAGGAGGCTGTCAAAACCATTAAAGGGTTGAGAATTTTACACCAAGACCCTTGGGAGTGCCTAATATCCTACATATGTGCCACATACAAAAATATACCTGCCATAAAACAGATGCTTTTCAATATTTCTAAAAAATTTGGAGAGAGAACCCTCTTAGACAACCATGTTTTCTACACTTTCCCCACAGCCCGAGAACTTGCAAAAGCAGACCTCCAAGAGCTTGCCAGTTGTGGTTTAGGCTATAGGGCCAGATACGTTTTGGAAACCGCAAAGATATTCGCGAAGGGCCAATTCGACATTGAAAATTTGAGGGCTAGAAAATTTGAAGAAGCCAGGGAGGCTTTGCTCGCTTTGCCGGGTGTAGGGCCGAAGGTGGCTGACTGTGTTTTGCTTTTCTCCCTTAAAAAGTTGGAAGCCTTCCCCGTGGATGTTTGGATTAAACGTGTAATTATAAAATGCTATTCAAGCCACTTTGAGGAAGGGTTTATCAAGAGAATCTCGCTTAAGAAGTCGTTGACGAAAGCGGAATATGAAAGACTTAGACTTTTCGGGCAAAGGTATTTTGGAAGGTATGCTGGCTACGCCCAAGAATATCTATTTCACTTTGAACGAACAAGGGCTATGAGACAACGTTTAAATTAGGTTTTTCTCTTTAAGCGTTTGAGCTGCCCAGTTCCCATGAGTTGTAACCATGGAAATGGCTTCTGAGACGAGTCTATGGGCAACCAGCGGGTTATGTTGCTTTACGTATTCAATAACTTTCTTTAGGTTGGCGGCGATTTCTTTGAAGCCCTCAACTCTGGAAGCGTTAGCCGCTATATTAACTTCTAAAATTAATGCGTTAAAGTAAGCTATAAGCATCCTTTCTGCACCTGCCAGTTCAGCTTCATTCTTAAATTCGCCTAAGAGCTCCAGCAAATGTGAAGCCACAATAAGACTTGTCTTGAATTTTTCCGCGTAATTAAAAACCACTAAGGCCTTTTTAATATCGCCTTCCATCAAGCATGATCAACTCTTAGAGGGTGGTTTGAGGCTGCGTTCCCGGAAGGGCTCTGGCACGCCACTTCGCCAATCTTTTTTGCACTTCCTCCTCAAGCTTCTCCTTGGAGATTAGACGCCCCCTGACGATTACTTCACCGTCTAGGGCTATACTTGGAGTGCTCATAATCTGATGGGCCATCCCCTCTTCTAGGCCCTCTTTTGTGTTCATGTTCACTTCCCGATAGGCTAAACCAAGTTTTTGGGAAATCTCAAAGGCGACTTGCTTGGCAGCATGGCAGCTTGAACATGTGGGTAAAGTGAAAACCTTAATTTCTGGAACTTTAGAGCCTAACCCTTCCATGATCTTACATCATACTTGCATCCTTAAAATTGTTTTGATGCAAACTTGGGTGTGGTAAAATTGTCATTGTCACCATATAGCCTCCAGCATTAAAACTGTTGACACGGTTTAAGGGTTCTTGGAGCGTGGCCCATGGGTGGGCTTCACGCCTCTTTAATCATTTCTATAAGCAAACGTTCGTCACCCTAATTGTCCCCAGCATTTTTAAATCATCAATCTTAAGGTTCAACACACAAAAACTCTACAGCAGACAAATGTAGCGTAATCATTAAAAGATAACTAAGCTAGACCCGTTTTTAACCGTAAAACTTTCATAATACCAGAAAGATTTCTATCAACTGTGGGCCCGTAGCTCAGCTAGGTTAGAGCGACAGGCTCATAACCTGTTGGTCGCCGGTTCAAATCCGGCCGGGCCCACTTAAACCTTTACGCTAGGCGTTTAAAATGTCGGCTTATCTTTAAGCCTTTAACTTTACAGTTAAATTTGCTGTTCTCCTTCCAAGCTCGCGGCAGTGGTCAAGCGCTTCTTTATCAGGCTTTTCTACCGCTGCTGCGCCGTAATGTTTGTCATCCGGCCTTCCCTGAACGATCATTCCATGAATTAGCATAGCCTTTAGGATGGACAATAGTGTTGTCTCGGCGCCTGTTGCTGTTCCACCGGAACTTGTGAAAGCTGCGCCCACTTTGCCTTCAAGTTTTCCATGGATCTTCACGGACTCGTCTATTAAGGCTTTAAGTTTGGCTGACATTTGCCCATAGTATGTAGGCGAACCCATTATGATGCCGTCAGCCGCAAGCAAATCATCCAAGCTTGTTTCATCAACTTTTTTAACTGTTACTTCGACTCCTCTGACCTGCTTTGCGCCTTCAGCCACAGCAAAAGCCATTTTCTCAGTGTTCCCGGTTTTCGAGTCATAAACGATCAGAATTTTTGCCATTTATCCAACCCCTATCTCCTATCTTGCCGTTTTGCAGCTTAAACTTTACTAGGTTGTCATAAGTCAGTCTACATGTGATCTATTTAACTCAATTAAAGGGTTACTAACGTTGATTGGCTATTGATGTTGTTCTCTCTGGGGAGAATGGTGCATTCTTCTCGGGGGAGAAAGGAGGGAAACCGAAAAATATGCAGCCACCATTCTCCCCAGAAGCGGTAAACGTTTTCTCTGCCGCTTTTAAATTTTTCTGTTGTGTATCTATGAACTAAACCGTCACGAGGGTTACAAAATAATTGGCGGTGTTGAGGCAGATTCCTTCAGCCGAACTCTTTTATGATCTCATTAACAGTCATAAGTTTGGCGTTGTAGACATACTCCAAATATTTCAGTCCCTGCTCATGGTCCTCTTGGGTGAAGGCTTCCACCCCGTCTTTCGCAACTATTATTTTGTATCCTCTAAAGAAGGCGTCTGCAGCTGTGTGCCTGATACATATGTGCGTGTGCAAACCGCCTAAAATCACTGTTTTAACGCCTTCCCCGCCGTACAAGCTTCTGAGCAGCGGGTCCAGGCCGGTTTCATAGAAACCGCTATATGTTCTTTTCTCAACAATAAAGTCCTTTTCCGTAGGCTTGAGTTCGGGGATAACTTCAGCCCCCTTTGTTCCCTTTACAGCGTGCAGACCCCATTTGTGAACAACCTCAACATCGTGAGGGTAATGGGCATCATTTGCGTAAATCACAGGGATGCCGTGTTTACGGGCAGCCTCAACAAGCTTTTTTAGGTTTGGAACAATTTTGGCGGCTCTTTCGCATTTCAAATCACCAGTGACGAAATCATTAAGCATGTCAACTATTATTACACACGCCCTCTCCAACATGATTAACAACCTCTGCACTTCATAGTTTATGATTTCCTCTTTCTAAATATTTTGACCGTCATATCACATATAGCTTCAAAAGCGACCTATGTTAGCCAGTCTTCTAAACCAACCTCTAGCACACCATAGCTTATACAAAAAGGAGGTTATAATGAACGAAGACTCGGGAATAGGGAAATATATTTGGGCAGCTAGTTATATCCCTATCCCTAACTTAACACTCTCTGCATTTATTTAGTGGCTGGGTCTACTATCTGCTGACTTCTAATGTGTACCATCCGCTCGTTAACTTTTCCGCACCGTTTCTGTTCACGAGGACCGTGTCTTCTATGCGTATCCCGCCAAAATTGGTAATGTATATTCCAGGCTCGATGGTTGTAACGTTGCCGACGCTAAGCCTTTCTTTACTCTGTGGGCCTAGAGTTGGCGGTTCATGGATTTCTAATCCTACACCATGTCCCAATCCATGGACGAAGTATTCGCCATACCCCGACTCCTCTATTACTTTTCTTGCCGCAGCATCAACTGCTTTTGCCTCTACCTGCGGTTTTAGGGCTTGAATGGCTTTTTCCTGGGCCCTTTTGATGATTTCATACAACTTTTTCTGTTTTTCTGATGGTTTTCCGGCAACCAGTGTTCTGGTCATATCTGAACGGTAATAGCGATATGAAGCCCCTATATCAATAACCACCAAGTCACCTTCTCTGATTTCTCTGTCTGTGCATCCTCCGTGAGGAAAAGCTGAACGGGGACCAGAAGCCACTATGGATTCGAAGGCTGTTCCCCAAGAGCCTCTCCTACGCATGGCATACTCTATTTCAGCGGCAACCTCATACTCCCTCATTCCAGGCCTTATAACTTCGTAGGCTGTTTCCATGCCCTTGCATGTTAATTCCGCAGCTCTGCGCATAAGCATAAGTTCTTCAGCGTCTTTCACCTTGCGGAGATCCCAAATTAGCTTGCTTTGCATTTTAAGCCTCGCCTTACCCATTAACTCCCTTGCAAGCGCGCGATAATTTTCTATGGTCAGCTTGTCAAAGGCCAGCCTCTTTATTCCAAAAGCCCTAACTTGAGCTGCAACCTTTGCCATCAGTTTTTCTTCTCGCTTCAAAAGCTCAGCTTGGAAGCCCTTGCCCTCTTCTTTTGCCTGTTCATAGTTGACTCCATAAACATAAATTATGCCTTCACCGTTCCTCGGAATCAATAGGCAAGCGGCTCCTGGAAAGCCGGTAAAATATAACATGTTGGCCTCGTCCATGATTAGGAATCCGTCTAAACCCCTTTTTTCGAATGCTTTCTGTTTAAGGGCGTTTACTCTATCCAAAACTACACTCAACCCTAGGATGTATTACCAAATTCTGCGAACGGGTAAAAATAATTTCCCTAACTATCTTTTAAACTTCTATCCGCCGCTTACAACAGACATTAAAATTACGTGGTCACCGTTTTTGAGTTTAGTGTCCACCCCATTTAGCTGGTTTAGAAGGTAACCGTTCAAAGTTATTATAAAGTTTGATTTCACATCCGTGCCGCCCGGCTCATAAACTGCTTTCTTAAAGGGTTCACCGTACTTTTCAGACAGCAGTGTGAGCAAATCGGCTAGAGTGGCGCCTTCAGAAATTTCCATTTCCTCTTCGTTCCCACTTTGAATTATCTTTTTTATATGCCCTATGTATTCAACTTTAACCCTCAAGGCAGCTGCCCCCACTATTACACTATTCTATTATATATGCCAAATCTTCAATTAATATTTAATGTTTTACTTAATTTCTATTCTAACTTTGCCCTTGCATAAATCCGTCATGTTTAGAGGAAAAGTGGTCAACGTTTAAGTTTCGCCCAAAATCATTCATTCTATATGTCGATTCTTATGGAGATATCTTAAAATATTATTAGCTCCACATAAGTAAATTCTAACAAAATTTGGAGGGTAGGGAGTTGTACGGCTATGCTGGCAGAATTCTTCATGTAGATTTAACAACGGGGAAGACGCATACGGATCCTTTGAACGAGGATTACGCCAAAAAATACATAGGCGGAATAGGCTTAGGAATGCGCCTCTGGCTTGACAATTCTAAGGCTGGGGTTGACCCCTTCAGTCCAGAAAATCCGCTGGTTCTAGCGACAGGTCCAACTTCAGGCACCGTTTGGCCTACTGGGGGAAATGGGCATGCTTTTGTTTCGAAATCTCCTCAAAGCTATGGGATAGGCGAGTCCAAGTCCCACGGCAGTTTTGGCTCGGAGCTAAAAAGGGCTGGATATGACGCTGTGATTTTCTATGGTAAGGCTGAAAAGCCAGTTTATGTCTGGATCGACGATGACTCTGTTCAAATCTTAGACGCCTCCCATTTGTGGGGCAAATCTCCAGCGGAAACAGAGGATGTGATCAAGGAGGAGCTGGGAGACTACTACATCCGAGTTGCAGCTATAGGTCCAGCCGGAGAGAAGCTTGTTCGAATAGCATGTATAATCAACGAAAAGTCAAGGGCTGCTGGCAGGTGCGGCATGGGCGCTGTTATGGGTTCGAAGAACTTAAAGGCTATTGCCGTGCGGGGGACAAAAGATGTCACCGTGGCGAAGCCCGACGAGTTCCTGGAATTTGTAAAAGAATTTCATGAGAGGATGAAGGGTCCGGCTACTAAGAAATACAGGACCCTGGGGACTCCTGAAAACGTTTTAGTGCATAACGCTTTGCACTGCATGCCTACAAGAAACTATAACAACGCGCACTTTGAAGGAGCGGAAAAAGTAAGCGGTGAACTGCTAAACGAACGTTACGTAGCAAAAATTATAGGATGTAGCTCATGCGCCATGAGATGCGAACACGTGTGTGTTGTTAACGAAGGGCCATACAAGGGTGCTATGGCACGAGTAGAGTATGAGCCCTTATGGGCTCTTGGGCCCTACTGTGGAATAGACAGACTTGACGCGATAATTAAGGCCTCTGAACTCTGCAACTACTATGGCATGGACTCGATAAGTGCTGGTGTAATTGTTGGGTTTGCCATGGACTGCTACGAAAATGGCATACTAACATTAAAGGATATGGATGGTATAGAAGCTCGATTCGGCAACCACGAAGCCCTAATAAAACTCGTCGAAAAAATTGGAAAACGTGAGGGAATAGGAAACGTCCTCGCTGAAGGAGTGAAGTTTGCCGCGGAGAAAATAGGCAAGGGGTCTGAAAAACTCGCTCAACACATTAAGGGAGTTGAAGTTACGGGCTACGATCTAAGATGCCTTAAAACGGCAGCTTTAGGCTTTGCAGTCTCGTTCCGCGGTGCAGACCATAACAGGCATGGAGCCTACGCCTTCGATGTGAAAGGCAAGGTTAACCGCCTAAAGGCTGAAAAAGGCAGAGGAAAAATGGTTAAAGATATAGAAGACGTCTATACAATAATCGACTCAATGATTGTATGTAAGTTTTCAAGAGGCACATACTACAAGGAATTTGAAGACTTAGCTAAACTTTACACTCTGGTGACAGGATTTGAAACGTCGCCAGAGGAAATGCGGCTCAAAGGCGAAAGAATAAACAATCTTGCAAGGGTAATAAACACCCGAGAGGGCTTAAGTAGAAAGGACGATCATCTGCCATACAAAGTTATGCATCACCCGATTCCCGACGAGGGGCCAGCTAAAGGAGCTTATGTAAGCCAAGAAGAACTCGACCTACTCTTAGACGATTACTACGAGGCAAGAGGATGGACGAGAGACGGCATACCAACACCGGAGAAGCTTAAGGAGTTAGGCATGGACGACTTGATTCCAATAGTTGAAGGGAAAATACGGAAAGCCTAGCGGAGGTAAGAGGCATGGTTAAGATTCACGAGAGAAAATTTGTTTCAGTCGATCCTGATAAATGCGTTGGCTGCCAAGTATGCGAATATATGTGCGCATGGGCGAAGGAGAAGGTTTTCAATCCGCTAAAGTCACGAATAAGAGTTGTGCGGCTAAACCCCCTAGTCAACGTTTCAATCACCTGCAGACTTTGTGAAGATCCTCCATGTGTGGCGGCATGCCCAAGAGACGCCTTGAGACAGTCTGAGGAAAACGGCACAATACTTGTAGACGAGGACAAGTGCAATGGCTGCGGCTGGTGCATTGAGGCATGCGACTACGGGGCAATCACGCTGCACCCAGACAAGAAGGTTGTATTTGTCTGCGACTTGTGTAAGGACAAGCCGGACGGCCCTCAATGCGTTAAATGGTGTCCCGAAGAAGCCCTTGACCTTGTGACAGCCGACGTCCTGGCGCAGAAAGCAAGAATTTCAGCCACAAAGAAGCTCTTCCAAGAAGCCTTAAAAGTGGCTCCCGCAACCTAAATCCATCCCCCTTTATTTTTGCAGTCCAGCTATTACGCAACGTCTTCTTATCATGTTCTTTTAAGCTTTAAATAGGCGGGTATTCCAGTCTCCAAAAGAGGCGAATAAGGTTGAGCAAAGATCATGTTACTATGCTACATGGCGCTGGCGGAACAGTGATGCATGAATTAGTTAGAAAATACATTTTGAAACATTTTGGCGGTATGGTCAGCGCCGAGGTTCCGTTAGAGGCTTTAGATGACGCTGCAGTGGTCAGCGACATTGTCTTGAAAAGTGACTCCCACGCTGTGAAGCCCATTTTCTTTCCAGGGGGAGATATTGGCCGCTTAGCAGTTTCCGGCACAGTTAACGATATTGCAGTTTTAGGAGCCGAGCCAACCGCCCTAGCATGCGGCTTTATTCTAGAAGAGGGACTCGCTTTATCCGATTTTGAAAGAATATTGGCGAGTATGAGGCAGACATGCTTGGAGGCGGGTGTTGGCATAGCAACAGGTGACACAAAAGTCTTGGAGAAGGGCAGCATAGGAGGGTGCGTAATAAACATTTCGGGAATTGGAAGGAGAACAGAATCCTTGGAGGAAAACTTGGAAACTGTTAAACGGTTTAGAGAAACCTTCAAGGCGCGATGGATTTTAGACTCTAACCTTAAACCCGGAGACAAAATAATATTGTCCGGGACCATCGGCGACCACGGTTTGGCTGTTTTATCAGCTCAGGAGGGCTTAAACTTTGGCAGCGACATAAAATCAGACGTTAAACCCCTAAACCGCCTAATTCAGCGATTCCTAAAAGATGTTGGTGGAGTGGTGTCGATGAAAGACCCTACACGGGGAGGCTTGGCAGATGCCCTAAACGAGTTCAGTGAAAAATCCCGTGTTGGCATTTTAGTATATGAGGACAAAATTCCAATAAAAAAGAATGTCAAAGCTGCTTGCGAAATGCTTGGCTTAGATCCTCTTGAAATTGGGAACGAAGGGAAAATAGTTATAGGGGTTGTGAAGGAGAAAGCCGAAGAACTTTTAGAGTTTTTAAGGTCTGCGGAGGAAGGGAAAGAGGCGGAAATCATAGGTGAGGCTACAGATGCCTTTAAGGGTGTGGCCATGCAAACAATTGTTGGTGGGAAGAGGATAATCCCAAGGCCTATTGGAGACCCTGTTCCCAGAATCTGTTGAAACTGGACTTTACGGTTTAAGCTTAGCTTGTTAGTTAAGCCTGATGGATGTTTTCGCCCATATACGGCATGTCCCCTCCACGCTTACCATACATGCCCCTAAGGGCTTCTCAGGCGTGCAGGCTTTCATGAAAAGGGGGCATTCCATAGGTTTAATTTTCCCAATCATGACGAGGTGGCATTGGCAGCCTGGCAAAAGGTCGCGACCCCGTGTGATTCTTACTCCAAACTTTTCGCGTGCATCACTTTTCGCATACTCTTTTTTCAGCTTAAACGCTGATGAGGGTAACCTTCCTAAACCCCGCCATTCCCCATCCACTACTTCGAATGCTCGGCGCATAACATCTTGGGCTTTGAGGTTTCCCTCCCAGTTTACAGCCCTTACATACTCGTTTTCCAAACGCGCCGTGCCTTCCCTAATCTGTTTCAAAATCATGTAAATTGCAATTAGAACGTCTAAAGGTTCGAATCCAGCGACCACGGTTGGCATGCGATAAGCTTTTGGGAAAATATCATAGGCCTTTAATCCTATAACCGTGCTTACGTGTCCCGGAGCGATAAACCCGTCTATGTGGAGGTCGCCTATTCCAAGCAGCAACTCCATGGCTGGCGGTATAAGGCGGTGAGAAACTAGAAAGCTTAAGTTTTCTGGAGGCTTTTTCAATACTTCTATTGCTGTTGAAGGCGCTGTGGTTTCAAAACCTATGGCGAAGAAGACAAACTCCTTGTACGGTTCCCTCCTAGCCATCTTCACAGCGTCATCAATACTATAAACCACCCTAACGTCCGCGCCCTCCGCTTTAGCGTCTAAAAGAGATTTCTCTGATCCTGGAACACGTATAACGTCTCCGAAACATGCCACTGTGACGCCTCTCAAGGCGAGCTCAATTGCCTCGTCTATTTCAGAGGATGGTGTTACGCATACTGGACAACCTGGCCCAGCTATAACCTCAACATTTTGGGGCAGCATGCTTCGTAAACCGTAATGGGTTATTGTCCACTCGTGAGTGCCGCATACATGGCAAATTTTTACAAAACCGTTTTTAGGAGCTATCTCCCTTATTTTCTCTGATACTTTTTTAGCAAGTTCCGGGTCCCTAAACTTTGAGTTTTCAAACATCCCAGTTCATCGACTCACAGAAGTTATTTCTCTTTAGGTTGATTTTCCACCCCTAGGAGTTCATTCCATAAACGCAGTGTTTCTTCGGCATCTTCTTTGCTTAACACCTGAATGGCGTAGCCTGCATGGACCAAAACATAATTGCCAACCTTAACATCCACGAGGGAAATGTCAACCTCTCTCAAAACGCCTTCTCCAAAATCAACCTGCGCCCTGTTGCCTTGAACTCTCAAGACCTTTGCTGGAATAGCTAAACACATTAGCTATCGTGAGATGAAAACGTGCACGGTAATAAATCGGTTGCGTTTAAAACTTGAAAAAACTTGCAAAAACAGCTTGGCCTAGGGATAATCCACCGTCGCCCGGCGGGATGGTTTCATGCACGACAAACTTTAAACCTGCACTTTCAACAGTTTTCTGCATAATTTCAACGAATAGACTGTTGTGTGCTACTCCACCTGAGAAACCGACGGTTTTAATGTCGTTTTCTAAAGCCTTCTCTACCGCTAATTCGGCTAAGCCTTCGGCGAGGTAGGTGTGGGCTGAAAAAGCCAAGTCTGCCACCTTATTCTTTTTTCTGTTTTCAAAAATTCGTAGAAGCATCTCCGTTGTGTTTAAAATGTTTCCTTCTGTTATGGGTTTCATTTTCAAGACATCTCTGCCCCCCATTGCGGCAGACTCAAGTTTCATTGCCGGTTCGCCTTCGTATGTGCGTTCGTAGCATAATCCTAAGACAGCGGCGACAGCGTCCAAAACCCTTCCACAACTGGTCGTTTCGATTGGGGCGCGTTTCCCTCTTAACTGTTGAAGGATAAGTTTAACTTCACTCTCGCCGTGGGGGAAAAAGCGTATATTCTCCATGAGCCAATCTGAAATATCTAACTTTTTGTGGAGGATTCCCACAGCCATCCTTAAGGGGTAGATTGTGGCCGTATCTCCTCCGATCAATGGCTGTTTTTCAAGGTGGGCAACTCTTTTCATTTCAGAAGAGTCTTTTGAACCCATTATTACTTCTCCGCCCCATGCCTCTCCGTTAAACCCATAACCGTAGCCGTCGCAACAAACGCCAATAATTTCAGAAATGTTGTGCTCAGCCATCAGGGCTGCGATGTGTGCAAAATGGTGCTGCACCTGGGCGAGCTGCATTTTATATTCTGATGCCATTTCCTGCGCAAGCCTGGTTGTTGAAAACTTTGGATGTAAGTCACATGCGACAATATTTACCCTGCTATTTGTTAGGCGGATTAGGTGTTCAGCTACCTCTTTAAGGAAATTTACGGTTTCAATGTTTTCAACGTCGCCTATGTGTTGGGATACGAATGCTTTTTTGCCGTTCAAGAGGCATACAGTGTTGTTCAACTCCCCGCCGAGGGCTAAAACGCCCTCATCAGCTTCCTCCTTGAGAATTATAGGTGCGGGGGCGTAGCCCCTTGAGCGCCTAATAAAGACAGGTCTTTCGCCGTGGAGGCGCATCACCGAGTCGTCGCATCTATGGGCGATCCGTCTGTTGTGAAATAGGAAATAGTCAACCAGGTTGCCAAGCGTTTTCAAAGCCTCATCATCATCCTTTACTATGGGCTGGTTTGGTGGATTCGCGCTAGTCATGACGTATGCGGGGTCTTTCACATGGTCGAATAACATGTAATGTAGCCCTGTATAGGGAAGCATAACACCAACGTTATGTAGACCTGGAGCGACGAGTTCTGAAAGGTAGTAGTCTGCTTTCTTTTTCAGAAGCACTATGGGTCGTGTGGGACAAGTTAAGAATTCAGCCTCTTTTGGGCTTACTTCGGCGAATGATTGGGTTGCCTCTAAACTTCGCGCCATGATGGCGAATGGCTTTTGCCGTCTATGTTTGGCCCTTCTAAGCCTCATGAGGGGTTCATCTTTCAAGGTGGATGCTGCAACATGAAAACCCCCATAACCCTTTATGGCAACAATAAAGCCTTCTGAAATAAGCTTGCCCGCCTCGCGTATAGGATCCCTATGCGGGATTAACTCGCCCTTGTTTGTTGTTAGATATGCTTTTGGGCCGCATTTTGGACAAGCCACAGTTTGGGCGTGGAAACGCCTATTTAACGGGTTCCCATACTCGCCTTTGCAGAAGCTGCACATGGGAAAATCCCGCATTGTTGTGTTTTCCCTGTCATACGGAAGTCTTTCGATTATCGTGTATCTGGGACCGCAATCTGTACATGTAATGAAAAAGTAGTCGTGTCTCGGGTTATCTCTGTCCCTGAGTTCTTTCAGGCATTCATTGCATATGGCTACGTCGGGCGGAATAACAGAACCTGAAAGCTCAGCCCCACTATAACTTTCAATAATTCTAAAGTCCGAGTGCTCATACTCGCCGTCTAACTCTGTAACTATGACCTTATGTAGCTGGGCTAAAGGAGGTTTCTTTTCCTCCAAATCCTTCAAAAAACTGCTAATGGCTTTTTCCAATCCTTCAAGGAGGATTTCAACGCTTGCGTCGCCCATATTTCTAACATAACCTTTCAAGCCGTTTTTAACAGCTATACGATATACAAACGGGCGGAAACCCACGCCTTGAATAATGCCTATAATCCTAATTTTTACCCGCATAGGCTTCCTCTTTTATGGCAAAACTGAGAGCAGCTCTTTTGCAATGTCCTGTGCGGAAGCTGCAAGCTCAGGTGTGAGACCTTCACCAAAATCTGTTTGTTTAGGCTGTATTAAAAGGAGTCTTATGTCCGCTTTTAACGTTTTAGTCAAATATTCGCAAAAAACTCGGAGGGGAAGCACATGGGTTGAAAACGCGGGGAACATTTTAAGTTCGTCTACCTTCACAAGCCTTGACTCTCCAGGCTTAGATCCAAAAATTGCAGCGTCAATCAGCAGAACATGTGTTGGTTTGAACTCTGTTATCTGCTGTATGTAATTTTCCGGAACGGTTTCACACTCGATTAGATAAACTTTATCCGAAACCTTTCCTTGTAAATCCTGAACTATTTTAACTCCGACAAAGTCGTCCATTCGAATAGGGTTTCCAATTCCAGCCACAACGACTTTTTTAGCGCCTAGAAGCCACTTCCTCAAATCCTTTCTAGTTTCACTTTCCATAATTATCAAGGCATTTGTTAAAAAGGGGGGATTGAAAGTTATCTGCGAACAGCCTTAATCAGCTGTCCTTCGCGATTGTAAATTTCTATTGTTAATGGCATCTGCCCAACGGCGAAGTGGGTGGCGCATCCAAAACATGGGTCATATGCCCTGAAAGCCATTTCAACCATGTTTAGCAAGCCCTGGTCAACCTTTCCAGCATGAATTAGACCTTTAGCCGCGTTTCTTATAGACATGTTTATGGAAGGTGCATTGTTCACAGTAGCTACAATGAGGTTTACATCCTTGACCAGGGCGTTTTCGTCTAAAATGTAATGGTGTATTAATGTGCCCCTTGCAGCTTCAACAACACCGACGCCTTCGCCTGGCTTGCCGGGCTTGTTCCGCACATTTTTGTCCGTTATCTCTGGGTCTTTAACTAATTCAACAGCCCGCTCGGCAGCGTATAATAACTCGATGAGTCTAGCCCAATGGTAAGCTAAAGTGGAGTGCACCGGTTTTCCGCCTAAGGTCTTATACATTAGCTCATACTCTTGCTGGGCCATGGGGGTTGCCATACCGTCAGCAACGTTAAGCCTTGCGAGGGGACCCACCCTGTAAACGCCGCTTTCCGGGCCGTCCACAAAGCCCTTCCACCCGACTTTCTTAAGATATGGCTGTTTCACATAAGTCCATGGTTCCACATGTTCGGCGATGTGCTCCAAATAGTTTTTAGCCTCAAACTTTGCAAATTCCCTACCGCTGGGGTCCACCACCCGTATTTTTCCGTCGTAGAAGTTCACCTTGTTGTGTTCGTCCACCAAACCCATATAGTAAGTGCGTAAAGTGTAGGCATCGTTCTTAATCAAATCTACATATTTTGTGTTGCCTAAAACAATGTCGTGGAAAAGCTTCAAAGATAACCTTGCAAAGCCCACGGCGGAGGTTGCCATTTTCTCAATTTCCTGTCTGTTTTCCTCGCTTAAGGGCTTGGAGACACCGCCGGGTAAGCCGCAGACTGGATGCGTGGCTTTTCCTCCTACAATCTCAGTTATTCTCTGGCCGTAAGCTCTGTGCTTAATGACTTCTTTAGCTATGTCCAAACCGGCCTTTTCAATTACGCCTAAAATGTTTCGTTTCTCTGGCGGCGCATCTGGGCCTACGATGAAGTCTGGTCCACCTAGATAGTAAAAGTGTAATGTGTGGTCGTAAATGTAATAGCCACAATACATGAGTTCGCGGAGCTTTTTGGCTGGTGATGGCGGCTCCACATTGAAAGCTGCATCTAAAGCTTTCGTCCCCGCCATGTGATGTGCCACTGGGCAAACTCCGCATATTCTGCTGGTTAGGAGGGGCATGTCCTCAGCTTTTCGCCCGATGCAGAATCTTTCAAAGCCGCGGAGCTCCGGAATCTGTAGGTAAGCGTTTTCCACTTCGCCAGCGTCGTTTAGGAATATGGCTATTTTACCATGACCTTCAAGTCTTGTAATTGGGTCTATGATTATTTCTTTCATTTGCGAATCACCTTCCTCCGCAATATTGAGGCTGGTAAACCATACATGTAGAAAGTTCCAACAGGGTCCTTAATCTGGTCTAAAAGCTTTTCAACATCCTCTTCTGAGTATTTTTCCTTCTCTTCCTCTAAGCCGAGAATTGAGGCTAAAGCGCTTATCATGGCGGCGCCTTGTTCTGGAGCATTGGGACATGGACCGCCACAACCAGTGCAGGGCATGTCAACCTTCAAGCATCTAGCTCCACATCCGCCGCGCGTGGCTGGTCCCATGCAGATAATCCCTTGTTCAAGCAAGCATTTTTCCGGGTTTGGAGCCACCTCATACACGCGGTATATGCGCGAAATTTTCTTGTTCTCCTTCTTTTTAAGACACTCGTCGCAAACAGACTTTAATGGTGCTAAAACAGAACCTTTCGGGGGCAACTCGCCTTTAGCTATGGCCTCCAGGGCGAATAATGTGCGTTCCACGGCGGGTGGGCATCCAGGAACGTAGTAGTCAACGTCCACTGTTTGATCAAGGGTTTGCACGGTATCATAGAACTCTGGGATTTCCAGCTGACCCTCCTTAACATGCACTTTGGGTTGAGGATAAACATTTTCCGGGTTAATGGTTGAGAAAGTTTTGGCGTAAACTTTTTCGAATATCTCCTTTTTATTGTGAAGGTTTGCCAGCCCTGGG